>PAQH01000031.1 GCA_002709225.1 Planctomycetaceae bacterium
CGCCAATCGTACCTGGAGTGCGATCGGCTGTTCGATCTGCGATGACTTTGGCAATAAATCCTTTGCGAGAAGGCCCCAACAGCAAGGGACAACCCAACGCATGAAATCGGTGACAGCAGGCCAATAAATCGAGATTGTGCTGATGGGTTTTGCCAAAACCGATACCCGGGTCAAGGCAAATACGGTTGCTCTCGATGCCCGCCTCACGCAATACGTCGCGGCGGACACCTAAATAGTCGTAGATCTCGGCCACGACATCCGAGTACGTCGGATTTTGTTGCATTGTTTGCGGTGTACCACGCATGTGCATCGCACAAACACCTGCCCCCGAAGATGCCGCCACTGCTAGCATGCGGGCATCTCCAGCCAGCCCCGACACATCGTTGATGATCTCGGCACCTGCCGCTAAAGCCGCCTCGGCCACTGCCGCCTTGGAGGTGTCAATGGAAATTGGCACCGTCGTCTGGCGACACACTTCTTCAATTACCGGGACGACACGCTGCAGCTCTTCGTCGGTCTCAACCGGCGATGCCCCCGGGCGTGTACTCTCTCCACCGATATCGAGAATACTGGCTCCTTCGGCGGCCAGTCTCAGGGCATGCTCAACCGCCGCTGCGGTCGCGATAAAATTCCCGCCGTCGGAAAAACTATCCGGCGTCACATTGACGATGCCCATGACACAAGGGCCCTGTGCAAAGTCGAGACTCCGGGTGACAAGCTGCCAACGGACCGCCGGTCGTACCGACGTCTGCTCAGATTGTGCCAAACTGTGGTCGCGCGAACTCATGCCTCGAGCTTATCACGAACAGACTGCCACCGCAGCCAGTGCCGCAGGCAGATGTAGCCCGCCGGACATTTCGTCTTGAGCGATGCTCCGGCGGGCAGCCAACTACTGAGCGCAAAAAAGTAGTCCGGGCGACCATTCAGGTCGTCACCGGACTACATCCCCCCTGGGATACCCACTTGTTCTTGGTCAACGACTTGTGTCCTCTGCTCGGACCGGGAACGGCCTGGTAGCACCATTCCGCCATAAGTGATGACAGGTTTCCCTATCGGCCATCTTCGCGCGAGAACTTTGCAAATGTTTAACGATTATGCCGGTTTCGCAAGCAGGCCTCTTTACCCGGGGCGGAGAGAAGCGTTTGAGTTTTCCTCGGTTCCTACCGCAATTGTGCAAGTAAGACTCATCAAAATGTGCGGATTAGACCGACTTTAAGGATTAGGGGGCTACAGCTCGATGACGCACTCCCAACTTCATGCCCCGACACCCGAAAAAAATCACACTGTGAAAGGAATTCTCGTTGTCCGGACCATCTGACCGAAATTCCCTGCGCAACGCCATCGCCAGTCTTGGCTGGCCTCTGATCCTGGGATTCGCAGCTAGCAGTTTTTTCTACACACTCTTGTTCAAGGGACCGTTCACGAACCCATTAATGCGTCGCTATTTCGCGACGCATCCGGTTTCGTACGTCGCCACCACGATGTTCTTCGTCGGCATGGCCACCTTGATCGCAAAACTGATTAATGTCGTGGCGCAATACCACTCACTGGACTCAATCAGCCTGGGAGAACCCGCGCCAGGCGGCAGCGGCCTGAATCATTGTCAGCAACTCCTGGCACAACTCCAGCAGCTACCACAGAGAACCCGCGAGTCTTATCTCGGCATGCGACTCTCCAACATTCTGGAGCTGATCCGTCGCAAGGGAACAGCGGATGGACTCGACGAAGACCTCAAATATCTTTCCGACCTGGATCAAGGACGACAGCAGGAAGGCTATGCGTTCGCACGCATCATAATCTGGGCAACACCGATGCTGGGTTTCCTCGGTACGGTCATTGGAATCACCCAGGCCTTGGGAAATCTCGACCCTGTCGAACTTGCCAACTCGATTCAGACGGCGATGCAAAAACTACTGGATGGCCTGTACGTGGCGTTCGATACGACGGCACTAGCCTTGTCATTATCGATCGTTTTGATGTTCGTGCAGTTCTTGATTGATCAAATCGAGTCGCAATTACTATCAAAAGTCGACGATCGCACCAATAAAGAGCTGCTGGGACGATTTCCACAATGGGGCACCCAAACCGATCCCTACGTCGCGTCGGTCCAGAAAATGTGTCAGGAAGTCATCCACACTAGTGAAGAGCTGGTCGCCCAACAAACGACCTTGTGGCAAAAAACTGTTGACTCCGCTCACCAGCAGTGGTCTCAATTAAGCCAGGCTTCACTTGCCCAGACTGAACAAGCGTTGTCAAACACCTTGAACGGATCGCTGCAACAGTACGCGCATACTTTGGCAGAACAAAGCGAGACTGCCACCAACTCTGCAACCCAGCGTTGGAACCAGGCGCAAGATCACTTACTCGAACAGATGGCCCTCTTGCTCAATCAGCAGCGGGAGCTGGCAGCCGAACACCGCGCTGATGCGAATCGCTGGCAGGCCACACTTTCGGAGAGCGCTACGGCGGCGCAGCAACAACAGGCCGAACTCAACAAACACGGCGAGCTTCTGGCGCGAGCAATTGATGCCAGCCAGGACATTCGCCAGCTGGAGGCAGCGCTCAATGACAACTTGCGCTCGTTGTCCGGTGCACAGCATTTTGAAGCCACGGTCAATAGCCTGGCAGCAGCAATCCATCTGCTCAATACTCGACTCGGCAGTATTCCAGAGTCCACCCCACCGTTGGAACTGGATCCAACCGACAGCCAGGATCGCGCTGCATGAGACGACGAGCCAACCGCAAACCGGAAACACGCGTAGCATTGTTTCCGTTTCTGGCCGTACTAGTCTGCACCATGGGTGCGCTGATCGTGTTGCTCGTTCTCGTTGTCCAGCAAGCACGTGTACAGGCCGTAGAAATAGTCCGCCCCGACCCAGCCGCTGACTTGACCGCCCAGGCTGCCTCCCAGCGCCGCCAAGAGCAACGAGAAGATCTCAACTGGCGATCGGAAATCCTCGCGCAACAACGCACGGAAAAAACAACCGAACTAGCAGACCGCCGCCTGGCTCTAAGCCACCTGGAAGAGCATCTCACTCAAATGGAAGCTCAGTGGAACAAGCTACTTGAAGAACGCAAAGCGTTCCACGCTCTCGACTCCCCGAGTCAAGCAAACCTGGAGCAAGCGAGACAACAACTGAGCAAACTCCAAACCCAAATCGACCAGGCGCAAAAAGAGCTGGAACGCTCCCGTCAAGATTTGCAACAGCGTCCGGCGGCCTATGCCATCATCCCCTACCACGGCCCTCAGGCAACAAAGCGACGCCCACTCTACATCGAATGTGCTCCCGCAGGCCTGATTATCCAACCTGAGCAGATTGTCCTCACCGCTGAAGAACTAGCTGGTCCCACCGGCCCCGGAAATCCACTGGCAGCCGTGCTCCGCGCCAAACGTGAATACTACCGACGTCTCGGCGATAGTGAAGAACCTTATCCGTTAATCGTTGTACGCTCCGACGGCATCCTGGCATACGGTGCGGCCCGTAGATCAATGCAGGGCTGGGACGACGAATTCGGCTACGAACTCGTCGATGCGCAACGTGAATTGCACTATCCGCCAGCGGATGACCGATTGAAGCAATCACTCCAGCATGTGATCGAATTGGCCCGCAAGCGTCAGCTCGCGTTGACTCGCGCGATGCCCCGCCGCTACCAACAAGAAAGCGGCGGGCAACTGCGGGCCACAACAAACCGTGGCTTTGTCCGTGCACCAGCGAGCGGACCTGGCACCGGCAGAGGCGGCAGACAACGTCCAGGAACACGTCGAAACGGCGTCACCCGGCCACCCGAAAGCTACCGCCCGCCACCTGCCACCGCTGGTTCAGGAAACGTTGCTGGACGACACACCTACCCGCGTTCCGAAAAACCGGATACTGACAATCCGCGGGGAATGGCAGCGGGTTCAGCGCGCCGAGCGACAGCCCGCAACACAGCCGCGGCAACCGCCGGCAGCGCGCCAAACCAGTCTTCCACGGCAAGCGGCGCGATCGGAACGGCTAAAGATGACACCGCACCAACGAGCCTGGCCAAAAGTCGCGGAAGTAATTTCGCCCTGCCTAAATACGAAAACGACTTGACCGAAATCCAAAGGACAATTCGGATCCAATGCTACTCCGACCGACTGGTCATTCAAAAAGAACGCGGCGTCGACGCGCGTGACCTGGCCGTCCCGGTGCAGGGCGCAATGAGTAATGACATCGAGTCTTTGATTGCCCGCATCTGGGACCGCATGGAACGTTGGGGATTAGCCATACCTGGTGGATACTGGAAACCCGTTCTGAAAATCGACGTCCAACCAAATGCGGAACACCGTTTCCTGGAGCTATCCACCCTGTTGCGGGACAGTGGCATGATCGTCGAAAGGGCTAAGCGGTGAGACAGAAACTACGGATCGAAGCTGACGCGCCAGGGCAAGACGCTTTCCTGGACATCGTCGCCAACCTCGTTGGCATCCTCATCATTCTCGTGATGATCGTCGGCGCTCGTGCCAAGGATGCCATGAACGAACGGCCCGCTACAACACCTCCAACAGCAACAACAGCTGCGGAAGACGATGGCATCCAGATACTAGAAGACACCGCCGCCGGGCTGGAAACGGACATCCACAAGACGCAAAGCAAAATCAATCTTCAAGAACAGGAAATTGCCTATCGGCGTATCGAGCGGGATCAACTCCTGACATTGTTGACCGCCACTGAAAAAGAACTCAGCCGTGCCCGGGACAATCTCGACATCGCGCAACAAGAACGTTTGCAAGTCCAGCAGCAGCTTTCCACGGCTGCGAGCGAACTTGACCAGCTGCGACAAACCACCGAGGCGGTTGCCGTCGAGACGAAGGCGCCGATCGAGTTGAAACATCTACCGACCCCAATGGCCAAAACCGTCTTCGGCAAAGAAATTCACTTACGTCTGAAAGCGGGGCGGCTGGCGCATGTTGCAATCAACGACCTGGTCACACGCATGAAAGCGGACGGAAAACAGCAACTCTGGAAGCTAAAAAACTCATCCCGCGTGACAGAAGTCATCGGCCCTGTCGAGGGATTCCGGATGCGTTACACACTGCAGCGCAGCGAGCGCACAATCAACACCGATCTCGGCCCCGTCGTACAGCAGTTCGCAGAGTTGGCGTATTTCGAACTGATCCCAACCGCCGATCAACTCGGGGAACCACTTGAAAACGCCTTGCGGGGCGACTCGCACTTTTCCGCGCTGCTGGCGGCCGAAAGCACACCTCAAACCACAGTTACGGTTTGGGTTTACCGCGACAGCTTCGAGGATTTCCGGCGTCTAAAAGAACATCTATTCGCCCGTGGACTACTCACCGCAGCCCGTCCACTTCCAGATGGCGAACTGATCAGTGGCGGACCAAATGGCAGCCGCTCATCGGCCCAATGATCTCGGTGCCAAAGCAATGCGTCATTCACAATTGCCATGGCGGGCAAGCGACTGCGAACCACGCCTGGGCTGACATGGGGTGCATGCCAGTTACGGGTTTGCGGCCAAAGACAAACGGACCAGCTCCTTGTCGTTGCGTGCGAAAACACTGCGCTGAGCAAAAGCGGGATGCGACCAAACAACTGTGCGTCGACCCAAGGGCGTCGTCGGGGATATGATCATAGTCCGGCTGATCTCTTCAAACCCCTCGGGACTTAGGTGTGCCAGGACCAACTCGCCGAGGTCATTCGCCAACAGGTAACGGTCCGCCTGCTTGACAACAAATACATTCGCCCAATTAGCTGGCCGTTTTCCGGTCGAAGGAACAAAACTCTCCCACATCGGTTTCCCGTCGCTCACCCGGACACACATAAAGCGCCCACCCGGCCCTCCTCCGTAGAGATAACCATTCTCAATCACGGGTGTACTCATCACACAAGCCACGCCCCGACGGGTGTCACCTTGCCAGACAATTTCTGCTTGCGGCCGCTGAGAATCGAGCTGGAGCAATGCCGACTGGCGCGGATAGCCACTAATATAAAGTTGTTCGCGAAAGAGTCGCGGGATGCCAATCGCCATTCCCCAGTGCGTTTTAATGGGAATCGACCAGTACGTCGCACCGGTTTCGGGATCGAGTCCATTAATCGCATCGCCATGCCAGATAACCAATTGACGTGTCTGCCCGACCTGGTAAATCACAGGCGATGAATACCCCGGCCAACGTGTATCCAAGGCGCGCCAAATTTCACGTCCCGTGTACTTATCAAACGCAACCACCGTCGTGCCCTTGCCACCGACGATGCAAATCAAGCGGTCGCCGTCGACCAGCGGGTGGGCAGACAATCCCCAATGCGGGATTTCAAGTTTGTAATCGCGTTGGAACTCGCGAGACCAAATAACTTGGCCGGTCTGCGCCTGCAGGCAGAACAGATGTCCTTCGGATCCTAACGTATATACTCGATCCTGATCGACGGTTGGCGTGACGCGTGGACCGGCACCATACATTAACGCAATCGTATAAGGGCAATCGTACTGATGGACCCACTGCACCTTCCCACTGGCAACATCCAGAGCGACGACACGCTCCACACCCAGCGTAATTCCGCGTGTGTAGTTGTAATTGGGAGCAGGGCCAAAGTCCCGTTTTAGTCGTGCGATCTTGTCGGCATCGTCGGGATGTCGAATTCGGTCCATCACAAACACGCGACCGTCGGCGACTGCCGGACCCGCATAGCCCGCCCCCAATTCGGTACGCCACTGACGTGGCAGGCCGGCTTGAGGAAAGCGTTTCATGATTCCGCTTTCCCGCCACACGCCATCGCGACGAGGCCCCATCCATTGGGGCCAATCATCCGCAACTAATGGCACTGCTAAGAACGCGCACACCAAGCACGCCAATCCGTTTTCAATCTGCTTTCGTCGCCACACCTTATCGTGCCCCCTACCTGACCGATGATGCGCACCCTATTAATCACGGAAACCCTGCAACCACTGTGGCATTACTCAGAACTCCGTGAAGAAGAAACTCCGGACGTGCTCGCCATCAGACATGCATCGACATCGTTGGCAACAATCACGCCATAATTAATGGCACCCAGCCACCCGGACATGATGATACCGACGCTGCCGGCATGGTATAGACCTCGGACTTGCTCCGGCAAAGCACGACTAACCGCCAAACCTTCGAACTTCGTACCGAAACTGGAGCCTGCTACATGGCGTGTGTAATGTTCAAACGTAACAGGGGTACTCGCCTCGATGTGGGCCACCCGCGCACGCAGATTTGGCAGATATTTTTCCGCCGCATCAAGGGTTGTTTCGATCAGATCGCGCTTGCTCTGTTCGTACTCTTCTTTCGTCAACCCAGCCCAATCCTCGTATTTGGCATTGGTACTGGAAACCACCAAATGGCGTGCCCGCCCCTCCGGCCGAGTACGTGGGTAGTAAATCGAGTAAGTCCGACTCGTGATGTCACGACTGAGCAACAAATCGGTGGCAAATTCACGGGCGGTTGAACTGAACAAGAGGTCTCCTGTCGATTCCTCGATTTGTTCACCCGGTTTGAGCGCCATATAAACCTGGGTACTGGAATTGTTGACGCGTACTTTTCTTGCCTCGTCGACAAATTGAGAATCAAAATACCGCTCACCCACCAAACGAAAAATCGTCGACTGCAAATTGGCATTCGACACCACACTGCGAGTTCGAATCGCGCGGCCGTTCACTTTGACCGCAGCGACCCGTTCCCGCTCCACAATCACCTGTTCGACGTCACAACGAATGCAGATATCAACACCATTAGCCCGAAGTTCATCGTGCATCCACTGAATCAATCGATCCGTTCCACCCTCAAATGTAAACACGCCTTTGGACATAAAATTTGAGAATACGATCCCGTAGGACAATGCCGGATCTTCCAGAGTTGAACCGTTGGCATACACAATCGGTTCCATCAGCAGCCGCACTATATCCTGGCGGCCGGGAAAAAATCGCTCGAACAGCTCCCCCGTTGTCAATTCCTGGTCGTCATAAAAATTCATCTGACGCGCGGTGTCGAAAAAAGCATCAACCGTTGACCGCGGCACAGCAAACTGCTCTGACAATAGCCGGGTGAAATCGTCTCGATGGTAGCTTGTCGTCAAAGAAAAAACGGGGTTGTCAAAGCGAATCCGTTTCAACGGAACGATCGAGTCCGCGATAGCCTGATTCCAATAACGCTTGCAACTTTTGATCATCCCATGCGGAAAGCCATGTAACGAAATATCAAAAATATGGCCACCTGGACGCTTGAACCAGGTAGCCAAGCCACCCAACTTATAGTGCTGTTCCAGCAGTAGCACCGAATGTCCCGCGCGCCCGAGGATATTGGCCGCGGTCATTCCAGCCAATCCACTACCGATGACGACCACGTCGTAGCTGTCCTGGGCACTCTGAAGAAAATCTCGGGGCACGGTTATAAGTCCATCAACGGGAATGAGCGCAGTAGAATCGCACCCTCACGATCCTAACGCGAACTGCTCGATGACGGGAGGGTCCTGACCCCTTCGCAGCCCGCAAAACCGGTTAACGCAATTGCGGCAGCCCACGATAGCTGGGTCGAAGAGCGGCCGCTGGCGGTTTGACACCGTCATCACCAGCTGGGTCGTACCCTGCCCCTTGGCTCGGCGCTTGAAACGCGGCCAGATCGATACGCGGAACACCTTCCAGTCGTGGCATTTGCCATAGCCGGCTGGGGGCGCCAATCAGCTGATTGATCATGTAATCGCCCACATCGATCTGAAAAGCAACCTCTTCTTGCCGACCGGGCAGGAGTTGAATTTGCAGCCGCCGAGGCAAAGATACCCCCATGTCTGGGTAATATCGAAATTGTGACAGGTTGGCAATCGCCAGTGTTCCGGTGGCATCGTCAAACTGCTGCTGTACAACCCAGCCAAATTGTGGGTGAACTACGACCTGGCGCGTCAAAGGCGTACCTGGACTGGCAATTTGTGAACGTAAAATAAGCTGCTCCGGCCCCGCTGAAAACTGATAGCCAGCAGCGGGGTCAAGCGTGGTCACCCCCAACATTTCAATGATCCACCGTGGCTCCAGTGGCAGCACGCCAGGCGCCGCGCTGCGGCGAAATTCCTGGTGGCGGGCGACGTAAACCGGAGAAGACCTGCCTGGGGCCAAGCCCGTCGGATTCTGGTTCACCCAGAACCAAAAGTGGTCCTGATTGCTCCCCAAATCCAGTTGCGGCTGCGAACCTATCGGGGCACGCGCTCGAATACGCAGTCGTTGCGGCCGCTCCAATGCCAGATCGGCCGCCAATCCCGGAAAACCCGGAACCGAAAGGGAAGCGCTGGTCGTCTGCAGTTGGCGAATCAAACGGCTGTTGCTGTTCACAGCAGCAACCACATCCTGGGTTCCTGGATTAGCCCCCAGAACGACCGGAGCCTGGGGTTCTCGAGAAGCAAACCAACCCAGGCTGCTGCAACCACTGCTACCCGACAATAACACGGCAAATAGACTGGTATTGAATAGCCACGTCAGTTTCACAACGCGCGCTTGCTGTCCACGCCGTTGGAGAGCACAACTGCTATGCCAGACCGCGTGCACAATTGCCTTCCTGCAGGGCATGCTCATCGGAACAACAACCTCCTGCGACCTAACCACACTCGGAAACAAAACTCTCTGACAACCAAATCAGGTGAGCTCAGGAGAGACATCATTCGGTGTCCGCCTCAAGCAGTCTCGCCAACTCCTCCTGAATCTGTTGTGTACGATCAGCCGTTGGTGAATCCACAATCACCCGGTATTGTTTTTCATTGCGCGGACAGAACAAGGTCATCACTTCCTGCCCTTGTTCATTGGTACTCGATTCCTCCAGGCGTAGTATCCGGCGGCGAACCATCAACAACGCCAAAACAAAGCGGACATCGAGTCGATCCAGTTGCTCTTCAAGCCGTTCAAAGTAATCCAGCAAGACGTCGTTCGGAGCCCACTGGAACTTGCGCGTCGCGTTATCGGGCATCCGTGACCGCCACCATCCGATCACGTCCTCTGGTGGCCCCCGCCACGCAGATTCGGAATAATCCAGACGAACCACCTCTTCACCTTCATCGATCAACACGGCATAGAACACTTCGCCGGGAAGCAATTCACGATCCTCACCAGCGCACTGACGAGTACATCGTTGAACATGAAAATCGAGCATACGTGCCTGTCCTCCGCCAAGTCGGTGCGAATCGTACGCAATCAACTGGGCTGGCTCAAGACACAATCGGACAGCGGTGGCACCCTGTGGGCCTCAACACAGCGCCCCGCGGCTCCATCCTGCCACGGCGCAGAACCCCGGCAGTGGCAGCGAACCCCCCAAAGGCCCACGGGAGCTGCGTTCGCCAGTCGCTGCTCTGCGTGAGCGACGTCAGGCGACCCGCAGGTTGGCACCAGTAATTCAGTGTTCAGAGAGATCTGCTATTACTGAAACCGCTGTTCCGTCCAGGCCGGAAACCGGTCTGATTGGCTACGCATAAGTTTCATGAAATCAACGATTCCCTTCGTGATCGGTAATCGAGGATTTAGTAGCTCGGCGCCTTGTAGATTTGTATTCGCGGTACTGACAAACAGCCCTGTCGCCGTATTGTTCCCCGCTTTCCTCCGCCCTTCGAGCTTCGAGTAGAGGCGCTCAGCGTCCTTCGACGCCGTACGATCCCCTTGCCCAACCGCAATGAGCATTGGCATCTGTCGCAAAATGAACGGGTGCTGCAAGGGTCCCTGGGCGTTGAAACGGCCAAATGACTTTGGCGGCGAAAGCAAAATCAAACCACGAATGTCTTTACCAATTTCAAAGGCAGGCAGGTCCTGGCGGTTCCAATCGTAGAGCGCCCAGTTCATCGCCAGCAAGGCGCCTTCCCCAGCACCCACGACGCATAATTTCTCAATGTTCATGCGGCCGGCGTTGTTTTCCTGCAGCAAGAAGCTCTTGACTGCCTGTAAATCCAACAGCACGGCAGCTTTGTCCTTCGGTTTCATCCGCTGTCGGGTGATGGGAGCTTTGTTCCCATTGGCCAGGCTCCGCGTGACACTTTTACCATGGCCGCGCAGGTCGGGAACCGCGACTGAAAAGCCAAGCCCCTGCAAACCTTGAGCAAGGTAGTGAAAATCTGCGGCACCACGCCCCCAACCGTGTACCAGCACCACAGGGAAGACCTGCTTCCCCTGTTTTTTTGCCAAGGGTGACTCGTAATAAATGCACCGCAGATGCACACCGTCTTTGGTCGTCAGGGCTTCAGCCCGCGCCTTGGGTACCGGCACACCGGGTTGTTTCTTTTTTTGGGTGGCCTGTCCAAATGCCGGTGGGCCGGAAATTGCGAGCGTCAGAGACAGCAACAGAAGCCAACCTGGCAAGTGGCGGTCTTTCATAACCAGATTCCTGCGTAATGCGGAAAAAAACGTTGGCAGATCGCCCTAAGCGACACGAAGTAACGCCGTACTTTTATCGTAGACGTGTTACCATATTGGGTCAACGAAGATCACGCGGGTAGCAGCGGCTTTACCGGTTACCCGCCCGCAGAGCGCCAAATTTGGGGAGCTGTGAAGGCGTTCCTTACGCTATTTCCTGCTCTGTTCACGCGCGTTCGCGTACGGCCGGCCTCTGACTCATCCGGACTGAAGAGGCCGGGAGAGCGTGAATCCGCTGTCTCGCGGGGCCTCCGCTGAGAGTCGCAGGAGTGGAAGAATTGGCCTGCGTCACAGCAGATTCGCTTGCTTTTCATACCCGGATTGGGGAAAATGCCCTAAGGTCTGTTTTCTTCGACACTTGCTGCGTCCTGCGGTACCGAATCCAACCTCCAACGCGACTCCGTAACCGGACTTCCGGGAGGGCGATTATTCAGGGTTGGGTTCCCGGCAGGCCAAGCCTGCGGCCAGCTTGAGGAAAATGAGCCTCGATATCATGTAACGGCCACGGCACGCTGTGTGATTGCAGTGCGTTGAATTTCACATAATCCAGATCACTAAGCCTCGCTCAGGGTGACGATGCAATAGTAGGTGGAACTAGCGGGAATATTCCACCAGAAGTTCACTTCGTGAACGCGGGAGAGTAAAGTTATGACCGCTTTTGCACATCGTTTGCGCAACTGGTGGAACGAAAGCCGAGAACGCCTGAATCTGCCATGGGATGCAGATTCTGGCGCTTTTGCCACGAGCCTGCTTATCCACTTTGGGATCCTACTCGCACTCGGCTTGGCTCCCCTGCTACTGCCTCAGACCAAACCGCACTTCACTATTCTCGCGCCCCTGGCGGAAGACGAAATTGCCGTCGAAATTCCTGAAGACGTGTACTTTAGCGACGAACAGTCCGAACACATCGGAGCCAATAGCGCAGACACGGAAGGGATGGCGCTCTCGCTGGCACCGGTCGTTGCCGAACTGTCTGAAATTCCCAGCGCCACGCAACTGACCCCTGTCGACGAAGCGGAGATCGAACTAAACCAGTCGATTGAAGTCGCCACTGGCTTGCACCTCGATCAGAACTTGATCGTCAAGGGCGCAGCCGGCGAAGGAACAACAGGTGCTTTGGGGGCAATCGACCGGCTGACCAACGAAATCTTACGTTCGCTCGAGCAGCGTAAAACCTTGGTCGTCTGGCTGTTCGATCAATCGGCCAGTCTTTCGCGCCAGCGCGCGGAAATCCACGGGCGCCTGCACCGGATTTACGAAGAGCTGGGCTTGTTGGAGCAAGCCGATAACCCCGCATTCAAACGTCATCGCGACAAACCTCTGCTCACGTCGGTCTTTGCCTTCGGCAAATCCGTCCAGATGGTTACCGAGAAGCCGACGGACGACATCGACGAAATCAAGCAAGCAGTTGACAGTATTGAACTCGATAACTCTGGAGTCGAAAACGTCTTTGCCGCAGTTGGACAAGCGGCCAGCCGCTTCAAGGAATTGCGGCTCCCCAAGGGGAAACCCGCAGAGCCGGAACGCAATGTGTTGATCGTCGTGGTAACCGACGAAGCAGGCGACGACCGCAACGGGTTGGATCAATCTGTCGCACTCTGCCGACGCTATAGCATGCCAGTTTACGTGGTCGGTGTACCGGCCCCCTTTGGACGCCAGGAAACACTCGTTAAGTGGGTCGATCCCGACAAGAAATACGACCAGACTCCCGGCTGGGGACGAGTCAATCAAGGTCCAGAATCGCTGTTCCCGGAACGGATCAAATTGACTTTCTCCGGCAGTGCCGGGCGTGAGTCACCTCCCATAGACTCGGGATTCGGGCCATTCGCACTGACACGTTTGGCGTACGAAACTGGAGGCATCTACTTTGCTGTCCACCCCAACCGTTCCACAACGAGAAAGATTCGCCGCCGTGACACCTCGGCATTCGCTGCACACCTGCAGCACTTCTTTGATCCTGAAATCATGCGTAAATACCGCCCCGACTACGTGACGGTAGAAGAATACATGCAACGTCTGAACCAGAACAAGGCGCGCACCGCACTCTTTCAGGCTGCGCGCCAAAGTTGGCTAACACCAATGGAGATCCCTCAGTTTCGTTTTGTCAAACGAGACGAGGCCTCTTTTGCCAACGCGTTGACGGAGGCACAAAAGGCGGCAGCCAAATTGTCTCCCAAGATCTCGGCGTTACACAGTCTGCTTCGAATCGGTGAAACCGACCGCGAACAAGAAGCCTCGCCACGTTGGCAAGCAGGATACGATCTGGCAATTGGACGTGTCCTAGCGGTTCGAGTGCGGACCGAGTCGTTTAATGCCATGCTGGCAAAAGCCAAGCGAGGCATGAAATTCGCAACCAAGAAAAACAATACGTGGATTCTTCAGCCAAGCGATGAAGTTAGCGTCGGCAGCCAGCTCAAGAAACAAGCTGCCAGCGCCACAGAGTATCTCCAGCGTGTCGTCGACAATCACCCCGGCACGCCCTGGGCTCTCTTGGCGTCGCGCGAACTTGAAGATCCCATGAGTTGGAAGTGGGTGGAAGAATTCACGAACCTGAATCCACCTGGGAGACGGGGAGCTGGCGGTGGCGGTGGCAACCCGGGCCCAGCCCAAAACGACCGCAAAAAAATGCTCAAGAAGCCACCGCCAAAACGCCCCATACCCAAGCTGTAGAACCCGTTCTCGATCACAACGCCTCAGCGAGTTCCAATTTCACCCGTCGCGTTGGCTGAGGCGGGTTGATTAGGCTAACCCTTCGGGCATAATACCGGGATGGTCACCCTCAACAGACACTGCTGGTTCGGCTTTATTTTCCCGCCACGTTGCGGGGCCGGAGGAATGTTGTAGTCGTCCATCGCTGTTAGCGGCATTTCCTAGAGCCCTGAAAACCCCCTCCGGTTTCAGGGCTTTTTTTGTTGAACCCCAACCCGCCGATCCTCAACTCGTTCCAACACATAGTAAACCCAATTCAGACCAAGGAGCTGGCGACATGCACGCAACTTGTTCGTTCGATTTGCCAGCTCGAAACCACCCTCGCACTACGGAGAAATAGGCCATGATTGTTGTGATGGAAAAGGATGCTCCCCAGGACCAAATTGACGATATGGCTGCACGTATTGAGGGATTGGGCCTCAAGGCACACACCATCGTCGGAACCCAGCGAACCGTGATCGCAGCGATCGGGGAAAAACGGGAAGACACACGTGAATCTCTCGCGGGCAGCCCCGGAGTCGCTGAAGTCGTGCCGATCCTGGCCCCCTATAAAGTCGCGAGTCGAGAAGTCAAACCCGATCCGACGTGTGTGGTAGCAGGTTCACTTAAAGTCGGTGCGGGCCATCTCGGTGTGATTGCTGGTCCTTGTAGCGTGGAAGATGAGGAACAAATCCTCGCCACCGCCCGGGCGGTCAAAGCGGCCGGCGCCACGGCTTTACGCGGCGGCGCCTTCAAACCGCGTACCAGTCCCTACAGTTTTCAGGGATTGAAAAAAGTCGGACTGGAATTGCTCGCCAAAGCTCGTGATGAAACCGGCCTTGCCGTCGTGACGGAAGTGGTCTCGGCGGAAGATGTGGAATTGGTTGCCAAATACGCGGACGTGCTACAGGTGGGAGCACGCAACATGCAGAATTACCGTCTGCTGGAAGCTGTTGGCAACACATCTCGTGCGGTACTACTGAAAAGAGCCTGCAGCGCGACGCTTGATGAGCTACTGCTGGCGGCAGAATACATTCTTAATGAAGGCAATCCCAATGTCATGCTCTGTGAACGTGGCATTCGTACATTTGAGTCTCACACTCGCTTCACCCTGCCACTTGCAACCGTGACCTATCTGCATAACAAAACACCCCTCCCCGTCGTCGTCGACCCCAGCCACGGGACTGGCCATGCCTACCTAGTCCCAGATCTGGCAACCGCAGCCGTCGCTGGTGGTGCTGACGGTCTTATCATCGAAGTACATCCGTCACCGGCAGATGCGCTGAGCGATGGCTACCAGTCCCTTGACTTTGCCCAGTTCGAAACCACGATGGCCCGGTGCCAACGAGTCGCCAACGCGCTCGCAGATTCGGATCCGTCCGAAACGTAATACTCTCCATATCGTTGCGACGACCAAAACGGTGGTGACGGCACACAGTTTCCTGTATTTGCCACGCTGTTGCTGAAACCCAACCGGGAACTACCCGAGCTACCTCACAACTGGGGAACCCGTCGCTCCCGTTCGCTTGTTGGCGGCTGGCTCGCAATCTCCTGGTGTCTTGCCATGAACTGAGCGACCCGGTCCCTGTCAACCGGGAGTTGCACCTCTCCATTGACCTTAAGCGAGCTCCCTACGATTACTCCATCAGTCTGTGGCAGCAGCTCCGGCAGTTGTAGGATCGTCACCCCACTGCCAATCCATACGGGCACTGCCGGCACTGCCTCACGAACCTGCTGTAAATCGGAGCGGCAAATGGCGGCGCCGGTCGCCTGACCACTTACGATTACCGCATCTGCGCATCCCCGCTCCACCAATTCCCGAACATCGTCAGGCAGCGAACTGGGCGCAAGCGCAGAAGAGTGCTTGACATCAACATCTGCCAGAATCCGTACCGCTTCCGTACCCAGACTCCTCCGTAAACGAAGCAGGCGATGAGCAATACCAGCCACGACCCCCTGGTCAGTCAGCCGTGCTGAAGTGAGCACATTGACACGTATGAATTGGGCGTCGGCAGCCAACGCAACCGCCAAGGCGCTCTCACCGTCGTTGCGCAGAACGTTGATCCCCAGCGGCAATTGAAAGCGTTTGCGGACAGCAACCGCACAGGCGGTCATACAAGCTACAACTTCGCGCGGCACACGCCCCGGAAAAAAGGGGACATCTCCATAGTTCTCCAAGAGCAGTCCGTGCACCCCACCTTCAGCCAGCGCCTCAGCGTCTCGTAGTACCGCAGCCTCAATCTCCTGACAGCTACCGTCAAACGCCGGTGAACCCGGAAGTGCTGGCAGATGCAACATGCCCACAACCGGACAGGTGATCTGTCGCCAGGCGTCAAGTAATCCGGCCGCCATCGTCGCTATTTCTCCACTGGATCCGCTTGCCCCGGATCGCCACAGACGTAACGAAGACCGATAGACCATACGCTAGGACAATATCTCTCGGATCACTCGCGCGCCATTGACACCGGTCAGTCGCTCTTTGAGTCCGTTGCGTTCAAAAAAGAGCGACTCGTGATGCAAACCGAGTTGATGCAAAATCGTCGCGTGCCAGTCCGGAACAGTGACCTTGTTTTCAGCAGCCGCGAACCCCAATTCATCGGTCGAACCAAACGTTATTCCACCCTTGATACCGCCACCCGCCATCCAGGTCACCATGGCATTCTTATTGTGATCTCGACCCGCATTTTTTTCGTTCTTATCGCCGGGCAATTGCGCAATCGGCAAACGTCCAAATTCCCCCCCCCAAACAACCAGTGTCTGGTCCAATAGTCCACGTTGCTTGAGATCCTGCAACAGCGCCGCAATCGGCTGGTCAGTCTTCTCGCATGCGGATTTCAATCCGCTTCCTAGATTCGTGTGGTTGTCCCAAATCTGAAATTCAATGAACAACTGCACGAACCGCACTCCCCGCTCAACCAGACGGCGGGCGTATAAACAACGTCTGCCATAGGAGTCGGTCGGCTTCTTACCAATCCCGTAGCGTTCCAGTGTTCGCTGGGATTCCTGATCTAAATCAAGCGCATCGGTAGCTGCCAACTGCATCCGGGCTGCCAGCTCGTAACTAGCAATCCGGGCATTGAGCTGTGGTTGTCCCGGCCGCTTCCTGCGATGGATCCGATCGAGTCGCGCAACCAGGTCGCGTTCCAGACCGGTCACTCCATCGGGCTCCTGGAAATCTCGATCCAGATTCAACACAGGCGACCCTGTGGAACGAAACCGTGTCCCCTGAAAAACTGGGGGCAAGTAGCCCGACTGCCAGCTCTGCGTATGGTTGACGGGCAATCCTTGAGGATCATCTAGTACGACGTAAGCCGGTAAGTTCTGATTTTCATTACCCAGTGCATACGTCACCCATGAACCAAGTGATGGCAGTCCCGGCATTTCTTGCCCGCTGTGAATCTTGAACAAAGCGGGCTCATGCGTCAGATTCGTCGTGTGCATCGAGCGAATCACCGCTAGATCGTCGACACACTCTGAGATGTGCGGCAGCGCATCTGACACCCACGTACCCGAGTCACCACGTTTTTGAAAAGGAAACCAGCTACGAACAAGGGAACCGGCGGCCTGCGGGTTTTCGACTTCGCCAGCAATCTCGCCGAAATACGACATCCCGTGCTTCTTTTCCAGCTCTTCCTTTGGATCAAACAAGTCCATTTGACTCGGACCACCATTCATGAATAGCTGAATGACAGAACGAGCTGGGGGATGGAAATGCGTAGGCTTTGGCCGCAGATCGAATTGCCTTAACGCCTCGTTCTGTGTGTGTGTTTGCTCTGCCGCCCGCAACGATCGCCCGAACAAATCCTCTGACAACACAGACGCCAAAGCGGCCCCACAAAGGCCACTTCCAACCTGTTCGAAAAAACTACGCCTTGATGGTTGAGAACTCACAAAACCGTTCATACGCGGCCTTTGCATAACCGTCTCCTAGCCCCCCTTTCACTCGACGCGCGAACAAGCAACGCCAGCAGGAAGACACTCTCAATCGATGTACAAAAACGCAGCAGAATTCATCATCGCGTGCACCAGGTTCCCGAGTGCAAAGCGGTGGGCGTCTGGCTCCACCTTTTCCGCATCTGACGCTTTCGCATTCTGAAACAGATGCGTTTCCCACTGCCCACGTAGGGCAACCAATGAGTCTGTGAGAGCCCCCAATTCCGCGTTGTCCGGAGGCCGGCCAACGGCAATCAAATACAGACTCTGAATCTGTGCCGAAGCAGACGCCCCGGCCTCAGAAATCAAGCGATCAGCCAAAGACAGGCTGAGTTGATGCACCATCTTGTTATTCATCAGATGGAGGGCTTGCGGGGCCACCGTAGAAACCGTTCGATCAACGCAATTGGGGCTCATGCGTGGACGGTCAAAATTGTCCAGAATCGTCAACCGCTTGGTGCGCCGCTTCAACACGTAAACACTGCGACGGTATCCGCCACTTTGTGCTCGTGAAGTAACCAGCCCATCTTCCCGCGACTCGATCTCATCGGCAGGCCCAAATGCGCGCCGGTCCAATTTATCAGACATCGCCAACAACGAATCGCGTAGCACTTCCGCCTCCATACGTCGCAACGACATGCGCGACAACCAGCGATTATCTGGATCGCGCAGCTGGTGTTCACGGACAACCGCAGAATCCTGTTGATACGTAGCCGACGTCATCAACAGGCGATGGAGGTGTTTGACGCTCCAGCCCGATTCGACGAATTCCACCGCCAGCCAATCGAGCAATTCTGGGTGTGTAGGCCGCGCGCCCGCGGCGCCAAAATCATCCAAGGTAGCAACGATCCCGCGCCCAAAATGGTGCTTCCATACACGGTTTACCATCACCCGTGCTGAAAGTGGATGATCTCCACGTGTCAGCCAACGAGCCAGCGCCAATCGATTCCCCGTCTTGCTGGCACCTTTCCAAGGTGGTTCCGGATTGAACGGAGTCTGGTCGCTTGTCAACACAGAGGGAATACCAGGGCCGACGAGGTGTCCCGGGCGCAAATAGTCACCTCGTTGCAATAGATACGTTGGTGATGGTTGCCCGCGGTCCCAAAGCGCACGGACCATCGGTTGAGGACGACGCTGCTCCTCAAGATTCTTAATTTTCGCCTCAGCCTCCTTCTGGAAACTATCAGCGCCCGACTTTTCCTTGATTGCCGCCCGGAGTGCGTCAATTTGTTCAGACAGCTGGCGCTCCGTGCTCTCCCACGCGGTGCGTTCCTTGGTAGTGACGTATGGCAGATAACGTGCCTTCCCTGCCGCCTGTCCGTTCCCCCCACTTATCGGCTTTAACCAGTCGTTCTCATCAAAGGCCGGTTTCAATAGGGCGACTAATCGATAGTAGTCACGCTGTGGTATCGGATCGAACTTGTGCGAGTGGCAACGCGCACAACGCACCGTCAAACCCATCACGGAAGCAGTCAGAATGCGTAATTGGTCATCAATCACATCAAGACGATTGGGAACGAATCCGGTAATCCCGGCGAAGGTCCCGTCGGCCGCCATGCGCAAGAATCCCGTCGCCACCAGGTTGTCATAGATCACATCGTCAATGACTGCGGACGTTTCGTAATCCGCGAGCTCGTCACCCGCAATCTGTTCCAACAAGAATCGGCTGTACGCCTTGTCGGAATTGAATGCTCGAATCACGTAATCACGATAGCGAAAAGCATGGGGCCGCACGGGATCGCTGTGCTGTACGCCCTCGGAGTCGGCGTACCCGGCTAAATCGAGCCAATACTGGCCCCAGCGCTCCCCATAATGCGGTGAGGCGAGCAGGCGATCGATCCACCGTTCGTAAGCCAATGGGTCATCTGCCGCAGCAACTGCCTGAACGAGCGACGCACTGGGAGGCAACCCCAACAGATCGAAATGGGCTCGGCGGAGCAGTGTCAGGCGGTCGGCGCGCGGCGCCAGACGCAACCCTCTCTCTGCCAACCGCCGCTGGACAAACCGATCAACTGGATTATGCAGCACGGGCACACCCGGCGCTGTCGTGCCGGCTACGTCCTCGGCGGGCAGATCCGGCCGTTGAGGAGATTGAAACGCCCAGAATTGGCGATCCCCTTCGTTCACCATCGCATCGGGTGCACCATTTGCGACATCGGCCGATACTTCGACTTCTGCAGCACCCTGTTCAATCCACTGAATCAGCCGTTCCAGTTCGCTGGCCTCCACCGGCTTGATACTGTAGGAAGCCAGTTTCTCGCGTGGTGGCATCTGCTGGTCGCGAATTTTCTGGATCAACAAGCTTGCCTCCGCATCCCCGGCAACCAGAGCGGGGCCTGATTCCCCCCCCTTTAACATCGCTGCCCTGGACCGCAGATCTAGTCCTCCCTCTTGCTTTTGACGGCCATGGCAGGTCACACATCGCAGTAACAGAATGGGTAATACGTCGTGTTGATTCAATGACGTTTCCCGGTTCGGTGGGGTGTCTCCCAGCGTCGCCCCCTGGGCAATCCAGCGCTCCAAAAGTTCAACCTGAGATTCCGTCAAAGCCTGGTTTCCTGGCGGCGGCATTTCTCCTTCATGCAACACCTCCCAAAGGCGGCTTTCAGAAGGTTTGCCGGGCACCAGAACTCTCCCCGACTCACTCCCCCGCAGCAGCCCGGCGGAGGTACTGAGATCTAACCCGCCCTTACGAGTAGTCGCGCTATGGCAGCGCTGGCAACGGACTTTCAACAGCGGTTGTACGTCCCGCACAAAATCAACGGTTTCCGCCTCCAGGGCACAACCGTGGCACTCGAAAACAATCACGTACGCCAGCGGGAGCGCGCGAAGAAAATTGCTCATCCAACCGCAACCCTTTGCTAGCAGTCGCATCACTGCGGATAACCTAGTCGCCTCAGAAGTCAGACCACGTTCAGTTTGCCTTGTCGCCGTCCCTCAAGTCAACCTAGAATCATACGGGCAATTTGATTGCGGTTGCAAACGTCCTGATGGGCCATGGAGGCAAGTCAATCAGGGCTTCCTGCTGGGACAACCATTTACGATTCAATCACCCAGCCTGAAATATGAAATACTAGCCGAGGGGCATCGCGAACCACTGGTCTGAATTCTCACTGTCATAGCTGCAAGGAGGTCAACCATGTTGCAATTCTCATTTGGGCGAACCAACCGCGTTTGTGGTGGCACCCGCCGGCGCGATTTTCTGAGCATTGGCTCACTTGGATTGGGCGGACTTGGATTGCCCCAGCTGTTGGCAGCGCGAGCGGCAGCCAGTAACGACAGGCAGCCGGCAAAAAATACCTCCGTGATTTGGCTTTGGCTGGGAGGCGGACCAACCCATGTCGAAACTTTTGACCCCAAAATGACCGCGCCACTTGAATACCGCAGCGTCACGGGAGAAGTCGCAACGAATCTGCCTGGCATTACCTTGGGCGGCACCTTTTCGAAAATGGCCCAGGTCATGGACAAATTAGCCTTGGTTCGGTCGTTTGCCCATCGTAACAGCGGGCATGGCGGCGGTACGCACTGGGTTATGACCGGCTACGATAACCGACAAATCGATAATGGTGGTTTGCCATCTCGACCTTCCTTCGGCTCCATCCTAGCGCGCACGCGCGGTACGAATCATCCCCGTACCGGTATTCCCACTTACGTCAAACTGAACGGAATCAGTTCCGACGGTCCTGCGTTTCTGGGCACTGCCTATGGTGCATTTGACCCGGGCGGTCAGGCACGTAAGAACATGCAGTTGACCATCAAACGCGCACGTCTGGATGATCGACGCAGACTGCTTCAGTCATTGGGAGATATGCGCCGCGTCATCGACAATAAAGGCCTGATCAACGGTCTCAACGTGTTTGAGTCACAAGCATTCGATCTAGTCGTCAGCGAGTCTCAAAAAGCATTTGATCTCAAACACGAAAATCCGCAGACGGTAGCACGTTATGGCAACGGACTAGGTAAGCAATTACTGATGGCAAGACGCCTCTGCGAAGCTGGCTGCGGCTTCGTCACCATCCACTACGGCGGCTGGGACATGCACAGCAATATCGCCAATTCAATGAAAGGGCGTTCTCCCCAGATGGACCAGGCTGTCGCCGCCCTGGTTACGGACCTCCACGAACGAAGCCTGCAAGACAACATCCTGCTGGTCATCAGCGGAGAATTCGGGCGTACCCCTAAAATCAACGGCAGCCAGGGACGCGACCATTGGGCACCGCTCAGTACACTGGCGTTTTCGGGTGGTGGATTACAGATGGGAGCGGTCGTGGGGGAATCCGATGCAAAAGTCTCGGTGCCTCGAACCACTCCGATCACACCACAAGATCTAATGGCCACGCTATTCAGCGTCCTCGGCATCGACAAAAAATCCCACTTCGTCAATCAGGCGGGACGGCCAGTAGCCATGCTCGATGATGGTCAACCGATTACCGAACTCCTCTAGTGCTGTGCACCACGGCCACATCCGCACAAAAAGTGACGCGCGCGGCAACGCTGGCACCCTGCCCCGTCTGCTGTTTGCACGCGGCAGGGACGTCTCAGTCACATGGACGTCTCAGTCAATTGTGTGCTGATGGAAACCAGGCAGACGGCTGAGTAGGACAGCAGCCGCTCCAGCGCGCGGACTCTGCGGGGAGGAGACAGGCATCTCCCGTGGCAATCGGTTGCACTATTGCCGACCAACTAGCACTCTGACCGCGGTACGGCTACAACTGCCTCTCAACATTCACAGACGCTGAGACCGACAGTCCAGGAAGCCTACCCATGACGCACATCCGTGTTGCTACATTCGCCGGCCCAGGCACTGAACCAGTCATGCAACAAGTGCGACGCCCGTCCATCTCCAGCCAGGCGGCGTTGATCGAAATCGGACTCTGCGGTGTCTGTGGTACCGACTTGCACATTCTCCAGGGGCACTGGCCGAAACCGCTTCCCTGGCCGTTCACACTAGGGCACGAACTGGCTGGTGTAATCGTAGAAAAAGGCCGCGACCTGGAATGTGATTTCATGGGGCAACCTCTTGAACTTGGATCCAAAGTGATGTTACCGCCACTGATGCCCTGCGGGAATTGCTTTTACTGTCTGCATTATCCGGAAACATCAAACAAATGTTTGAATCCCGTTTATTACGGGCGTTACCTCGGATTTGAAGAGCCACCGCACCTGTGGGGTGGTTGGGCCGAAATGGTTTACGTCGACCTGGCAAAGCTTCCGGGAACGAAGATCTACAAGCTGCCCGATGACATGCCGCTACGATTGGGCGCTCTCAGTGAGCCGCTGACATCATGTATTCGTGCCTGGCAGCGAGCGTCCCGGGCGGGTGGATTTCGCGCTGGCGATACCGTCGTCATTCAGGGATCTGGACCGATTGGCGTTTTGGCGGTGGCAGCAGCCCAAGAAATGGGAGCTGGTCGGGTCATCGTTATCGGGGCCCCGCAGCATCCCCGTCTTGACCTCTGCAAGAGATTTGGCGCAGAAGCAACCGTTTGCCTGGAAGAACATCCCACCAGTGCGACACGGATCGAGGCAGTACGCAACCTGGTTGGCGGTTACGGAGCAGACGTCGTGATGGACTGTAGCGGTCACCCTTCGGCGGGACCCGAGGGCATCGAAATGTTGCGAGACGGGGGAACTTACGTCGAAATGGGACAATTTACCGATGCGGGATCAATCGAGACCAACTGGCACCGAATCTGCAGCAAAGACATCAATTTACTCGGCAGCTGGGCTTTCACAGCGAACGACATTCCCCGCGGAATCGCCATGCTGGACCGCGCTCGAGATCGCTACCCTTGGGACTCCATGCAGTCGTTGTTCCCGCTCTCGGAAACAGGTCTTCAAGAAGCCCTTGATGCGGCCCTGACAATGCGCAGCGTGAAGTCGACGATCGTCTGTAACGAACACCTTCTTTAGTCAGGGCAACCAGCTCTGAAATATCGGCGGAATCCACTCCGCCAGTAAATAGAGCTGCCAGCCCACGCTCAGTACACCCATGTTCATCCCAGCCAGAGTGGCGCCGCGGCCACGGGAATCCATAGTGCCCTCGTGCATTGCAGCCAAGTCACGGCGCGCCGTGAACCAGGCCACAATCGACAAGGGTGGAAAACAAAGCAGGCTTGCACTTCCCAGCATTAGTATCCGGCCAGCACGGTGTGGCCTTTTTACCGCGCGCTCCGCGGCGCCGCTCGGTAAACCTGAATCTTTCCATATCTGTATCCGCAAAGAACGCCAGCTGTCGTCATCGCCGTGGCGAATCTCAAATTCGTCATTAATCCTGCCTTCAAGAACCCAAGCTTGAATCTCGAAGAGACTGCAGGGCCCATACACCTGCTGGTCGGGCCCTCGTAGCCAGGAGGTCGCCTCCGTCGACGTTTCAGAATAATCCGTCCCCACAAAAACCTCACACAAGCCACAACTGGGACAACGGACCTGATCGCGTGAAGAAGCGTTGCTGACCCGTAATAGGGTGCGACAACTAGAACAGGTGTATTCAATCGCCATCAGATGGATCCTTCGGTATGCATTTGGCCACGATAGAAGCCAACAAATACGGTCGACGCCCGCTCGTCGCAACCCGCTAACAAGAATCTTGCACTATCAGGCCAATGCCGCAATTGGCGCGCAGTCAAGAAAGCAGGTTTCGGTTACCAATCGGGTGAATCCAACAACCTGCCACTCCGGCTGATTACCGATCAACAACTGCGGTCTGTTAGGTAACCCTGAATACCAACCAACCAAAGAGGATAACCACCGTCAACACGATGAACCCCAGCACTTGAATTATGCCCAGTAGTTGACCTGTTCGTGTCAACCCAACCCCACGTGGATCCATCCTGCCTTGCCTCATTTCTCTCAAATCAGAGCTGCCCATGACCCAAGCCATGGCACTAAACAAGGGGAAAAAAAAGAACAGACTCCCCAATATCCCGATCCAGAGCACTACCAAACCACGATGCGCTTTCAGAGGCACGCCAGTGTCATTGGACAGGCTGGAACGGTTTGCCGTGCCAACTGCAGGTCCCTCGACAGATCGACTTGTACCGCTCGCTACCGGCACCTTCAGGGCTGGATAATAGTGGTCCGCTGGACGCCAGACATTTCCCTCACATCGCAGCTGGCATTCCGCAGTAACACGTCCGGCAGCAACCCACTGATCAAGCTCGTCGCGCTCAACCGGACCATAAGTCCGGCCTTCAGGAACCGCCATAAACCAGACCCCGCTGGAACGTCGCCCAGCGCTCTCCTGAAACCCCGCTGTCTTGGTATCCGCCGCGTCTCGTTCCCTGTCGGCCGGTTGAACGGGACCCCCGTCCTCGGTCTTTGGGAGAGGGAGCGCTCGCTGCGGTATCGCGCGCGTCTCACTCCGGCATACAGGGCAACGGACCAACTGGTGGGCATGAGAAGGTTCAACGTAGAGCAATCGCTGACAACTTGTACAGGTAATCGCAAGCGACATGTGGGGCTATTTCAAGATCATAAGTTGCAGGAATCTGGCGAGCTCCAGCCCGCACCAGGAGATCAATATGGCAGACAAACCGCAAAAAAGAACAACACCGGCCTGATTGCCGAGCGACTGCATGGCACAATCAGCCAGCGAACCAGAGACCGGACAATGCTCAAGCTGAAGCGGCAGTCTACTCGCGACCCCGTCGCCCGCCAACAAACTGACAGCACAGGACGCCAAATCCATGCCGCAAGACCATTGCCAAGGACGCGCCAAGCCCGCAAAATAGAGGCGTTTGGGGAGACCGCTTGCAGATAGTGGCTTTGCCGAACGTCGACATTGGGCAGGAATCATCGCTATGTGGCTCTGGACAATCCTGGCAATCTGCATCGTCACCGCATGTATTGCATACGTGACACCTCAATGGCGACGTCGCCGCCAGGAACGTTCGTTGACTGTGGCTCGGCAACTTTTTCATCTGCGGCGAGAGTGGCTGGAAGCCAAATTTGTCGATCTGGCGCAGAAGAGTGGGCGGCCCCGAGGGTTACTCTGGAAAGAGGTCGACTTCGAGAATTCTGAATCGCTGGCGCGCGATCGCCACAGCAATCAACTCCAGGCCTTGGTCGGCGTCACCATTCGGTTTGAAGCCATTCCAGGCGGCGATATGGAACATGTCGAAGCCGTCGGCAATTTGAGAGCCGCCACCGCAGTGTTTCGCTTCGATGAAGGAGAATGGAAAACCAGCGGTCGGGCCATTTTCAATCTCAGCCCAGTCGAAGCCATCAAGCACTTGAGTGGTGAATTGGAAACCGTCGAGTAGTAACCCGGCGGTGTCTGTGCAACGGCACATTGCGCACTCGTTCCAACCCCGAGTCACTTCGATTCAAAGCACACGTACTGGCGCGGTTTCCGGCATTCAAAAATACCGGTTAACAAGATGCTCAAGCATCTCCTGCCGACCACTTTGATTGGCGTCAATCTCACCCTTCTCAAGCATGTATGCTTCCAGTGACATAAAGTCGGCTTTGCCGGATTCAATATCGGCTCCAATCCCCGCATCCCAACTCGCATACCTTTGCTGAACAAATTGCGACAACTCGCCATCGGCGCGAATTGCCGCGGCAATTCGTAGGCCACGTGCAAACGCGTCCATGCCACCGATGTGCGCATGGAACAAGTCAATCGGTTCGAAACTCTCGCGTCGTACCTTTGCATCAAAGTTGACGCCGCCGGGGCCTATCCCACCATACTTCAACAACATCAGCATAACTTCGGTGGTTAAGTAGTAGTTGGTTGGAAATTGATCCGTATCCCAACCCAACATCAAATCCCCTGTATTTGCATCAATCGATCCGAGCAGTCCTTGGTACCCTGCGTAGTCCAGTTCATGCATCATGGTATGTCCCGCCAAGGTCGCATGATTCGTTTCGATGTTCAATCTGAAACGATCGGTCAATTCATAAGCTCGCAAGAAATTGATACAGGCAGCCGCATCAGAGTCATATTGGTGTTTTGTTGGTTCCTTCGGTTTAGGCTCGATCAAGAAATGGCCGTCGAAACCGATTTTCTCTGCGTGCCCGATCGCCATGTGCATGAAGCGGCCCATGTGATCCAGCTCTCTTTTCATATCCGTATTGAACAGATTCTGATAACCCTCACGGCCACCCCAGAAGACGTAATTCTCGCCACCTAAGGCGTGCGTGACTTCCAGACACTTCTTGACTTGCGCAGCGGCGTACGCAAAAGCATCAGCATTACAACTTGTCGAAGCGCCGTGCATGTAACGCGGATTACTGAAGAGGTTTGCGGTTCCCCACAACAGCTTGACACCCGTTCGCTGCTGCTCTTCTTTAAGCACTTCAACGACGGCATCAAGGTTCCGATTGGTCTCCGCCAGTGAGCTTCCTTCCGGCGCTACATCACGATCATGAAAGGCGTAGTATGGCGCACCTAGCTTCTCCATAAACTCAAAGGCAACTCGTACTCGTTGTCGTGCGTTGTCAACTGAATCCGTGCCATCCTCCCACGGACGAAGCATGGTGGGCGCACCGAAAGGATCGCTGCCGTTAGCGCGAAATGTGTGCCAATAACAGACGCTGAAACGTAAATGCTCCCGCATCGTGAGCCCTTCTACGATCTCGTTTTCGTCATACCAACGAAAAGCGAGCGGGTTCTTTGAATCTGGCCCTTCGTAGGTGATTTTTTGGACGTCGGGAAAAGCGGTCATGGGATGCTCTTCAGTTAACAGATGAAGGATTGAGAATGCACTGGCGGCGGCAATATCGTGCCACAAAACACGCCCGTTCACAACTGTCCCTGAGTTCGGAATGCCAGGCCAAAAAGAACGCTCTAAATGGTTTACTGCAACAAGCCGACACTGCCCCGCCAACCAACCAACTGGGGCTTCACCAGTAATCAGGAGCAGCCGCGACACAGCGTTTCACGGGGAAACGCCTCAGCCACTGACGACTGCTAAAATCAAAAGTAAACGGGCGGCGTGGCACTCACTTTTTGACCGACTGCAAACCGAGAATATGTGTGTGTTTAGCGCGCCTTGCATGCGTCTTTCGCCATTTCCTCTGTGTTTCGCACCCACACCACACAAGGCAATTCATACGATTCCCGGTTTGGTCGAAAATCGATCTTGACCTCCACCCAGGAAATGCCATATCCTCCCGCCACGTCAAACGGGATTGTGTGTTTGCTTGTGCGACGTGGTGCAAACCACCTGCGGAAGCCAGCCCATGTACCCGAATGGCAAAGCTGCTGGTTGGAAGAGTCTGCACTCGGAGAACAAATGGAGTCTTTCTCTGCGGACCGCAATGTGACTTGATAGGCATGGAAGCCGATTAGGTGCGTTGTCAACTGCCCAACAGCTTTAGTGGATAGCGATCAACGCAAGATGCCGAGTTTCTGCCGTCCAATCGCTCCCGGAACGTTGCGGAGTCCTTTGCCCCCCTGGGACCCGAGAAGCTTCCGGGAGCTTTTTTTGCGCGCAGCGACAGAAAAGCCAGCTGCGATATCGACCGAGGGCAGCAAAACGACTGCTTAAGGATTTGAAAATCTCGCACCGGCATCACCGGGACTGCCCTCGGTTCCCTCCGACTTGCTCGCGTTTACGGGCAAAGTTGGAAGCGCAGCCAAATCAAATCCCGCAACCTCACCGTCTTTCTCGACCTTTACCAGATAATCCTGAGGTAGTGCCTGATGACGTGGTCGACTCGCCCTCTGGAAGTTTGACCAGTCTATCCCCCGCTGGGCACCAACTTCCTGGTACCAGTTCTCGCCCGTGGGAACGAGTGGAAAGTCGCGGCTTTCCACTCCGGCTAAATCAATTAGCCACCGACTCTGAAATCCCCCATACCGGTTACCTGCACCCTCAAACCGTAACCGTTGCGTGGCGTCTGCGATCTGGCGGATTCCCAGGTATTGGAGCAATGGGACACCTGCATTCTCAGCGTCTCCCGGTGTCAAAATGCATCGGCTACAGGCAAGTTCAACTTCGGGAAGCACGGCCCCATCCGCGCCGATCTCTACGCGTCCCATCCCGCGCGCCATCAGCGCCGTCACACGCTCTAACTCAATCCGCATCTTCCATTGACCATCCGATCGTTGAGATGCACCAACAGACCAGAACAGTCGCTCCGAGGTAACCAGCAACCCATTCTTCCACCGTAGTAGATAGGGAATCGTCTCATCCGTACGAATGAGCGTTGCTTCACCACGAACCAGGCAATTTTCTAGCCGAATGCGATTCGCTTTCGCTGAAGACGAATCGCCGGGGCCTTCTGGCGGACGCTGACGAGCCGGAACAACCACAAAGAACGCGACGTTTTGGTGGCGCGAAGCGCCACTCCGCAACGCATTCTCAATCGTTAAAGTACATGAATCCAACGCAAGACTATCGACTCCCTCCAAAGAAAACAGTGTCGCACTATCTTGCGTGTCGGCCTGATCCATTGGCAATTGAAACAAGAAATGAACTCCCTCCCATGTCAACTTGCCACCGATCACCTGAATCATCGCCGGGTCTTTCGAATCACGCGTTTCACCCCGCGGAGAATGAAACAACAACAAAGGCCTGTAGCCAGGCGCTGCTCGGATGGTCAATTCCGACTGCGATATCCTGTCCAAGCGAAACTCAAAACTCGTGACGCGGCGCAGACCGTTGAATGCGAGTTCGATTTGCTGAATCCCCGATTCATTCGCCGCCACTTCAAAAGCCCGCTGGAGCGATTCGACTACAACGGCCCCCCCTACCCCAACACCTTCATCGTCGGAAACAAGAATCCGATCTACCAGAACATCGTCGGCCAGGCGACCTGCCGTGTCGGACAACTCCAGGGATGCCTGTTCTTCACTTGCACCCAATACCGCAAACCCCGCAGAATCTTTCGCGACACTGCGGAGCGAGCCACCTTCACGTTCTACTAATTGCAACGAGGTTGTTGAGCTCGAGACAACTTGGGGTTGAACGGCCAGGGCTACCTCAGCGTCAGAAACACGGCCTGACGATTGCTCGGCATCGGACTCCGAGCTATTCGACACCGTCAGCGGAAGCTCATTTGCTTCAACTGGCGCAACCATTGACGCGTCAACCAACGGGCCCGGTGACTCTCCTCCAGTGTTCCCTGGCACGGGTATCGATGGAACGGGTGGGCGGGTGAAGCGCGGCTCGGGCTTACCCAACGAATCAATGGATCGAGATTCAAGAAACACCGCAAGAACTAGTAGCGCCAATCCGAAAATCGGAACCACCCAAGGCAATTNCTGCTCCACTCGGCTACGACGCCTTGCGCGNGGCTCCACCCAGATGGTGCCTGGGGATTGGCGCAACGGCAATTCCAGCCGTTCGGCGAAAAGCAACAGATCGCCACACAACTCACTGGGATGCTGATAGCGTTCATCGGGTTGTTTGGCGAGCATCTTCGCGAGAATCTGCGCCAAACTGTCATCAACGTCATCTCGGTACTCACGCACATCTGGCGGCGTTTCACCGCTGTGACTGAGTAATTTTTGAAGAACTGTCCCATTCGGAAATGGTGGCGAAGCGGTCAGAATAAAAAATAGTGTGCAGCCCAAAGAGTAAATATCACTGCGCACATCGGCGTCACGCGGATCCGCAGCCTGCTCGGGAGAAATGTAGTCAAAAGTTCCCAGAGTTACGCCACTGGCGGTCAAATCATGAGCAGTCGATTCGACTTGGCTGAGGCGAGCCAATCCCATATCGACCAGTTTGACTTTCCCATCTTTCATTACCAAGACATTCGATGGCTTAATGTCGCGATGAATCACGTCCCGTCGCGACGCATGATCAATCGCTTCTGCAACCTGCAACGTGAAAGAGACTGCATCCGCAATCGACAAACGACCAGACTGTTGCACCAGATCGCGAAGATTGACACCGTCAATGAACTCAAAAACGATGTAATGCCAGCCGGCGTCTTCTCCCACGTAAAACACTTGGGCAATATTCGGATGGTCCAGTCGAGCCGCGCTCTGCGCTTCATTCTTGAAGCGGGCCAATGTCGCATCCGCAGACTGGTCTCGGTCAACCACTTTGACTGCTACGGTGCGTCCCAACGACGTATCCGTGGCGCGGTAGACAGTTCCCATCCCACCGCCACCCACCAGTCGTTCCAGCTGGAAATGACCTAGCTTCACCCCCTCCAGGTCATTCCCGGCCTCTCTGACTTGATTGCCCGAAGCTACCGAGCTCAATCCCAGCGGAGGCAAACGAGAGACGACCGTCTTCTGCTTTTCCAGCGACTCTTGCTTCCGTATGTGCTCCACCTCCTGCGCAGCAGCAACGTCCGGCTCAACGTCTGGCTGCACCACGGAATCATCGGGCTGGTGATGTGAGGAATCCAAAAGGGGACCCAGTCCAATTCGGATGAACACAACAATTTCAGAACAGGCACCTACACAAAATCCAGTTGCCTTTACCACCGGAGCGACTATATAAACAGCTGACGGCAGGAGCACCGAACAACAACATAAGTCGTTTAACAGAATACACTAACGTCAAATCTATTCTAGTATTGCGAGACTCCAGTGGTCAAGCAATTCCACCAAACCTGCGCGCTCGCTCGGCGCGCCCGGTTATCCCACTCCGCTGTATTCCCCCCCGTAGCCACTGACAAGCTGAAAAACACAATCATCGCTGGCTGGTATTCGAATGAACAACGGTTAGGATCGTGACTTCGACAATACGATTGTGCAGCTGCTCTGGATCTTGAAGTAGGTAGCCCCAGACTGCCTTGTGGCACGCCCTGGTCACTTGAACAGGCTCGCCCGACCTCCTCCCAAAAATACAGAGAGTTCCTCGGAAGATGCCCACCGCCCAATTTCTGACCTGCCTCTACCGCTGTGTGATCCTCACCTTGCTGCTGCAATGCGCCACGCAAGCCGACGCAGGCAGGCGTCCGACGACAACCTCACCACGGCCACACGTCCTGGTTATCCTGGTCGACGATTTGGGTTATGGCGATCTGAGCAGTTATGGAGCCCAAGACCTTCGCACTCCACACATCGACCAGCTAGTGAAAAGTGGAATGCGGTTCTCACACTTTTACGCCAACTGCCCAGTCTGTTCGCCCACCCGCGCTGCGCTGCTCAGTGGCCGTTACCCGGAGCTTGTAGGAGTACCTGGTGTCGTCCGAACCTATCCACACAACAATTGGGGGCACCTGTCAAAAGACGCTACGCTCCTTCCCAGCATGCTGAAGCCGGCCGGCTATCACACCGCCATGGTGGGAAAATGGCATCTGGGTCTGGCAAGTCCGAATCTTCCCAACGAACGTGGTTTCGACTTCTTTCATGGCTTTCTTGGCGACATGATGGATGACTACTTCGATCACCGTCGCCACGGCATTAATTACATGCGCCAAGACGGCGTTGAAATCGATCCACCTGGACATGCGACGGATCTATTTACCGAATGGACCTGTTCATATCTCCGTAGTCGGCGCGACAAACAACAACCATTTTTTCTCTACCTGGCCTACAACGCTCCTCACACGCCGATTCAACCACCGCCAGCATGGTTGCAGAAAGTTAAGCAACGAAACCCGCGACTCGCTGCCCGCCGCAGTCGCTTAGTCGCATTGATCGAACATCTCGACGACGGAATCGGACAGGTCATGCGAACGTTGCGTGAAACAGGTCTCGATCGCGACACGCTAGTGATCTTCACGTCGGACAACGGAGGACAGTCCAATGTCGGAGCGAGCAATGGAGCGCTGCGTGCCGGCAAACAGGACATGTACGAAGGCGGGCTGCGCGTTCCGACAGGCATCGTCTGGCCCGGCCAGATTCCGCCAGATAGCGGTTGTGACCAAATGGCAATTTCCATGGACTTGTTTCCGACGATTTGTGAGGCCGCCGGAGTCCACATCCCACATCCCATCGATGGCCAATCGTTGCTACCAATTCTCCAACGGAAACAAGAGCGACTAGCTGATCGCGATCTGTTCTTCCACCGCCGTGAAGGTGGGCAGCGTTACAGCGGACTCACCACCCAGGCCATGCGACGAGGTCCCTGGAAACTAGTGCAAAACAGTCCTTTTGCACCTCTCGAGCTCTACAACTTGACTCAGGACCCTCTTGAAAAAACAAATCTTGCAAGACAAGAGTCGCGTATTTTTCGAGAACTGAGCTCCGCCTTACGGATCCAAATCCAACGCGGTGGCGCCGTTCCGTGGCAGCGTCCGGATCGGCGCGATACTCCCTAATTTGCGCTGCAAACGTTAACTGCCACCTCACCTGCGACACTTCGTTGGTGATTTTTTTTCGTCATGGCGACAACCTGACCTTGTATCTCCCGCCAATAGCAGAAACGACCTTCCAGCTTGCATACTTACGAGAACTTCGCTAATCCTAGGGTACGTGGTGACTTCGCATCGCAACCTCCAGTTCAGCCCGAGGCAAGATCGATTAATGTCCGACCAATCACAAACCGAAAACGAATCGGTCTCATCAACACAAAAACGAATCCTGCTTGTTGATGATGACACAGAAATCGTCGAAGCAATCCAATACGCGCTGGGAAAAAACTACGAAGTACTTGTAGCGCGCGATGGCAACGAGGGATTGGCGCTTAGCGAACGGGAGAACCCCGACCTCGTGATTCTAGACATGATGATGCCCAAACGCAGCGGCTTTCTCGTATTAGAGAAGCTCCGCAGCTCTCATTCCGTTCCCGTGCGCGTGATCATGATCACGGCCAATGAAGGAAGCCGCCACAAGGCATATGCCGAAATGCTCGGTGTCGACGATTACATCCGCAAGCCGTTTGCGATGGACCGTTTGCTTGACAGTGTTGAACGCTTAATTGGCTGACAAACACTACAGTGGCACCACTTACCAGGAAAAACTCCAAGCTTCGTCCCAGGCCCACTGACACCAGGCAATCATCCCTAGCCACCAATCCCATTGCTGGTCGCACCAGTCTGTCTCGGGCTGTACTTCGGGCAAAGCCAACCTAACTGGTTGTTGATACGACGCCTGTGCCTTCTTCACAAAACCGACAGGGCTTAACCGATGCCGTTGCTCATAATCCTTGACTCCCGCGCGGTCCAAGGCGGTGGCCAGCAGTTCAGCACAGTGGATTCCATCGCCGTTGCGCCCACGAACATACGCAGCGACCGAGTAGCGGCGCCCTAGCTGGATATCCATGTAAGCGCGGATCGTCTGTCGCTGATTCGTCGATAGCGCTGTTGTGGGTCTCATGGCGAAAACTTGGATCTTCGTGCCACGTGACTGATTTAACAAAGAAATTTCCTGCAAGTACTTGGCAAATGCCACCCTCCGTACCTCAGCCGGGGTCGCTTCGTAAACCCACGGCTGATCCGCAATCTGGATTACCATCGCAACGTGAGACACATCCGAACCCGTAACCCGTTGCACCACAGCGTTACTGTGTTTCAGATAGAGAATCGTACCCGTCTCAGGTGTCCCGCTACCGAAAGCGAGTACTGTCGTCAGCAGCGTGGAAATCATGATCGTCCCTGTGGCTAACGAACGTAGGAGCCTGTAATTCGTCTGAACACCACAAGTCTTGCAGACTTTCCGGAAAAAAACCTGTTCCGTCCGGCAATAGCAGAGTCTCTTAGTTTGTAACCCCTCGCCCCCCCTGCGGTTCCGGCCCTATTCGCCTGGCTATTCGCGGTTTCCCCGGTAAATTTTCCTCCCTAAACCAGGTTGATATGCGGTCCAAGAGGTATCACCACCAACCTCATTTTTCACGATCTCTAACACGCTGTGGAGTTTTGCGTCCAGATTGTCCAAGTGATGCAAAGCCAATGCCTCCAATGTCATAGGCAGTTTAGGACTGCCAAATTCATACTGCCCATGATGGCTCACAATCATATGCTTTAAGGCCAATGCCAACTCTGGCGGAAAGCGTTCACCAATTAAAGCCTCCGCCTCTTGGATCTTGGCGCTCAGGATTTCAACTCCAATCACCAAGTGCCCAATCAACTGTCCAGCATCGCTATACCCTAAATCACGCTCGAATGTCAGTTCATCCACTTTGCCGATGTCATGGAGAAACGCTCCCACCAGCAGAAGATCCTGGTCCAGATCGGGATAACGCGGCGTCACCACCAAGACCAGTTCCAGCAAGTCAACAACATGGTGCAATAGCCCACCGAGATAGGCGTGGTGATTACTGATTCCAGCAGGCGCTCGGACAAACCGGGACATGAAGTTCTCGTCACCTAGAAAACTCTCCGCCAGACTACGCAAATGTGGATCTTCGAGATCGCGCAAAATATCTGCTAAACGGGCCTGTAATCTCTCCACACGACTCTGATCAAGCGTCGTAAACTCGGACTCGTCAATCTGGTCATCAGGAACAACCTCAATCCGGCTCACAATCAACTGCAGCCTCGAATTGTAGATCTGAGTCGTACCTTGAACACGCAAGTACTCACCTGCTTCGAAACTACTGAAAATCCGCTGGTTGGCGTTCCACATCATCGCCGCCAAGGCTCCCGATTTGTCAGACAAACGAAGCTGTAGGTACAAATTGCCGTTACGATTCGTACGGAGTTGCTTGTCGACGACCAGAAAAATCTCGTCGACACTTTCATGCTCAGCTAAGTCGTTGATAAATCGTCGTGCCATCAGTACACCCTCTACAATGTGGAAGACCTGTCGATTCTAGATTGAACCCCCCGCTGTTTGGTAGTAGTGAATTGGTGAATTGGTTTCCACCGACCGCTCCCCCCGTTGCGGATGTCCCACCACGGTGTGACTCCTGCTTTACTTCGCCGGCCAACTCGTGAGCCAATCTGTACACGTCTCGTCAATCGGCGCAACGAATCACATACGCCCGATGCTGGTGGCGGGCCGCAGTCTCATATTGCCGGTTGCCTCATGGGTAACCTAGAATGCCCGCCAATTCATCGTTCAACGCTTCCAGGTCGACAGGGACGTTCTTGCGGTATGAAGTTGTGGTACGAACCCGCACCTGCGACGACAAAGGCCTATCCATCACGCAGTGCTAACCGAAATATGCAGTGCTAACCGAAATATCTTGTGTCTGCCCACCGCGAACCACCCTGTCGCGTTACCACTCTCATCCCGCTCCCAATTCATCTCTATGATTCTCAAGCGACTCTGTTTGAGGTAAAGAACCCACCCAACGCAGCCTCAAGTGAGCAAGATCATGGCCAAGAAACAAAAAAACGCAATTAGCCCTACACGAGCGGAGGACTATCCAGAATGGTATCAACAGGTCATTAAGGCTGCTGATCTTGCCGAGGTGTCCCCAGTTCGAGGCTGCATGGTAATCAAGCCCTGGGGCTATGCCTTGTGGGAGAACATGCAGCGCGAACTCGACCAGATGTTTAAAGCAACCGGACACGAAAACGCCTACTTCCCGCTCTTTATTCCCAAGAGCTTCCTCGAAAAAGAAGCCGAGCATGTGGAAGGGTTCGCCAAGGAGTGTGCCGTCGTCACACATCATCGGCTAGAGGTGGGACCTGACGGAGGCTTGGAACCCGCAGGCAAACTCGAAGAACCGTTGGTCGTTCGCCCCACTAGTGAGACCATCATTGGATCGATGTACTCCAAGTGGATCCAATCTTACCGCGACCTGCCGGTGAAGATTAACCAATGGTGCAATGTTGTACGTTGGGAAATGCGTACCCGGCTGTTCTTGAGAACTGCGGAATTTCTGTGGCAAGAAGGCCACACCGCGCACGCAACGAAACAGGAAGCGCTCGATGAGACACGGCAAATGCTCGACGTCTATGCTGACTTTGCCGAAAACTACATGGCAATGCCCGTGATTCAGGGCGAAAAAACAGCAGCAGAACGTTTCCCCGGCGCAGTCTCCACTTTGACCATCGAAGCGATGATGCAAGACCGCAAGGCACTACAAGCAGGCACGTCGCATTTCCTGGGACAAAATTTCTCCCGTGCCCAGCAGATTGTCTTCCAAGACCAAAACGGCGAACAACAATACGCCTGGACTACCTCCTGGGGTGTTTCCACGCGTTTGATCGGCGCACTGTTAATGGTTCACAGTGATGACGACGGGCTGGTGTTGCCACCACGTTTGGCCCCCAAGCAAGTAGTCATCTTGCCGATTTACCGTGACGACAAGGAACGCACAGAAGTCCTTAATTACTGTGATGCACTGCGGCGAGAACTCAGTGCACAACAGTACGCGGGACAGGCTGTACAAGTCTTGCTCGATGACAGAGATTTGCGCGGCGGCGAAAAGAACTGGCATCACGTTAAACGCGGTGTCCCAATCCGAGTAGAAGTTGGTCCACGGGAAATGGCTGCGGATCAGGTCTTTGTTTCTCAGCGAACCACCGGTAAGCTTGGTGGCGTTTCGCGCGCAGAATTTATCGAGACAATAGCTGACCGACTAGACGCCATTCAGGGTGAGCTATTCCAACAAGCCTTGGAGCTGCGCGAACAAAACACCCACCGCATCGACTCTTTGGACGACTTCCGAGACTTCTTCGCAGAATCAACACAACCCGCCACGCTACCCCAGAGCGGGTTTGCACTCTGCCATTTCGACGACGAATCGGCACTGGAACCGTTACTGAAAGAGCTCAAGGTGACAATTCGCTGTATCCCTCTTGAATCGGAAGAGGAACCGGGAGCGTGCATCATGACAGGCAAACCGAGCTCGCGCCGCGCGGTATTTGGCAAATCGTATTAGTAGCCAAAGGCGGCCGCTACAACGACTTTAACGATTTTACTGGTTTTACTGGTCTGCGGTCTCCATCCGTGCCGATGGAGACAACACATGAGGGCAGTTTGCCCGTGCGCGTCGATTCTGGCACCGAGCACAAACCCCTGTGAATCACAGGAGCAGATCATGCAAATCTCCACGAGTCGCTTTGGAACCGTTTCGTGTTCGGCTGGTGAGATTTGGCTATTTCCCCACGGGTTAATCGGACTTGACGATCACAAACATTGGATCCTGCTCGCCGACCCCGAAAATGAACGTTTGGGATGGTTACAGAATCTGTGCGATCACGAAATGGCGCTACCCGTCGTCAGCCCGCGCGAGTACTGCCCCAATTACGATGTACATGTCAAACAGGCCGACATCGCGCCGCTTGAATTGGCAGACGATGGACAGGCTTTAGTATTCGCGATAGTCGCCAAGAATGGATTTCAGCTGACAGTCAATCTGCAAGCGCCTCTGCTGGTCAACAAGCAGAGTTGCATCGGCCGCCAGGTTCTCGTTGCCAACTCCCAGCCGCTCCGGCTCCCAGTGGGAACCGCATCTCACGTTACAAAAGCGGCCGCCTAGGCAACGCCGCAAAGCGCACCCAAACCTCCCTCCACGGCAGGCCTACCCCTGCGACCGGAACAATGCGTCTGGTTGTGCGCAACCTCCCGCTACTACATCCGTTGCCTTCCTAACAACGGGTATGTCGACGGGCCAAGTGGCCCGCCAGGATTCGGCCGCCGATAATCGTCATTAGCGCGGCGCTAGAAGTGTGCGTTCCGTAGGCACGCCTAGCTGCGTGGAAGAGCAGAGAACCATTCCAAGCCCAACAAGAGTGGATGGGCGATACGACCTGTAAGGTCCAGTAGTCGGCTAGAGGAGGTACCCAGGATGCTGGTTCTTTCGAGACACCGAGACGAAAGTATTATGATCGGAGACAATATCGTGTTGACGATCGTAGATATCCGGGGGGACAAGGTTCGTCTAGGAATCGATGCGCCACAGGATATTCCGGTGCACAGGCAAGAAGTCTACGACGCGATTCGTCGAGAAAACCGCCAGGCTGCAAACACTCAGCCCTCTGACGTCAAACATGTCGATGGTGGTGAATAGGCTACTGCCAGCTCTCGCTAGACACCCCGCTCGATCGCTGCCTGGAGATGCGATCCACTGGCTTTCTCAATTCAGAACGGTCGCTGATTATTGCACTTGAGTACGTTGCTCATCGACTCTTCCCGACGTTCGCGGACCACAGAGTCATTACGGAGGTGCAAGGGCATCCACTGGGCGTGCCAATGCGACAGGACTTCTGGCTGTCACATTCTCTCGCGTGTGCATCTACATCCACTCCACACGACGTCCTCAACACGCACCTCCCCAGGCCAACCACACTGACCGGACACCAAGAGTCCAGTAGTTTACGCCGCCACTGGTTGCGATTTGAGAACGATTGAGACAAGATGTCGTGATTGCAATCCACAATCACGCCACGAACGGAATCCAATCTTGCCAGAACAACTTATTCGCGTCGGCCATAGCCCAGATCCAGACGATGCGTTCATGTTTTATGCGTTAGCCCGGGACAAGATTGAAACCGGAGCTTATCGCTTCGAACATGAACTCGTAGATATCGAGACGCTCAATCGAAGAGCTTTCTCCGGTGAGCTTGAATTGACCGCTGTTAGTCTTCATGCTTATGCCCACCTGGCCGACAAATATCTCCTGTGCGCCTGCGGTGCGAGCATGGGTGATCAATATGGTCCGATGGTGGTTGCAAAACAATCTTGCGAAATCGACGCGCTCCGCAGTATGACTCTCGCAGTCCCAGGTACGTTGACCACGGCCTATCTCGCATTGCGCATGTGTCTTGGCATGGACTTCAAGCATGTCGTCGTACCCTTTGATGAGATTCTTGATACCGTTGTCAAAGGCGAATACAACGGCCAAACCATCGATGCCGGGCTGATCATCCATGAAGGTCAACTCACCTATGCAGAAGATAACCTGCAACTCATCATCGACCTAGGAAAGTGGTGGTTTCAGGAAACCGGATTACCTCTACCACTGGGGGCCAACGCGATCCGCAAAGACCTCGGTGCAGCGGCAATCAACGATGTACACAGCCTCTTGAAGGAGAGCATCCAATATGGCCTCGATCACCGAGATGCTGCTCTTGATTACGCGCTCGGATTTGGCCGAGGACTGGACCGCGCAATGGCAGACGAATTTGTCGGCATGTACGTGAACGACTGGACTCTCGATTTCGGACAGCGGGGGCGCGAAGCGGTAACTGAACTATTGCGTCGCGGTCACCAGACGAAGGTAATCCCAGAACTCGTGACGCCAGAATTCGTGGGTTAGTTACAATCACACCCACACGTCTGAAAAGAGCCATGTCCAAACCACCGCAAAAGCCGCCACTACAACAAGCGCGCCGTGCGGGCTGGGCAACCGTTGCCTCGGCAACTGGCGCGATGATCATAATCACGCTGTTGTTGATGCTGCTACCCGGAATGATTGGTATCGCCATTGCGATAGGCATGTGGATGCTCCTGGGGTTACTCCTCTTTCATTATCTCGTCTGGGGCTGGTGGTTGAGTAAAATCATCCAGGCTGATGAACCGTCTGAGGATTCTGCCGGGCAGTGAGACAGCACTTCTCTGGCGGTCACACATGCACCCGTGTCACGAGAACTGGATTTCGCCATTTCCGAAGCCCACCCTCCTCTACCACAATATCTAGATCACGGTTGCTGCGAATAATGCATAGCTGAACCGGCCTCCTCTGGAGTCTTCCATGATTCACGATTGGCAATCGGAACTCGATCGCGCCGTGGAAAGCCAGTTTTCGTCATTGATTCAGTTACGAAGGCATCTGCACATGCACCCGGAACCGGCGGGTGAAGAGAGGGAAACCACCAGATACATCGCGCACTGGCTTGAAGAATATGGCTACGATCCTCGGACCGGTCCTGACCGCCGAGGCTTGCTCGCAGATTTCACGTCAGAAAATAGTCAAACACCTTGTCCCCGGGTCGCTCTCCGCGCCGACCTCGACGGATTGCGCATCCACGACGGCAAACAAGTCACCTATCGCAGCCAGGTGAAAGGGGTAATGCATGCATGCGGACATGACGCACATACCGCTCTCGTCGCTGGGGCGTTGTCGGCGATCCGCGACCTAGCGCAACGCGAACATCTACCTTGGCCGGTGTCACTTCGAGGAATATTCCAACCTGCCGAAGAGACTTGTCAAGGTGCACGAGAGATGATTGGATTCGGAGCTCTCGAACAGGTCGATGCTATCTTCTCAACCCATATGGACCCGCTTCGCAAAATCGGGCATGTGGGACTACGGCGAGGGATGCTGACTGCCAACTGTGATGAAGTACTACTGACGATTTCTGGTCGTGGTGGCCATGCTGCACGTCCACATGAAACCAGTGATCCAATCGCCGCCGCCGCCCAGCTGATAAACGCAATTTACGTCAGCCTGCCACGTCTCACCGACAGTCAAGACGCTGTCGTGGTTACAATCGGCCAAATCTCAGGGGGCGCAAATGCCAATGTGATTCCTGAAAAGGTACAATTACGTGGCACCTTGCGAACTCTGGACCGAACGGTGAGGGACCAAACTCTTAAACACCTTGAACTGTTGGCCGATGGCGTGGGAAGCACTACAAGAACAACGATCACGCTCACTCTTGGCCCTGGTGCGCCCGGGGTATTCAATGACCATGAACTGTTCGACTTGGTGCGTCACAGTGCGCGTGAAGTGGTCGATGACAATGGGCTGGATGCCCTCTCGCGCCCTAGCATGGGCAGTGAGGATTTTGCTTTCTATCTCCAAAAAATCCCTGGATTCATGCTACGGATTGGCAGCCTTGCCGAACATTCACAACCCACACCTTTACACACACCTGAGTTTGACATCGACGAAAGAGCCATTTCCGTAGGAGCCCGAATTCTGGCGCGCATCGCAATTCACTGGTCCAATCCCAACCGCACGGTGCGTAAAACTCCGCCTCCCCGTCAACAGGACACAGGAACCTGACCGTCAGGCAATGCAAGTCACTCCTGTCCCTGCCAATTGGGCCCAACCCCCGTTTCTGAGAAACTCTCATATCGACTCGTACCTGGAAACTCTCACGCGACGGTCGTGCGTGAACGTCTTACAAGATTATTCGCTCGCAACTGACAACTCGCTCAACCAACCAAGAACACATCATGGGCAAACTCGAATTCCACTCCAACGACCGCCCCACTATAGGTATTGAACTGGAATTGGGAATCGTCGACGCGAAGACGATGGCTCTGACTAGTGCCATTCAACCACTGGTCGAACTCCTACCTGAAGACCGACGCATCGCTTACAAACCCGAGTTAATGCAATGCTGTATCGAGGTCATTTCGGGTGTCTGTGATACCGTCCCAGACGCGGAAGCTGACCTAACCGAGAAATTGGTGTTGTTGGAGCAAGCCGCGGACCAACTCGAACTCAGGCTCTGGTGGGGCGCTACACATCCATTTTCGCCTTGCCATGAACAAAAAGTGACACCTGATCCGCGTTATGAAAATCTCGTCGAACTGCTGCAAGAAATGGCTCGACGGCTCGTGACCTTTGGACTGCACGTACATGTAGGAGTCGATTCAGGCGACAAAGCCGTCATGATCTGTGACCGGATCATGCAATACCTTCCGGTTCTACTCTCGCTTAGCTGCAGCAGCCCATTCTGGGAAAAGCGTCACACCGGTTTAGCTTCATACCGGTCCAAGATAATGGAAGGTTTACCGACCGCGGGCCTACCAACACTAATGCGTAATTGGAGTGAGTATGTATGGTTGATAAATCATCTCGTCGACACTGGGTTCATTAACTCCATCCGTGAAATCTGGTGGGATGTACGCCCGCACCACAAATTCGGAACTGTCGAATTAAGAGTCTGTGACATCCCCGGGCGTCTACGCGAAACCTTAGCATTAGCAGCACTGATTCAGTGTTTGGTACAAACGTTATCTGAAGAGATCGACGAAGGAGCCTACCAACATGACTGCCATCCGATGATGGTGCGGCAAAACAAGTGGCGTGCCTGCCGCTTTGGCACCAAGGCCCAGCTCGTTAATTCTTTCACATATGAGGTGGAACCAGTTCCCAAGGTCACTGAGGCACTCATTCAGCGTATGTCTCCGCACGCCAGTGAACTGGGATGCCTGGAGCATCTTGAGCATATCCAGGAAATGGCGGAAGCTCATGACAACGCAACACGCCAACACGCCTTGCTATTGGAAACCGGTGACGTACAAGAAATGGTGCGTCAATTAGCACTCGCGTCGCGTCTCAGTCCGCTGTCATAAATGAGGAGACTCATCGCTGCTGCACAAACGCACGCTTGCTACATCACTCCGAAACGCCAGGCGGCTCGTAATCAAAATCGCGCCATTTCATCGCCCGACGGAATGACGCCACACGAAGCATTACTTCACCATTTTGCCATACGCGGACAATCCCGTTGGACTGACTTACTGTGATCGCGATTGCCTTGCTCGTCTTCGAAATCGCCGCCGCTGCCCAATGACGCGAGCCGAGTCCTTTCGACAACGTAAGATTCGCATGGGATGCTTCAACCAATTGGCATGAACGTTCCACGATGCCATCTGCCGAAATGATGAATGCACCATCTAGCTGTGCAATTTCTTTGATCGCTTCACGAATTCTACGGTCACTTAAACGCCTCTCTTTGCGACCATAGCCGCGTACCGGATCAAACCCCGCAGGCCGGCTTAAGGCGAGAACCGTCCGCGTATCGCCGACAACAAACAGCGTGCCGACATGCTTACCTTCACGGCCTTCGCGGCCAACTTCGATTGCCAAATCCAGTACCAACTTTAGTGTGTCGAGTGAAACACTGGTTTCCAGCTGACGTAAATCTCTGACCGTCAGGCGCCCTAAGTGTTCATCCATCCGGATTTGACTAATCGAGTCAATCTTGCCCTCTTCAAATCCACTGTAAACCGCGATGACATTTGCCCCTGGTTCCAGAATGTCATCAGCCACCGCCTCCAGCAACGCCTGTGTCAATTTCTCGAATACTGGAGCCTCTTCCATATCAAGCACCAAGGTCGCCAACCCTTCCTCAGCAGCCCCGTCCAACTCCTCCTCCAAATCAGCAACCACTAGAATTTTGGTCCGTCGAGCCGCCTTTTTGATCGCCTTCCAATCGGTTGAACCATCTAACATCACCAATAGAGCATCAGCATCCGTGGCGACGCTCAACTTGACGGCAAGACCATAAATCGTCGCAAACTGGTCACTGAAAGGCAGGGACACCATACGCACGGCACTCGTCTGACAGGGCGGCGGGGAACATTACGCGAAGCGTACGCATGGCATACGAGCAAGCAGCATGCTATTCACGCTGTCGCGGCGTCATTGCCGTATCACCTGATCAGCCGGCCTTGGCGAGGAGAGAGAATCGTGCCGTTAGCACCTCGCGTCCTCAACAGCCAAACGGACACAAACGATATCCAATACCCTGCGTCACACGGGTCGCATCGTAAGAAGTTTGGCAGCATGCCACAAGAATACACACAGAGAGTTTCTTCCCGGGCGTTCCCGACCGGGCACTAATGCCCAGTGTAAGCCGTTGGTTAGATTGCCAACAGAAAGGCTAACGGTTGGTTGCACTACGTCCTGCGCTGCGGAGCACTGCACCACCTTGCTCAACTGATCCCTCTGTGGAAACCACACGGCCTTCCAGCACCGCAGCTCGATCCCCAGGTTTGCTCCCAAACGCGCGTTCGTCGTATAGAGCCAAAGCATGCAGAGCGTGTCCACGCGGACCAATTTCCCAATCATGATCCCGATTCCGCAGCATTAATTCCGTAAGATAATCTACGGCCCGGGTCACCCTGGGCTGCAACAGCTCCTGCTGTGGCAGCGAAAATACAAGCCACTCCAGGATATGCCCCGTCGTTTCCATACGACGGTTGATATCGCGGTCTCGACCACGCCCTGTGAACCAATTCGTACTGAAGCTTGCATCCCGGTTCTGTAGCGTAAACGTGTAATCCTGAAATTCCTCGATATATTCCTTGGCGCGACTCCACGCACCGACAAACGGCTCTTTACGGCGAGCTCTTTTAAAGACCGCGTAACTCAACCCCATGATGCGATGTGTTCCACCACATGCCGCATCGACAACGGATTGGGCCAATTCCTCGTCAATCAGCCGAGGAATGTCCCAGACTTCACCCCGGTCGTTATGCCACTCTGCGTCGGATGGAAGGTAATGTGCAAGCCCGATCAGCTTGAAAGTCAATTCAGCCCCTGACCGACACGTGCGTTGCTCGTAGTCCACCAGATCCATCACATCAAAATCGGCACCCTTTACCTTCAGACCATAATTTCTGCCAACTTTGGATTGTGCGAGCATTGATAGAAACTGACCGTCATGCCCCTGATACCCTGCTCCGACATTCGCCCCAAGCCGGCCCCGTTTTGTTGTAAACAGCCGTTGGCCGTTGCAAACGCCATTCCAACAGAGCCAGCCTATCGCATTCACGGGACGTCCATGCGCTACAATTTCCGTATCGACACCGAATGCAATGAGAGAGTGCATGACGCCCCAGGGACTCCGCTCTGCGGCCATTTCACGACGTTGGAAGTAGATCGACAAACATTTCCGCAGACGGTCCCGCCGACGTACCATCGCCGCATCCAGCATTGTCAACTCACGAGAATTCTGTTTGTTCACCAAACTGTTCCTGGCCCGCCGTTTCTGCTCAGGAATCGGTTCCCCCGCCACCTGAACCTCATCTTCACCCAACCGCTCTTCAGCGTTCCGCTTCGAGTCCGTAAAACGAACTACCGTCTGTGCTCGATCCGGGAAAGCAACTGTCGTTTTGGATGATTCCGAGTCGCGCACAGGGACCTTACGAAATCGCACGTTTTCAGGTGCATTCAATTGTGGCCCGCGTTCGTTTACCGCCGGGTTCAATACATCCTCTTGGGCAACTGCGGAACTAGCAGCACCCGTCCCCAGCATTATGAATCCCATCGACAGAAAGACTGTACGGTGCATATATTCCCACCCTGAATTCGACACGCTACGTTGAGAGCGCCCAAGTCACTACGCACAAACAGCTGAGCCGGCCCAACCCCGGTATCACCGGGTGCCCGCGCTACTGCGGCGCGTAGTTTGTCACCATCACGGCGCGGTCCTGAGAGAGTCCGGAACCACCGGCCATATTGGGTAGTATCGGTAATGCGTATCTGGTGAATTAAACCGGTCGATCCGAGAAGCGAAAAATCCCACTCGGATTCGACCTTGAAAAGTGACCAGTGAGCAACCAGCGGATCGTGGTAACTGGACCGCCCCACCGCCGCAAGATTGGCAACTTGCCCGCCCGCCTGCCCAGCATGCTAGCAGCGCTGGCTCCCGACCATGCGTCGCGGGAATACCCAGTTCCCAGATCATTTTGATGCAAGGCGGTGCCAGGTGTGTGGCAGTTAGAAACGAAATAAATCAGACATCCGTTCCGTCACCGATGGTCTGCGTTCCGCTCCTGGATTTCCTCCGCTAACAAATTCTCGCCATGCTGGAACATTGTCACCGTAATCGAGACCAGTGACCACCTTAAGCGATTGCATAGCCCGCCACTGTACGGCTGGACTGCGGTCGTCGAGAGCAACTCCTAATGTGGTCACCGTTTTTTTTCCGGGAAAGCGCGACAACTCTCTTAGTGCGGTCAAACGCACATCTTGATTGGTGTCGGCACCCGCAACTGTCGCCAACTGGTCAGCCGCTTCCGTACCCCCGCGTTCTGCCCACGCCAAGCAGGCCGCAGAGCGCACATCCGGTTCGGCGTGCTGCAGGGCGGCGCGCAGCGCTGTGCCGGCCGTCTCAGTTGGCAATACGCCCAGCGTATGCACCAAAGCCTCCATGAGCACCGGGCTCGCGTTCGCTTCCGCCAGTTCCACCAATCGCCGTGACCATGTCTCCTGCTCGGTTGGAGACAAAGTTCCCGCCGTGTTACGTAACTTTTGCAAATCTTCGACTTGCTCGTGTAATGTCGGTCCAAATACGGCATCTTCTTTCCATTCGCGGCGTAAATCAGGACGCCACTTGGCCAAACCGGAGAAAGGTCCAGTCATGCAACCAGACATTGTGCCAAGCCAGAGGAAAAAAAAGCTTGTGTGCAGTGTAAAGCGGAGATGAGACGGCAGAACGCGCATGCATCTTCCAGTTAATCGAGGCACGAAACCACCCAAATTAGGGAGCAGATGCTCCATGCAAGGGGGCGGACTATAGCAAAACCCGGCACGTGGAGCCAATAGAAGTCACCCTGCTTGATACCTGCCTTGGCAGCGACTCAATATCTCCCTAAATGCCTCTTGAAGTGAGTTTACCGGCGCGAAATCGGCAAAGAAATCTGACTATTTCAAACGACCTTTCCAAGAAATAACGATCTGGTTACGAACTTCTCCCAGTGCACCAGCGCCATCGCTAGTGCACAAACCAAAACGCGGCGGCAGCAAACAGACCAGACGAAGACGCGACTGCCCTGGAGATTTGTTACGATGTAACCGAGTACTGTCCGAAATATTGCTCAACGATGAAATATTGCTCAACGTAAAGTGCGCTACGTGCCAACCGAAACCACACCAGTGGAATGGCACACCTTCCAGGTAAAGTGAGGAGTTTCCCTGTGATTGATCCTGAACGTCACGCCGAAAATCGCGGCTGGATTGAAAGTAAACTACGGAACATTCCGGGTTTTCGTGGCTACTTGGAAAAAGAGTATCGCCGTGAAAGTGATTACACGCTGCGGGCCTGGATGGCAGACTTGCTCCAAAAAAGCAAGGTCCAGCTGGACACCTACTCCAGGACACTCGTTGAAACTCTACAGATCGATGATCTACCCGCGGTTGAAAGGGCACGCGCAAGGCTCGATCAACTTATGTCCAAAATACGTGGTGACGTTCGCGGGTACAGCGCGTTCTTTGGCTTTGTCAAAGTTGACGAACAACGACTTGATGCCGTATACGATCAAGACATGGCAATGGTGATCGAAGTGGAACAGTTTGTTTCCAAGATCGGCCAAATGACCAGTGGCCAGACACCTGCCAAACAAGTTTCGGACGAGTTGCTGCAGGGAATTGCCGAGCTTGAACAGCACTATTCCAAACGTCACGGAATTCTCAAAGGGCTCGCTGACGAGCGCTCCGATACTGCCGGGGGCACAGCTACTTGAAACCACCATGCCAGCCTTCTACCAACTGGCTATTATGCTTTGGTAGAATAACGCTGTTTTTGACACACTGAAAAACAATAACCGCAAGTACCCTCCAAACTTCACAAACTAAGGATTCCCTCAATGGGCCTCTTTGACCGAATGGAAGTCATTCAGTTCGCTGATTCGTCCAATCAGGAACTTGTCCACCGCTGGCCACCTTCCGGCAGCGCCGACATTAAATTGGGCGCGCAACTGATCGTGCAAGAGAACCAGGAGGCCGTTTTCTACCGCGATGGTAAAGCGATGGACAGCTTTGCCCCCGGAAGACATACATTAACGACCGCGAATGTGCCGCTCATTACCCGGATCTTGACATTGCCTTGGGACAAATCGCCCTTCCAGGCGATGGTCTACTTTATCGGGAAGCAGACTTTTCTCGACCAGAAATGGGGGACCAAACAACCGATCATCTCACGTGACCCCGATTTTGGCCTAGTTCGTTTACGGAGTAACGGCAAGTACGCGATGCGGGTTGTCGATGCGCCGTTGTTGCTCAATACGCTCGTGGGCACCCAAGGCAAATACACCACGGACCAAGTTTCCGCCTATCTCAAAGATCTAATCGTTTCCAAGATGACCGATCTGCTGGCAACGCTGAAAATCCCGATATTGGATCTGCCAGCCAAGTTCGACGAGGTTTCTTCCGCGGTGCGGGTCAAGCTCGCAGAGGACTTTGCCCGCTACGGTCTGGAACTGGTTGACTTTTTTATCAACTCGATTTCTCCACCCGAGGAAGTGCAGAAAGCCATCGATGCCCGCAGCAGTATGGGGGCGGTCGGAAATCTGCAAGCGTTTACGATGTACCAGGCAGCCAACGCGATGGGCAAAATGGCCGAGAACGGTGGTGGAGGAGGTGGCGCCATGGGCATGGGCATGGGCGCCGGGTTCGGAATGATGATGCCCGGAATGATCCAACAATCCATGTATGGCGGTATGCAACCCGGTATGCAACCCGGTATGCAACCTGGCATGTATCCACCGATGCAACCCGGAATGCAGCAACCGAT
>PAQH01000032.1 GCA_002709225.1 Planctomycetaceae bacterium
CGGATCCCTCTTGACAGGACAGACGATGCGAATTGAAGACGTCCGGATCACCATTGTCGAGATTCCACAAATCGAGCCAGTAGCTCCTTATCGTTCGCATGTCCGTACTAGTTCGACGACATGCAGCGCGATCGTGGAGTTGTGTTGTGACCACGGGCTGGTGGGGTGGGGTGAGTTCAATGTCAACTTTCTGCCGGGCACCACGGCAGGGCCCATGCAGCAGCAGGCCCGTGATTTTCTGGTGGGCTGGGACCCTCGCGACGTGGAAGTTTTTGCGCAGCGGTGCCCGTTTGAGAACCGCCTGAAATCTGGATTAGAGATTGCCATGTGGGACGCGGCGGGCAAATCTGCCGGCTTGTCGGTAGCGCGCTTGCTGGGCGGGATTCTTCGGCCTGAGATTGAACTGGCTGCCTGTATGGGAATTCAGACATACGAACGCGCGGGTGAAATTGCCCGCTGGTATGTTGGGCAGGGCTACACGACTCTGAAAACCAAGGCGGGAGCCAACGCGGAGGAAGACTTGGAAATGGTGCGCGGGGTCCGCGACGCGGTGGGTGATCGGTTGCAGTTGCGCATCGATCCCAACCGGGCTTATTCACCCCAGCAGGCGGCCGAACTGGCTCGCCAAATGGAGCCGTATCAGCTCCAGTATTTTGAGCAACCGATCATGGCCGAGCCGTTAGCGGATGCGGTTTGGTTAAGACAGCAGACACGGACTCCGCTGGCATTGAATGAGAGCGTGATCGATCCGCCCAGTGTGTGGGAGATCCTGCGGCTTGACGCCGCGGAGTTCATCTTGCCGGATACCCACATTGCGGGCGGCATTGGCCCTTGCCGCAAGATTGGTGAACTGGGCGCAGCCGCCGGTGTGCCCTGTATCATGCACTGTGGTCATGACCTGGGACCGAAAACAGCTGCCATGGTCCACGTCGCGGCCGCGTGCGAGGCCTACAGCCTGGCCAACGACAGTACCTACTACGGATTGGCAGAGGACATTACGGTGCGACCACTGGTAATTGAGAGAGGCCGCATTCGCGTCCCGGAGACGCCCGGTCTGGGGGTCGAGGGAGACCCGGAGAAGATCCGCAAATATGCAGTCGATGCGGTCACCCAGGCATGAGCAGGCTACGCGTCCTCAAGGTGTGACTGTGGTTTGCCGCTGACGCACCGGCCACCAGCGGTCGATACGGGTAGCCAGGTCAGCCACGATCTGCGGGTGCTGTTTGGCCAGGTTTTGTTTTTCGTGGGGGTCTGCCAATAAGTCGAACAATTGTGGCCCGGTAGCTCTGCTGTCGTGAACGGCTCGGTAGCGATTGACTTGACCGTCATAGCTGAGCACGAGTTTCCAGCGGTCGCGGATACACCAGCGGTAGAGCAGGGATGCTTCCGGAACGTCCAAGTTAGCGATGTCGTGGGCAAACCCTTCCCCCAGCAACGTATCTCGTTTCAGCGGACGGTTGTGCATGACCAGCGGCAGTAGATTGAGGCCCGGCAGCTTTGCTGGCGCATCACCGCCCGTAGCTGCCAACAGTGTCGGGACCAGGTCGATACTGCTGACGAGCTCGTCTCGCCTGGCAGCCGGAATCCGACCGGGCCAGCGGAGCATAATGGGAGTCCGTACCCCGCCTTCGTAAGGAGACTGTTTCGACCTGGGAGCGAATTGTGGTCGCCAGCCGGCCGGCACTTGTGTGCCGGCAGTACGCTGGATCCAACCATTGTCAGTGACGAAGGCGACGAGGGTATTATCCTGCACCCCGAGATCTTTCAAGGCATCGAGCAACTGGCCGCATGTTTCGTCGAACCACTCGCACATCGCGTAATATTTGGCCAGTTTTGCTGGCCGATCGGGAGCACGATAGCGGCGCAAAATGCGCTCGGGGGGATTGTGGGGCGAATGTGGCAGGAAAGGCGCGTACCAGACAAAGAAAGGAGTCTCCTGCTGGACGGCGCTCTGCATGAAGTCCAGCACAGGCTGGAGACCCTGACGTCCGATTTTCAATCCATCGTCGCCATGACGCCCGCCCGGTTCCGGGAAACCGCGTGTCATACCGTGGGTGAATCCACCTCGCCGGTAGCCCCCTTCCCACCACTTGCCGCTCTGGTGACTGCGATAGCCTCGTTGGCCGAGGATTCGCGCTAACGTTGGCTGACGGTCGATGTGAGCGATCAGGCGACTGCGCAACTGTTTGTAGGCGGCGGAGGAAGGCGGAGCCAAACGTGGAGACGGATCATTACCGGTCGTCAGATGTTGATGGGCGTACAGCCCGGTTGCCAAGGTCATCAGAGATGGGCGACAGAGCGATGTGGGTACGTAGCCGCGTGGGAATAAGACGCTTTGCCGGGCCAGCTGATCCAGACGGGGAGTTTGGACCACGTCGCTTCCCATGAACCCGAAGTCGGTCCACGCTTGGTCGTCCGAAATAATCAACACCAGGTTGGGAGTGGCTGGTTGGCCGGCCCAGGCAGTTTGCCAAAGTGCGCATGACCAGACCGTTGAGATCAGAGCTATTAGCGGTCGTAGCTTTTGGTGTGGGAGGGGAATTTGCATAACCATACCTGTGGGTGACGAAAAAACAGGCGGTGTCATAGCAGCATCGAGTTGCCGTCACACCATTGCCAGGTAGGCGGCATTGTAGGCCACGCTTTCCTGTTTGTGCAGCGCTGGGGCCTCTCGTCTGTTGACCACCTGACTAGCGAGTGTGCAACGGTATGCGTTGCCCCGTGACAAGCAGTTCTTTCTCGCAGGTCCTGCCCAGGTGGTAGGCTTGTCTCGATTCCTGCTGCCCCCGATACTGAGAGACAAGCGTGTTGCGATGATTTTGTGGCGCCCCACAGGCCGGGTGTGATTGCGAACGATCTTTCTTGACGGTTGTGAAAACGAATATGGACCTTCCGCAGATTTTTGCCGCCGGCTTGCCCTACCAAGACTACCTGGCGGAATTTGGTACCTCTGAACATCAGCGGCGCTGGCGGGAAGTGGAAGAACAGGTTGCTTTGACAGCATCCCAGAAGTCCCTGTTAAGCGGCTTTCAACGTGACATGCATGTGATTTGTGTGACGGGCGCCTGGTGCGGGGACTGCGTCAACCAGTGTCCTATTTTTCGACATTTTGAAAAAGCCAGCAGCCGCATCCAGGTACGCTATGTGGACCGGGATGATACACGAGTCTTGTCGGAACCACTCCTGTTGTGTGGCGGCGCCCGGGTTCCCCAGGTTATCTTTCTCAGTGAGGACGACGAGTTCGTCGGACGCTACGGGGACCGCACGCTGGCGAAGTATCGTCAGATGGCCAGTCAGCAGTTGGGCCCAACCTGTCCCAGCGGATTGGTGCCGCCCCCCGAGGATCTGCTGGCGGCTGTGGTGCAGGACTGGCTGAACGAGTTTGAACGCATCCAGTTACTTCTCAGGACATCGCCCAGACTACGCGAACGGCACGGCGACTGAATGTCACGATTCCTCGGTGTTTCTGCTTGCGTCCGGAATTGAGAAAGGTAATTTCACGATCCATTGTTGCGAAGAGGAGGCTCCGGATTAGGCGTGATGTGGGTTTGCTTGCGCCGGATGAAGACGGATACCAGCGATGCGTACGACCACGATTGAAGAGTTGTTAGAAGATTTTGAGTTCCTGGACTCCTGGGAAGATCGCTACCGGTACATCATTGAACTCGGGGACGAGCTCGAAGCGCTCGATGAAGTATTACGGGTCGAGGAAAATCGTGTGCAGGGATGTGTCAGTAACGTCTGGCTGATTGCGAGTTTTGATGCCTCCTCGCCTCCGCGGATTTCGTTTCGGGCGGATAGTGATTCACAGCTGGTGCGAGGCTTGGTTTCGATCTTGATTATGCTCTGCAATGACCAGCCGGCTCCGACCGTGTTGGCACTTGATGTCGAGGATCTATTCACTCGGTTGGAATTACGTAACCATCTCAGCCGCTCACGTAGTAATGGACTGTTTTCGATGGTCAAACGAATTCGCGTCTTGGCTGCGCAAGGAATTGCCCAGGCCGAAAATTAGCCTGCGGACGCACGCGAAGTCGGTTTCCCAGATGGCGCTGCGGTGGGCCACCGGCGGGGGAGCGAGCTACCAGTTTGATAAGAAGATAGCGCGAGGTGCGAAACAGACGATCGGGATTGCCAGCGAGAGATAGCCGACGGTGGTTCGCAGCAAACCGAGTTCAACGTTGTCGTCACGGGTGGGTGGGTGATCGGGCCCGGAGAGTAAGAGCAGGCCGATCATCAAGATCCAGACGCGCTCGTTTGTGTACACCAGCCAGGCCAGTGCCACGACCAGTAATCCCCGCGCCAGCCAATGGGCACGTCGGCCNAATAGTGCATAGGCGACGTGGCCTCCGTCCAGCTGGCTGACAGGGATCATATTCAAACCCGTGATGATNAAACCGACCCAGCCCGCCATGAAATAGGGATTGAGTTGTCCCTGCCAGAGGACNGCCGGCGCATCTCCATTTTCCGGCGACGCCAGTTGCATTGTCCATTGTGCAAGTAGAGGTTGATCGAGCAGAAACACGCCGAATTGCGGTAGATCTGCGTCGAGTTGGCGGGCACCGATCCAGAGAATCGGTATAGCCACGACGAGTCCCGCGAGCGGGCCAGCAAGCCCGATGTCAAACATCTCCTTGCGATTGGCTTTCATGCCATCCATGGCGATCACGGCTCCCATGGTACCGATGGGGGAAATCGGGAATGGTAAAAACAAGGGATAGGTGGCTGGAATCCGGTATCGGAGCATCACCAGGTAGTGCCCCATTTCATGGGTCAGCAAGATTGCTAGCACGCAGGCGGCGTAGATCAGCCCGTCCTGCCAATGATGCAGCAGCACCTGGCGAATCGGCATCAGATTGCCCTGCTCCAGAGCTTCCACCACCAAGTAGGTTGGAGAAAAATTGAGGCTTCCCGCCAGCAGTGTCGACAGACAAGTCAACACAAACAGGATGATCGGAAGCCGTAGGCGTTTCCGCTTTGGTTGTAATCCACCGGAGGTATACCGGTCCCCATCTTCTCGGACCGGTGGCTTCGCCAGCGTGGCGGCGATGATCCCAAAAGCGGGTGGGTGGGAAGGAGCTCCGCCCGTGTTTGGTGGCGTCAACGCGGAGTCATCTTGTGGGGTTTGACCATCTGGAACACTCATGTCGCCAGGATAACATTGCATCGGGTTGCCAGCCATGGCCGTTCCTCCGTGCCCCGATCCGATGGCTGGGAAGCGATCTTTCCCTGTTTTCCTGGTTTTGGTACTTAGCCACTCGAGAGGCTCGTTTGGTCCGTTGCGGACGATCCGCAGTGATTTTTCCGACAACTGCCCCGACTTCAGGCGCAGCGGTTGGGGCTACGGGCCGGCGTTCATCTCGCCGCAGACACCGGCCCGTTTTGGTCTCGACGGGATGATCCAGGTACGAGGAGCTATTGTCATGAAACGGCTGCCCGCACAATTGGGAATGATCGCAGTCATGATTTGCGGTGGGTTGGTGGCCATTTTCTGGCCGACGGGTCAAGCAGAGACGCCACCCGCTGGCGGCGTGGTGGCGGCCAAGGAATCACCGGCCGCAACCCTGCAACCCATCCCAGCGCCCACCGATCCGCGGGATCAGGCGGTTGCGGATGATACCGGGGCAACCGCGGCTCCCTATGCGCTTCCCCCTGTCAGTCGAGCGCTCGCTGAGACGTTACCTACCGAGCCGGGAGGAACGTACCAACCGCAGCGCATGCCATCGACTCCAGCTGATGAACGCGTGCTGGATACCAGTCGTTTGGCTTTGGCGTCTGCCCCTGTGCGCGACGGTGCCGGGTCGCCAGCCGCCGCTGACCCGGGAGTGGCTCCGGTGCGCGCTGCCATCTCCTCGCGGGATACCGGCGAGACTTGGGAGCCAAGTGGCACGATGCCCCAGGATATTACGTCGGATGCCGTCCGCGAAAGCTACAGCTCACAACCGCCGTCGAACCCACTACCTCCAGCGCCGTTGCAAAACGCGTCGCCAGAAACGCGCCACGTGGCTGGTCCCAGAGGGCTGAACCCGGCGTGGAGTGAGTCTGTCACTCCGGCTATCGAGGGTGCTATACCGCTGGAGCGGAGTCCGCGGGTTGAGCCATTAGCTACGGGGCCCGGGGTAGCCGCCTCCGGAGCGGACGCCACGAGCGCGCCATTCCCCACAACAGAGGTCCCCACAAGAGCGGGCGTTGTTCATTCGCCTGTGGGCGAGACGGTCCTTAGTGACGATTTGAATCAACTTCCGGACGGGCAACTCTCGGACGGGCAACTCTCGGACGGGCAACCCTCGGCCGGGCAACTCTCGGCCGGGCAACTCTCGGACGGGCAACTCTCGGACGGGCAACCCTCGGACGGGCAACTCCAGGTGCCAGCCGGTTCTACTCGAGCGGACACGCGCACGCGGTCTTGGCAATCCGGCCTGCCCTTGGAACGGCCGGCAATTGCGGCTGAGCAAACTCGGGGTGCCTTTGCTGGATCAACCTCGGTTACGGGCACGGCAGCACTTCAAGAGCCACTGATAGCAGCAGGAGATGCGCGTGTTGCTGCTGTTCAATCGATCGTGGAGGCGGATCTGCAGGGGACAGCGAACCGTCCTGGGAATCGCGTGCTCGAGGGAGAGCAGACCCCGTCATTAGTCATTGACAAGTGGGCGCCGACGGAGGTTACCGTAGGTGAACCGGCGTTTTTCGAGATGCGCGTGCGCAATATTGGTGTTGTGGCGGCACACGGCGTACGCGTGGTTGATCAGGTTCCGCAGAAGACACAGCTTGACTTGTCGCGTACCAAGCCGGCACCGCAACGAACCGCACAAGGGCTGTTGATTTGGGAACTGGGTACGCTCCAACCAGGGGAGGAACAGACGGTTTCCGTAAGCCTGGTGGCAACCGAGGAGGGTGAGATTGGCAGCGTTGCCCAAGTAATTTTTCACGCGCAGGCTTCCGTGAGGACAATTGCAACGCGGGCAGACTTACAGATTCAGCTGGCCCCGCTTGGTGGTCCTCTGCTGGTGGGTGACCGGGCCACGATGTCGATGACGGTAATCAATCGTGGCAGTGGGACGGCTCGGGATGTCATGGTCGAAGTCGATTTGCCTGATGCCCTGTCCCATCCGGCAGGTAACGAGCTGGAGAATGCGCTCGGGGATCTACAGCCGGGAGAGTCGGCTAGCATGGAGCTTGCGGTGGAAGCTGCCCAGGGAGGCGCGCGCCAGGCTGTTGCAATTGCCGTTCGGTCCCAAAGTCAGACAATGGCGCAGGAGGAAGTGCCCGTCGAAGTGCGTGCCCCGCAGTTGCGCGTGCAAGCCGAGGGCCCCAAACGCCGTTACTTGGAACGCGCTGCGACGATGGCGTTGTCGGTAACCAACCCAGGAACCGCGGCAGCGCGCAATGTACGCGTGGTCGCTGCCTTACCAGCGGGTTTGGAGTTTGCCCAGGCTGACCAGTCGGGACAGTACTTGCGCGATGAAAATATTGTCACCTGGCAGATCGATACAATTCCGGCGGGTGGCGAAGTCCTGCTCAGTCTGACGATGCTACCGGTGCTGCCCGGCGACCAGGCGTTGCGTCTGACCGCCGAGGGAGACCTGGCGGCACCGGCAACCAGCCAACGCACATTACAGGTGAAACGGCGAGCCGAATTGCTGTTTACTGTCAAGGATCTGGAAGACCCGATAGAGGTCGGCAGTGAGACAGCCTATCTGATTGAAGTGCACAACACGGGCACCAAGCCGGAAACGGGCATCCGAGTTTCCGCAGTACTGCCCTCTGGCATGGAGTACCTCGGTAGTCAGGGTCCGCGACCCGCGACCGTGACGGACACCGGTGAAAGCCAACAAGTTGAGTTTGGGGCCGTGCCTTCGTTGGCCGCTCAGGAGACAGTTATGTTTCGCATTCGTGTGCGCGGTCGCCAGGCGGGCGGCCAAGTGATGCGAGTACAGCTCTCCAGTGACCAGGTGCAGCGGATTGCAGTACGCAAAGAGGAGAGCACTGAGGTCTATCTGGATCAATGAACACGTGACCGCGCAGTTACTCTTGGCGTCGGTTGCGCCGGCGGGGTTTCAAGGTTCAGGCACGGGTGGTTTGCGCAATGCGCGTCCGGGGCGTTTGCCTGTATGTTGTCCTCGGTTGAGAACCAGTTCTCCATTGACGATCACGAATTCAATTCCCGTGTTGTATTGGAAAGGTTCGGTGAAAGTAGCTCGATCAATGACCCGCTCGGCGTCAAACACGGTCACATCTGCCCAGTATCCAGGTACCAGCAGCCCTCGTTGCCGCAGGCCTAGTTTGTGGGCGTTCAGCGAAGTCATTTTGCGAATCGCATCTTCCAGTAGCAGGTGTTGCTGCTCTCGGACATAGCGCCCTAACACGCGTGGGAAGGTACCAAAGTTGCGCGGGTGGGGGTGACCTCGTCGCAGCGGGCCGGAAATCGCGTAGGCAGAGCCATCCGAGCCAATAGAACACCAGGGTTGACGCAGGGCAAGCTTCATGTCGTCTTCGGTATGATGGGCGTAAACTGTGCCGACTGAACCACCCTCTGCAATGAGCAGGTCGAATAGCTCGTCCAGGAGATCGGGGTCTTCCTGACCACGTGTGCGCAGTGCCATCACACGATCCATTGTCAGGCCCTTGAAGCGATTGTTCCCACTGACCAGCATGCGGCTCCAATCTCCACCGATTGCCGTGAAGTGGTTGTACCAGCCTGGAAGTCCTTGCAGGATGTCACGTTTCATGCGTTGACGGGCGTCGGGGTCGCGGAGGCGTTCCAACATGGCGCCGCGGCCGCCTTCATGGGCCCAGGGCGGGATGATGCTCGATAAATTGTTGTTTCCACGCGTGTAGGGATAGACATTCGCCTGGACGTTGACTCCGCGGTGACGAGCCGCTTGGATCAAGGCGATCAGTTCGTTCATGCGTCCCCAGAATTGCTGATCGGCGATCTTCAGATGAATAATGTCGATCGGTAGTGAGGCGGTTTCCGCGATGCGAATGGCCTCTTCAACGGCTGCGAAAACCCCCGTGCCTTCGTTGCGAATGTGGGTGGAATAAATCCCTCCCTGCGCCGCCGCTGCACGGCAGAGTTCGATGATCTCAGCAGTTGTAGCCAGAGAACCGGGGGGCATCATAACCTGGCTAGAGAGGCCCCACGCGCCATGTTTGATCGCTCGAGTGACCAGCCGTTTCATCAATTCCAGTTGGTCGCGCGTGGGCCGTTGGAAAGTGTCGCCCATGACGCATCGCCAGACGGTTCCCAGCCCCACGTAGGAGGCAACATTGGTGGCAATTCCGGCAGTCTCAGCCGCCAGGAAATAGTCTTCCAGGGACTCGATCTGGTGGACTTTTCCGTGTATTTCGATAATACGAGGTGACAACTTGCCGACCCGCGGCGCCATGGAACGTCCCTCGCCAAGAACTTCCGTCGTGACTCCCTGGCGGATCTTGCTTTGCGCGTTTCCATCCTGCAGCAAAAGTGTGTCAGAGTGCGAGTGCATGTCGATAAACCCGGGCGCGACTACCAGCCCTCGTACATCGAGTTCCCGCTGTCCACGTCCAGGCGCGATTCGCCCGACAGCCACGATTCGCTGCTTCGCAATTCCTACGTCTCCAGCAAACCAAGGGTTGCCGGTGCCGTCGATAATTTTCCCACCGCGGAGCACCAAGTCATAAACCGGTTCATCACTCGCGGCGATATTCCCGGACGTCCAGACGCAAAGCAGGAAGGACCAACGCCAGATCGGTAAGTGCCTCATGCCTGGTAACCCTCTTCAAGCGTGCCTGTGAGAAGCTAAACTGGAAGTGTTTTCAGAATGAATCCGGCTGTGGGGCCCTCGTTCGTCGCTCTGGTCGACCCTGCATCCTTTCCCGCCAGTGGTTGCGAGTTTGGCAGAGCCTGTGAGACGGGGGGAATCTGGTAACGCGAGAAGTTGGGTCTCGCCCCTAGTCTACCCGCAGCCTGGTTTTCCATACCAGCAGGTAACCTGGTCCGCCGCTCGTACGCAACCGAGGGAGCTACAGAATAATCCATGGCGATTGAGTCGACCAATGCCGCCAGCTCGCAGTCTACGGGAGCCGGTTCGGTGCCTGTGGAGGGGCCGTCGCCGCATCTTGTTTCGCCGGCATTAAGACACAAGTTGCAGCGTTGCTATGAACATGGCATGAAGCTTGTCCGAGAGGCGGACGGCAAGCCGTATGATTATCAGTATGCGCACACCATGTTTCTGGAATGTGTGGTCAACGAGCCCGGAAATCTTCTGTTTGTCGACGCTTTTCTCGACAATTTACAGTGCAAATACGAGCACAATTTGCGGGGAGCACGGTTCGGGTGGCGCGGGCGTCGCGGGCCGTTCAAGAAAGCGGTCGCACAGGGTGACTGGGGCCAGGTATTGCGACTTGGACCGCAGTTACTGCATCGCAACCCCTGGGAATGGCCTGTGCTTCGCGCGATGGCTGACGCTTGTGCCGCGTACCACTACAACGAACCGGAATTGCGGTACTTGAAGAATGGGCGGGATGGTCACCCTCGTGATGTGGTTGTGATGAAGTACTGCGCCCATGCTTTGACACGGATGGGCCAGTTTGACCAGGCGATCCTCTGCTGGCACCGTGTGGAAGATCTGGCTGCCGGTGATTTGGAAGCTGCTGAAATGATTTCGGCGCTCACAGTTGAGAAACATCGTGTGCCGGCGGGTTTCGCGGATGCCGAGCCACTCATTGAACGTGTGGGGATTCCTCGAGACGCGAGGAAACGTTCCGCTGCCGTCCCCGATCAACCTCCGCCAACCCCTTCTGCGGAGGCACCAGCGTCGGTGCCAGAGCTGCCGCGCACGCCGGCCACGCGGCGGCAGCCTGGCGTGATTCCGCTCACAGAACGGCAGCGCCTGGAGCGGGCGGTTCGCGAGGAGCCAGGTCAACTCGAACATTATGTGCGGCTGGCTGAGGTGCATACTGCTGAGGGACGTTATCAGGATGCGGAAGAAGTGCTCGAGAGGGCTTTGCCCGTGTCTGGGCACGCACCGGCCATTCTGGAACGCTGGGAAGACACCACGATTCTGCGGATGCAGCAAAGGTTGGCGATTGCCGAGCAGCGGGCAGTAGATCACCCGGCCAGTGAGGCCGATGAGTTGGTCGCAGGGCTCCGGGAGAAACTGAAACGTCTGGAACTCGATGTCTACAGCCGGCGCAGCCAACTGGCGCCCCAGGACCACGAATTACGCTACCAACTGGGTTTGCGACTCAAGAACCTGGGTAATTACTCCCAGGCGGCGGCTTGTTTTCAAGCGGCTGCCGCGGCTCCACAGCTGCAGGCCCGGGCGTTGGTCGCGGAAGGGGAATGTCTGCAATATCAGCAACACTATGCCAAAGCGCTGCGCTGCTATCTGCAGGCGTTGGATCACACACGTGGTCATGACAACGAGCATGTTGCAGACCGAAAGCTCGCTTTGTACCGTGCCGGCGTACTGGCGATAGGGTTGGGCCAGGAGGATGTTGCCCGCTCGCATCTGGAGGAGCTAGTCGATTTGGAGCCTGAGTACGTGGATGCCCGCCGGCGTCTGGACAAACTCGGTTGAATTCGCCATAAAGGACGATTGTCTATTATTTGAGACTCCGTAGAACCCGTCTTTCCGCGTGACGACAGAGACCAGCTGATGCCGAATTCCAGAAGCGCTAAGAAACGCCTCCGCCAGTCCTTTGACCGCCGCGGACTTAATCGTGCTACCAAGTCGACGATGCGGACCCAGATTCGTAAAGTACGCGAGGCGGTGGCCTCGGGTGACATCGATACCGCGAAGGACTTGTTTAAGCAGGCGCAGCGCAAAATCGATCGGGCGGGTGCCAAACGGGTGATCCATCCGAATGCCGCGGCGCGGACGAAATCCCGTTTACAACGCCTCATCAAGACGGCCGAAGCGGCATCGGCCTAAGGTCCTGACGGACCTACTCGCTCAGGGACTGGGTTTGGGCAGTAGACGCGCTGGAACAGTTTTGTTCCACCTGTTTAGTTCTGCAAGGCATACCCCTGGCCCCCTCCAGCAGGTGGCTGCCATGCGCGGCCGCGCTGCTTTTGTTGACGAATGGTGGTCAATGGGCCAGAATGGAGCCCACGATGGTAGGATGGTAGTTGCCTACCGGCTTACCCGTACGACTTTCCACCGATCCTCCAGCGGAGGCCTTCCCTGATGAACCGCATTTTTTGTTTCCTCTGCGGCGTGTTGCTGACCAGCTCGACCCTCCTGGCACAGCCCAGCGTTACGCATTCTACCCCGCGGGCAGTCACACCGGGCAAGACCGTTGAGTTGACGTTGCACGGCGACAAACTCACCGGGCCGTTGGAGGTCTGGACGAGCTTTCCAGCGAAAGTCGAGTTAGCGGGAGGGGATGCCAAGAATCTGAAGTGCAAGATCACTCTCGACGCGGCGGCACCGTTTGGCGTCGGCGGAATCGTGGTAGGCAACGCAGCTGGGGGAAGTGACCCTCTGTTTCTGGTCGTCGATGACCTCAACAGCGTCGCTGACAACGGCAAGAACCACGAAATTGGTCAGGCTCAATTGTTGACTGCCCCGATTGGTGTCGATGGTGTCGGGGACGGAGTAGTGCTGGATTATTACAAAGTCGCTTTGCAGGCCGGGCAACGCATTAGCGTTGAAGTGCTGGCAGGGCGCATCAGTTCGACGTTTGACCCCATGTTGAGACTTTTGACGTCCACCGGTGCCGAGATTGTGGTAGCCGATGACGATCCTGCTCTGGGGGCCGACTGTCGTTTGAGCCATGTCGCCCAGGTAGATGGTGACGTGATCATTGAAGTGGCGGACAGCAAGTTTGCCGGTGGTGGTCGATACCGATTGCGTGTCGGCGATTTTCCGCTCGTCACCACTGCGTATCCACTGGGCGGACGTGTTGGGTCGACCGCCAGGTTTGGTTTTTCTGGTCCGGCGGTGGAAGGTGTGGAACCCGTGCTGCTGACAGTTGGTAGCGGGGGCAGTGGTGGCCAAGTTGGTGTGGCGGCGCGTTATCCGAGTGGTAAATCGAGCGCCTTGGCTCAGTTGGCAACCAGTTCGCTCCCAGAGGTGGTGGAAGCCGAACCCAATAATGACAAGGAGACGGCGACCCAGGTGTCGACTTCCTGTGCCGTAAACGGCGTTTTATCTTCGGAGAAAGATCAGGACTACTATCGGTTTCTGGCAACCAAAGGGCAGCGTTTGACGCTCCGCACGAAGTCACGCAGTCTGGGCTCACCGATGATTGCCTATGTGCAATTGCAGAAGCCGGACGGTGGCGTCGTGGGCCAGACGAATGTGGGTGGTGAAGAAGAGCAGACAGTCAGCCTGGTGATCCCGGAAACGGGCACATATCAATTGGTCGTAGAAGATCTGCTCAAGCGTGGTGGACCTGGTTTTGGCTACCGCGTGGAGATTGAAAACGGCAACTCGTTTTCGCTCTCGATCAAGAATGACAAGAACACCAAAGACAAGTTCCTAACACCCATTCACGATGGCGCTTTCGCCTTGGATGTGCAGTGTGCCCGGCAGGGCTACGACGGTCCCGTCGAATTGACCTTGGAAGGTGATTCCGATGGCTTTGAGCTTTTCAACGCGACGATTCCGGCGAAGGGAGCCGCCGTCAAAGTGATTGTTGCCGTCCCGCCCCATTTCAAACCGGGTGATTTGCGTGTGTTGCGGTTAGTGGGCCGGGCGACGATCAACGGTCGAGAAGTGACGCGGTCGCTGAGCACGGCTGCCTATGTGCGGACCAAACGGCAGCAGATGATTTATCCGCCAGCGTGGACCGACGGATTGTTGACAGTGGTGACCGGCAACAAAGCTGGCCCCTTTTTCGACGTGGCGACCGACAAGCAAGTGATTCACTTTGCCCGAGCTTTGGGGACTTCCCAGTGGGCTTTCACGCTGCAACGTAAACACAAGGATTTTAAGGCGGGTATCACTGTGGCGCATGCCGATCTGCCGGCTGGATTCACCTTGGCGGTGAAGCAGGATAAGGATAAATACAACCTCACGTTGACTGGTCCCAAAGACCTCCCGCTGGGCCGGCAGGCGCTCAAATTGCTCTGTTACGGTGAAATGGGGCGAGGGCAGACCGTGGTGCATACGTTGCCAGTCGAGGTGATTGACCCGGTAGCCGTTTCATTGACGCCGGCCGGGGCGGTGGCGGCGGGCAAGACGCAGAAAGTAAAGATCACGGCGGTTCGTAAAGGGACTGACCCGCAGCCAATTACGGTGAAATTCACCAAGCTGCCCGCGGGTGTCACGGCCGCAGCAGAGTTCACGATTCCCGCAGATAAGAACGAGATTGAAGTGGAACTTACGGCCGCGGGCGATGCGGCGGCTGGAAAGTTTGATCAGCTGACAGTGGAAGCGGCTTCGAAGTATTCTGGCCAGGATATTAAGGCGGTCAGCGCTCCGGCTTCGATCGAAGTGACCAAAGGTTAGCAGTGTGGCCGGTGATGGCCGCAAGTAGTATTCGTGTTGAGATTGGATTAGTGTTGCTGTTGGCGAGGTTGGGTTCTCGGCGACGGCGTCGTTTACAACTCACATTCACAGATCGTATAAACCATTCGGATGTTCCGAATTTCCTACGTGAAGGGGATCAGGTATGCAACGGACCGCTACATCGCTGATACGAGAGATGGCTTGCATGGCGGCGGGCGCCTTGTGCTGGACAATTTTGGCA
>PAQH01000033.1 GCA_002709225.1 Planctomycetaceae bacterium
CTTAATACGTGAAGCGAATATTCCTTGTTTTCTTTTCCATGGGAGATGTCTGATGATTCGTAGCCTAACCTTCGTTGCCGTACTTTCAGCGGCCTTTTCTCTCGGCTGTGGTGGCGGTGGTGGAAACGCTGAGGGTAATAAAGAAGCCGAAAAATACGGTATGGGCGGCACCGACAGTGTACAGAGTGAAGATCAAATCAAAAAGCAAATGGAAATGAGCGCCGGCATGGGTAAAGAAATGGCCGCCGACGCTGGTGCCGACGCTGGTGAAATCTCCGGCGCCGATGCTGGAAGTGCTGGCAAAGCAACGGAAGGGAACTCGAACGAGTAATTTCCGTGTACCCGTTGTTCACGACTGTCAAACAGTACACCGCCAGCTTCGAGCCCCTTCAACAGGGTGCGGGGTTGGCGGTGTTCTCTATTGGGCGCGGAAGTTGCGTTCAGTTACCCACGCCGTTCAATCGGTTGTTGCTGTGTTCGATGCCGATCTCTAACCAGGTAGTCACCATCGTCCTCGCCGTGTTACTGCTGTGCGGTGGCTGTGGTACCCGCCAAACTTCCGGGCCGGAAGCCATCGATGTCACACCTGAGTCAACCGGCGAACCAGGCGCCCAGAACTCGGACACCAAAGTCATTCTCGATCGCGTCAAACAGCAGCACATCTGGGACGCGGAACACACCAGCTTTGAGTTAGAGAATCGTTTTGCTACCCGCTTTGTCGATGCCTGGAAAGCCCGCGACGCCACGCGACTGGAAACACTCTTTGCGGCATCCTTTACGGGCTCCGCGTTGGTACGTGATCACCCACAAACCCGCTCGCATAGCGTGCTGAGTGAAACGGTCTGGTCCCAGGATAACAATGCTTCCCAAGCTGTCACCGGCCCACAGTTGGCAAGTCAGCTGGTCGCGTGGTTCGACGAGTTCCAGCAAATTCAACAGCCCAAGCTCAGGGTACTGTCCATCGACCGTGCGGCCGATTCCAAAGAATCCTGGCAGGCCCGGTTGCTGCTCACGGCATACGGAGTGGGCAAGTCTGGTGAACAGCTCAAGCTGCAATCGGAACATGACGTTACCTGCCGTTTCCAAGAGGATCAAGAGCTTGAAAAGGGGGCGGTGATCACCCGCTGGAGTATCGCGCAGGTCCTGGAATGTGCCTCGCAGCAAACCTTGATGGAAGAAGTCACCAAAGAAACAGGTTTAGCAGACATCGATCTGGTCGATAACTGGTCGCTCACGAATGGGGTCCCTGAGGACTATCGCTATCAGATGGCCGTCGCAGACTACGACCAGGATGGTTGGCTGGACATCGCCCTGTCGTGCTTTGATGGAAAGTTTTTCCTGTTGAAGTTCGTCGAGGGCCAGCGTTTCCAGGATGTCGCCGCTTCCCTCGGAATCCGTACCACCGCCGATCCGCGCACCTATGTTGCTGGCTGGATCGATTACGACAACGACGGCTTCGCGGACCTGCTGTTGGGTAATCGGCTGTATCACAACGAAGCTGGGAAACGTTTCGTCGATGTAACCGCGGCTTCTGGATTGCGATTTCATCGTCAGGCAATGGGCTGCCAAATAGCCGACTATGACTGCGATGGCTATCTCGATCTGTACGTACAGTACCAAAGAGGGTTTGAAAGCCTCCATCAAGGAGAGCAACAATGGGTTGGCGACAATCAGTCGGGAGCTGAAAATCAACTGTGGCATAACGAAGGGAATGGTCGTTTCCGGCTGGTCTCCGCCTCTCGCGGGTACAGTGGTGGCCGCCGGCACACACTTGGTGCATGCTGGTTCTTCTTTGATCAGGACCACTACCCCGATCTCTACCTGGCCAACGACTTCGGCAACAACGTTCTGCTTCGCAATCGCGGCGACGGCACGTTTGAAGATCTTTCCGAAACTTCGGGCACCAGTGATTTTGCTACCAGTATGGCGGTCGCCGCGGGAGACTTGAACAATGATGGCCAGTCGGAACTCTATGTGGCCAACATGTACTCGAAGATGGGCCGCAGGATCATCGCACACGTGTCAGAGGAAGATTACCCTCCCGGGATCTTCCAACAGATCCAAGGATCATGTGCTGGAAATCGCTTGTACTCCCACCGCGCCGACGGCGCCTACCAGGAATCCAGCGACGAAGCCGGAGTTAACGCAGTTGGCTGGGCCTATGCGCCAGCCATGGTTGACCTCGACTCGGATGGTTGGCTCGACCTCTACGCAACAACCGGATTTATTTCGTTTGATCGCCGCAAACCGGATGGGTGAACGTGTCTCTGGCGGGCTGTCGTGACACAGCCTTTGGACCGCACCGAAAAACTACCTCAGTTGGGAGCGCTGGATGAAGAAGCCGGAGAATTCTGGGTAGCCAATCCCTTCACGATGCCTGCCGAGCGCAAGAACCTGAGTGCCTTTGAACCGAATCGCCTCTACTTAAACGTGCCAGACGCCCCGTTCCTGGATGCTTCGTTCGCGTCCGCAGCCGACATCGATGCGGATTCACGATCGGTGGTGGCCGCCGACTTCAATCGGGATGGCGCTGTCGACTTGCTGGTTTGCTCGGTGGGTGGCGGACCGTTGCGTTTATTCTTCAATCGCTTTCCAGCACGTCACTGGGTACGTCTGCAGCTCATCGGCGAGACCAGCAACCGCCCTGCCATTGGTTCTCGCGTCACCCTCCACTGTGACAACCGACAGATTGTCCGTGACCTGTTCGCACCCAATCCCTTTATGGGACAAGGCCCCCCTCAATTACTGATCGGCGTCGGAGACGTGACACAGATCGATCGCATTGAAATTCGTTGGCCCACCGGGCAGGTCCAGGAAATGAGCCAAATTCCAGTAGATCGAGACATTATAATCAGGGAATCGGAAGACACCTTTGAGGTGCAAGAAGTGGTTCAACCCGCGTCTTGAGTCGTCCCACGGCCAGTCACAGCAAACTCGAACCTGCCATTTACTCTTGCGATCCATTACCACCCCCGCGTTGCCTTTACCCGCTAGTGCACACAAACTCGCACGCTTGTTAATCGATTTGCAGAACACGCCACGGGTTCCGTCGAACCTTTTTCACCGAGAACATTCATGCGGATTCAGGTCCTCCTCGGCTGCGTTGTACTCGGGCTAGTCGGCAGCATCGGTCTCTATTTCTGGCAGCGGACCGCGCCAGTGCCAGAACCAGAACCACTTCTCTCGCCTCAGGCTAATGGCGCGACATCGACGACTTCCGAACCCTCGATTCCAGACTCCTATCTAACACTGGAGCAACGCCAACTGTTGTTCGATCTGGAACGCGCTGACCTGCTGCTGGGTAAAGCGCTCAAGCCACTCTATAAGGCGATAAAACAGGGGGACCAACAGGCAATCCACTTGCTGTTAGCACCTGATTTCCAGGCTGCCGTTCCCGCCCTCCCCGAGGGTGCCGCTGACGTCAAACGCGGAACCACTTATCAATTTGTTGCTGACGCGTCTCCCCAGAACAACATCGACAGTCCAGGTTTCCTGTCCTGGATCGCCAACCTGCACAGTCAATTCGAAAAAATCGAATCGATTGCGTTTGGAAGAAAACGAAATGATCCCTCGATCGTCGGCGGCCAGCAGGTCGTCGGTGAAAGCCAGGGGACATTTCGCATCGCCGGGAAATCCAAAACAGGTGGCCTGCTCGAACTACAAGGTACGTTCCGACTCAAACATCAAGGAATTGATGTCACCACGGAACCAGCTCCCAAGAACGGTGGACTCCAGTCAGGCTGGATTCATCAACTTGTATTGGAAGACACCTCTTTCCTGGCAGCACCACAGCACTTGTTTGAAGACACCACCGCGCGTTCGGGAATTGATACCCGCATCATGCACGACAATTGGAAAGACAAGTCCTACTACGACTTTACAGGCGGCCCCTATTTAGGCGACGTCAATCACGACAACCATTTGGATTTGCTGGTCACCGGCATGGGACGTGGTTGGTTATACCTGGGCAATGGCGATGGCACGTTTCGCGACAGCGGGTGGAAATCGCCTACGTTTGAAACTACCTCCGCGAATGGGAGAGAGTATTTTGTTCCTTTCGCGGCCATTTTTGACGCCACCGGAAACGGTCAGCGAGAAGTCCTGTTCGGTGGAAAACTCTACCGCTGGTCAACTAGCGAAAAAACACTGCGGTTAGTTCCAGGGGCAGTGGAACTGCCGAACGCGGATGCCAGCCTGTGCGACTTTGACCGAGACGGAAAAACCGATATCTACCTGTTAAACGCAGGCCGCGAGTTCCCGTCGTTTTATGCCAAAACAAAGGGTTTTTTCGACAACCAACGCATCTTCGGCAAGGAAAACCTGCTCTTTCGCAATCTGGGCAATGGCCAGTTTGAAGACGTGACTCATGCAACCAACGCATCGCCCGCACGAGGCCGCGCCTTTGCCGCCACCTGGCTCTTCGCAAATGACGACCCCTGGCCTGACCTCTTTGCCGCCAATGAATTTGGTCGAAACCTGTTCCTCATCAACCAGGACGGGAAACGTTTCCTGGAAGTGGAAGATGTGGACAAAGAGTTTGGCGGGTTCTCCATGGGTGTCACCAGTGGCGACCTGGATGGCGACGGCGACATCGATCTCTATGTCGCCAACATGTACTCCAAAGCTGGCCACCGCATCTATCACCACCTGCCTTTGGAAGTCTATCCTGAGGAAGTTCGCCACATGTTTGTGGCATCCGTTACAGGCAACCGACTGTACCGCGCCCAAGGGCAACAGCTCTTTCAGGAGACAAGTGAACGCGCTGGAGTCAACGCGGTCGGTTGGGGTTGGTCCGGTGCCATGGCTGACTTTGACCTCGATGGCCAATTGGACCTCTACGCACCCTGTGGCTACAACTCGAATGATCCAGAAAAACCAGACGGGTGAAGTTGCATCTGGCAGGCTGTGGCTGCACAGCCCCTCAATATGGAACTTCGCCACGCGTCACCCCGAAAGCTGGACGACAACCTAGGTGAATTCTGGCTGGAAAACCCATTCGATTTTCAGCGGCTCAAGGGATTCAATCTGTCGATGTTTGAACGCAATCGGCTGTTTTTCAATCAAGGTGATTGTGTTTTCGCCGATGTCTCCCACATCAGTGCAACCGATATCGATGCCGATTCCAGGTCCGTCGCGGTGGGCGACTTGGACGAAGACGGACGCCCCGACCTGGTGGTGCGTGGAGTGGGAGGCGGACCGCTGCAAATCTTCCTCAACCGAATCACCGAACATCGCTCACTTCATGTCACGTTGCGCGGCCACAAGTCCAACCCGGAAGGAATCGGCGCGCGGCTACAACTTGCTGTCGGTGACCATACTCTTGTCCGTGACCACTTTCCACAAAACAGTTACTCTTCCCAAAACGCAACCGAGACGATTTTCGGACTCGGTAATCACCAGGGTCCGATGACGCTGTCCATCAGCTGGCCCTCGGGACACGAAGAAACGCACACTGTGGAAGCTGGCAGGCTCGTGTTTACAGAACCAGTTCCCGGGCCACAGGAAGAATGACGACCGGCGACGAATGCCACGTGTGGATGTTGAGTCGCGGACTCCCCCTCGTTTTGGAGAACGACTTTGTACGACAAGGAAGCCTTGATTGAACTGATTCGCGCGCAAGGACTGGAATTTGGTGATTTCACACTCGCCTCTGGCAAGAAAGCCTCGTATTACCTCGATTGCCGCAAAGTAACACTTGATGCACGCGGCGCCAGATTGATTGGCGAAGGTATTCTGGAGCTGCTCGGAGAGCCGATGCCAAATGCCGTGGGAGGCATGGCCATTGGCGCTGACCCTATTACCGCCGCCGTCATCACACTAGCGGGCCTGCGTGAAATCGAGCTGAAAGGATTCATTGTCCGCAAAGAAGCGAAGCAACACGGCAAGGGCCGGGCCGTCGAAGGTCCAGTCACACCTGGTGACCGAGTCGTCATTGTAGAAGACGTCGTCACGACCGGCGGCAGTTCGCTCAAAGCGATCGACCACGTCGAAGAGTTCGGCCTGCAAGTCGAACGCGTGATCGCCATCATCGACCGGCTGGAAGGCGGAGCGGAGGCCTTCCAGCAGCGCGGTATTCCCCTTACGACTCTGTTGACGGTCCGTGACTTCGGAATCGAGTAAGCAGCTGCTGATTCCGTTCAAGTAGCGGGTTCAATACGACGTTCGCAACAGCACCTACGCTGTCCGCTGATCAAATGGCAGCCGTCATCCAGCTTGCGGGAAATGGTCGATTTGTAACGGATGGAACGCTAGACTGGGAAACATGAGGTTCGTTCACAGGTCATTCCACCACACCTGTCGGAAGTCACTGTTGCATCCCGCTACCAAGCGGCCGTCTCGTTCTCATCACTTCTGGTCATGCGCCCATCGCGGACGATCGACTTGCTGAATCAACCACCGACTCCGCTGCGTGCAAATCTAATCTTCTCTCACTCAGGAAAGTAACTTCCATGAAACACTACAACCTAACTACCCTGCTGATCCTGCTCGTCGTATCTCTGTCGCCCAACTCAGGGCAGGCAGAAAATAAGCGAGGTGCTCGTCTGTTGATGGTAACGCAAAGCGCCGGGTTCCGACACGGCTCGGTCAATCGCAAGAACCAACCACTGGCACCAGCCGAACGCGCAATTACCCAACTTGGCATCTCCAGTAATCTGTTCCGAGCGACATGTACCCAAGACTGCGCCCAAGACTTTACTCGCAAGAATCTGGACAACTACGATCTCGTGCTGTTTTACACCACGGGTAAGCTCCCCATCAAACAAGAGGACATGGATTACTTCCTGAATGTGTGGCTGAAGAAAAAGGGACATGGATTTATTGGCACGCACTCTGCCGCGGATACTTACAAGGACTACCGACCCTATTGGGACATGATTGGTGGGACTTTCAATGGGCATCCCTGGGGTTCCAATTCGACTGTCACCATTACGGTTCACGACAGCCAGCATCCAGCAAGTCGTGTATGGGGTAAGGAATTCGTGATCAAGGATGAGATCTACCGCTTCAAGAATTGGCAACCGAAAAAAGTGCGTGTCTTGATGAGTCTGAATATGGCGAAAACATCATTAAAAAAACCGTACCATGTGCCCATTCTGTGGGTTAAGGACTACGGGCAGGGAAAAGTAATGCACATGAGCCTTGGTCACCGCGAAGATGTGTGGACCAATAAAACCTACACCGCGTCGCTGTTAGGCGGTATGAAGTGGATGCTGGGAAGTGAAAAAGGAGATGCCACACCCAATCCAGAACTCTCCGCTGCTGAGGAAAAGAAGGCGCGTGACGTGGTCGCTGGTAACAAATAAGCGACGCGCTCGCGCCGGCCAAATGCTCAATCAGCTTGCAGAAGCGGTCCGAGAAACCTCCCCGTCTGGTTCTCGGGCTGCGCCGCAATCTGTTCGGGTGTACCAGTCGCCATGATCTGGCCACCCGCACGCCCACCTTCCGGCCCCAGATCAATAACCCAGTCGGCGCATTTGATTACGTCCAGGTGGTGCTCAATCACCAACACCGAATTGCCACGGTCCACCAGCTCATTGAGCACCGCAAGTAAACGAGCGACGTCGTCAAAGTGGAGCCCCGTGGTCGGTTCATCGAGAAGATAGAGTGTCCTGCCGGCTTCCGAGAGGGTCAGGTGCGACGCCAGTTTGACACGTTGTGCCTCCCCGCCCGAAAGCGACGTCGCAGACTGGCCGAGCGGAAGATAACCCAATCCAACTCGCTCCAAACTGGCGAGTGAACGCTCAATCACTGCAAAGTTCTCGAAAAAGCTACGGGCTTCGGAAACTGGCAACTCCAGTATTTGAGCGATTGTTTTTTCCCGAAATCGCACTTGCAGCGTCTGTCGATTGAAACGTGCGCCACGACACGTTTCACATGTCACCCAGAGATCCGGCAACACATTCATTTCAATTTTCTGCATGCCGTAACCCTGACAGGCTTCGCAACGCCCCGTCTTGCCATTGAAGCTGAAACGCGACACGCGAAAGCCGCGCTGTTTGGCATCCCGTGTGGCAGCAAAAACCTTGCGAATTTCGTCAAACACACCGATGTACGTCGCCGCGTTGCTGCGTGGACTACGTCCGATCGGACTTTGATCAACGATCACTAGATTGTCGATCTGACTGACACCACGCAAGCTCGTAAACGGACCACAATGACTGGACGTATTACCAAAGCGTCGCAGTACGGCCGGCGCCAACGTCTCATTGACCAGCGAGCTCTTCCCGGATCCACTAACGCCCGTGACACAAACCAGTGCCTCTAAAGGAAAATAAACACTCACATCCCGCAGATTATTGGTCGACACACCGTCGATCTGTAAAGATCGCGACTTCGCGGTGCGACGCCGCCGAACTGGCACTGGAATCTGCCGCCGGCCGGACAGATAGGCGCCCGTGGGTGAATGCATGTCGTTGGCAACTTCACTGGGAGTGCCTTCCGCGACAATCCGCCCACCCTCCCCACCAGCACCCGGGCCCATATCAATAAGGCGATCCGCTTGACGCATCATCGTCTCATCATGTTCAACGACGAGCACGGTATTACCACCTGCCTGGAGACGCCGCAACGAGTCAATCAATCTTTGGTTGTCGCGCGGGTGTAGCCCGATCGAAGGCTCGTCGAGGACGTAGCACACTCCTACCAGTCCAGTACCAATGCTGGTGGCCAATCGTACACGCTGCAATTCGCCTCCACTCAACGTGTCCGCGGAACGATCGAGGGTCAGGTAACCGACACCTACCTTGTCCAGAAACGCTAAACGCTGCACTACATCAGCCAGTATCGGCTGAGCGATCGGCTGTTGCGACGAATCAAATTCAAACCCTGCAAACACGTTGATCGCATCACAAATTGGCAGGCGAACAAGGTCGTGAATTGTGTGACCCAAAAGGTGGACACCAAGCGCCTCGGGGCGTAAGCGAGCACCCTGGCACGCACGGCAGCGGACTTCCGATCGGAACAGCTCAAGTTCTTCTCGACGCCGACGATCCGTCGCCGTGGCATAGTCTTGTTCCAAAAGCTGCAGAATACCTGGAAATTCGGGGCCGCCGCCATCGAGTAGCAATGCCCGCTGGTCATCCGTTAATTCCACCCAACTGCGCGGCAGTGGCGCGGCACGGGCAGCTTCCCAAGACACGAACTGGCGTTCCACTTTCCCTCGCGTCTCGTCGGTCAGGCTTTTCCAGGGCAAGATCGCGTCCGCCGACAGGGGAGTCGTAGAATCACCAAACAGGCGTTCCGGATCAAACTGCCATCGAGAGCCTAAACCCGCACAGTCGGGACAGGCACCATAAGGGCTGTTAAAACTGAAGGTGCGCGGCTCAATCTCAGCAAAATTGATTCCACATTGTGGACAGGCATAGAGCGTGCTAAATAACTCGTCCCGCCATTCACTAACCGCGCCTTGAGGATGGTCGGGGTCCGGAAAGCAGGCCATCACCAAACCTTCACCGTATTGGACCGCAACTCGGATCGACTCGACGACTCGCGCACTTGATGCGTCACTGATCTTGATACGATCTACAACGGCTTCCACATTGTGGATGCGGTGTGGCGCAAGTTCCGGCAGGTCGTCAATATCGAAAACTTCGCCGTCAATTCGCACTCGGACAAAACGCGCTTTACGTATCCGTGCCAACACTTCTTGATGCTGACCACGGCGCCCTCGCACCATCGGCGCCAACAACATCAGCTTGGTGCCTTCTGGAAGCTCGAGCAATCGGTCTCGAATCTGCTCGACGCTCTGCTGACAAATCGGCGCACCGCATCCATGACAGGAGATATTCCCGAGTCGCGCCATAAACAAACGCAGGTAATCATGAATCTCGGTCAACGTCGCAACGGTACTACGAGGGTTGGCAGCACCCGGATGCTGATCCAGGCAAACCGTCGGCTGCAGGCCATCGATGGAGTCGACATCCGGTCGTTCGCGTTGATGGAAAAACTGTCGCGAGTAGATTGACAACGTCTCAATGTACTGACGTTGGCCCTCGGCAAACAATGTGTCCAAAGCCAGGGTGCTCTTACCAGAGCCGCTGGGTCCCGTGACAACGATTAACTGATTCCGAGGAATATCCAGGTTCACGTCTTGGAGATTATGGGCGCGTGCGCCACGAATGCGGATGTAGTCGCTACGCTCAACTGCCGCAGTCCCCACCATCATTTACATTCCCGCAATGAGAGTGCAGAAAGCCGCAAGGCTAGTGGATGGGACGTAGCAGAACAAGGCACCACTTCATTTGCGTTCGACCGTGGGGTGAGTAAGAATGCCTGTGAAACGTTCAGCGAATTCCACAAATCGTATTCTTGCTCCGAGACGTCGCAAATTGCGGCCCTTCCGCGATGAAAACCCTATTGATCATGCGTCATGCCAAATCCAGTTGGGATCTGGCAGGACAAGCCGACCACGAACGTCCCCTTAATCCGCGGGGCCAACGTGCAGCGCCCCGCATGGGAACGCTGTTACGGGATGAACAACTGGTTCCCGACCAGATCATTAGCTCCACAGCCTGTCGTGCCCGCCAAACCGTGGAAGCGTTAGTCCCCAGCAGTGGATTTTGCGGCACAACGCAATGGGAAGACGCTCTCTATTTGGCGCCTCCTGATGTCTATCGCACATTGTTGCAACAACTCGGGACAAACCCTCCGCGAGTGCTGGTCGTCGGCCACAACCCGGGACTCGAAGATCTGATTCTCCAATTGACCGGCCGGCATCACACGATGCCGACCGCCGCGTTGGCACAGGTGACCTTGCCAATTGATAGCTGGGAAGAATTCGATTTTCTCCAGAACGGCGAATTGGCAGGCCACTGGCAGCCACGAAACTTATCCCCAGAGTCATCTCCGTAATGTACAACCTCCATCGACTCGAACCGAACGGAACAGTCACCCTGGATGAACTCCCAACCAGAGGGGAGGAATATTGCGCCGACCGAGACCAGGCGGAAACCGACTTTAAGAAACTACGCAAGGAACTCCGCGAGTGGCAATCCCGCCTCTACGCCGCTGAAGATCAGAAGTTACTCGTCGTATTGCAGGCGTTAGACGCAGGCGGGAAAGACGGCACTATTCGCCGCGTGTTCCAAGGGGTAAATCCACAAGGGGTCCGGGTCACCTCGTTCAAAGCTCCGACGCCTCGAGAACTAAAACACGACTACTTGTGGCGTATACACCAAGCCGCTCCCGCGGCTGGCATGATTGGAGTCTTCAATCGCTCGCATTACGAAGACGTACTGGCCGTCCGTGTCCATCACATTGTCCCCAAATCCGTCTGGCGTTCCCGTTACGAGCAAATTAATCAATTCGAATCATTGCTGAACGACACAGGCACCAAGATCATCAAAATCTTCCTGCACATCTCCAAGCGAGAACAAAAAGAACGCTTTGAAGAACGTCTGCAGATTCCTGAGAAAAACTGGAAATTCTCACACGACGACCTTGAGAAACGAAAACACTGGGAGGATTACAAGTCCGCCTTCCAGGAAATGCTCGAGCGTTGCACGACGGTCTATGCCCCCTGGCATGTGATTCCAGCCGACCAGAAATGGTACCGCAACGCAGCCGTGGCAAATCTATTGGTCACCACCCTGCGAGAAATGGATCCTCAATATCCAGCCCCACCATCCGGTTTAGATGACGTCGTCGTTGAGTAATCACGGACACCAAGTGTTCAACGTCGCAATCATTTTTTAGACTGCAGGGGTCGATGATGGAAACGCGCATTCCTTAATAAGCCGGCGATAACGCGAAAGGGCTCCGAGCCATGTTGCGACAACACCGCTACCTTAGAACCTCACTCAAGGGCGTCTCCGGCGCCAGTTTACGACCAGGCACAACCCGTTCCTTATGCCTGCTGATAGCGACTCTTGCCAGTGTGGCTTCCGCTTTCGGCGAGCCACTGAAGGCGCTGCCCGCTGGTGCCCAACCGAACGATCAACGACTGCAGCCGCTGCTCGACTTAAACGGCTATTTTCCATTTGCACCATCGACTTCCCCAATTGAATGGAACCAGCGCGCAGCGCACGTACGCAGGCGGATCCTGGTCTCCCAGGGTTTATGGCCCATGCCTCGCAAGACACCACTGAACGCCGTCATCCACGGCAAGCTTGAACGCGACACCTACACGGTCGAAAAGGTCTACTTTGAAAGTTTTCCAGGTTTCTATGTCACCGGCAATCTCTATCGTCCTAGAACAACATCCGGTCGAGTCCCTGCCGTCCTCTGTCCCCATGGTCACTGGGCTAACGGTCGCTTTCACGACAAAGGAGCCGCACAGACCCTGGCGGAAATCAAGCGAGGAGAAGAACAATTCCCTGACAGCGGTCGCAGCCACCTCCAGGCGCGCTGCGTTACTTTGGCCCGTATGGGCTGTGTTGTTTTTCACTACGACATGATCGGCTACGCCGACAGCACGCAAATTTCCTTTGACCTGGCTCATCGGTTCGCTGTTCAGCGCCCCCATTTGAACCAACCGTCAGGCTGGGGGCTTTTTAGCCCGCCAGCCGAATCGCACCTACAATCGGTGATGGGACTACAAACCTATAATTCGCTGCGCGCCGTCGACTTTCTGCAAAGCCTACCCGATGTCGACGCCGACCGGCTGGCGGTCACCGGCGCCAGTGGTGGTGGAACGCAGAGTTTCATTCTGGCTGCCATCGACCCACGTATTAAAGTCAGCGTCCCGGCGGTCATGGTCTCCACGGCCATGCAAGGCGGATGTACCTGCGAAAATGCATGTGGCCTCCGTGTCGGAACCGGCAATGTCGAATTTGCGGCACTGGTAGCGCCACGTCCACAAGCGCTTACTGCAGCCAATGACTGGACTCTTGAAATGAAAACCAAGGGGTTTCCACAACTGCAACAACACTATCAGATGCTGGGGGCCGGGAAACGGATTTATCTGCATTCACGTGTTGAATTCGGCCACAACTACAATCTCCCCAGCCGCCTGGCAATGTACCATTGGCTCAACAAACACCTCCAACTCGGTGTCCAGGAACCCATTGTCGAAACCGATTTTCAACGGCTTACTACCGCTGAAATGACCGTCTGGAACGAAGCTGAGCATCCCCAACCCAAGGGTGGAGAGGCGTTTGAACAACAACTGTTGCAGTCCTGGCACGATGACAGTCAGCACCAACTAGCGGCGTTGACTCCACGCGACGCAAATGGCTGGAAGAGTTACCGCCGCGTCGTAGGAGGCGCCCTGGCAACCATCATCGGACGCGAGCTTCCGGATGCAAAGCATATCTCCTACGAACGAACAACAAAGGCAGATCGCGGTAGTTACATCGAAATCGTCGGACGGGTAAGCAATCGCCTTCATCAGGAAGAACTCCCTGTCGCGTTTTTCCATCCCAAGGATTGGAATGGCCAAGTCGTGATCTGGGCTGATCCAGCCGGAAAACAGTCCCTCTATGGGCCCAGCGGAGATCCGCAAACCGATGTCAGCCGATTGCTGGACGCGGGAATGTCCATCGTGGGAGTGGACCTGTTACAGCAAGGTGAGTTCCTCAAGGATGGGAAGCCCCCCAAACGGGCCCGCAAAGTCGCCAACCCTCGAGCAGCCGCAGCCTACACCTTTGGCTATAACCACGCGCTCTTCGCCAAGCGAGTCCATGACCTGTTGACTATGGTTGTCTTTGTCCGCAATCACGAAGAACAGCCCCAGGCCGTTTATCTCGTCGGTCTGAATGGAGCGGGTCCCTGGGTCGCTGCCGCCCGCGCACAAGCGGGTAGCCAGGTAACGCGTGCCGCCATCGATTCCCAGAAATTCCGATTTGGCGAGGTCGGCGACCTGTTGCATCCTTCGTTTCTTCCCGGCGGAGCCAAATATGGTGACTTGCCAGGTTTCCTGTCGCTCTCAGCGCCACACGCATTGTGGCTTTCCGGAGAAGGAACTTCGCCCGAGTTGATTCAAGCCGCCTACGCTGCCACCAATGCAGCAGACGCACTGACGCTATACAACGGTACAATGCCAACCAGTGCGGCAATTGACTGGCTGCTACAGGATCGCGAAACTGACTGATCGTGATCCAATCAATTACTCCGGGTAGCAATCTCCCGGCCAGAGCCGGGAGTTCACCGGTCCGGCTGGCTGATTAGCTGGATCTCAGGCTAACTCCGAATGAAAGTGGAAGTTAATAGTACCATCATCAAACCTTCACATTTACCAAGTAGTAATAGGGCGCTTAAGTGCCTCTCACCGTAGATTCACAAGTTCGCCAACACAATCGTGCGGTCAAGTCACTCGTGTGGCTTGCTGCATGGCAAGACTAAGATGAGCAAAACACGTGTGTTGATCGTCGAAGACGATCGTTCTTTAGCAGAGGTCCTGACCTACAACCTGGAACAAAACGGTTTTGAAGTCATAGTCTCCCACGATGGCCAAGACGGACTGACACGGGCCCAACTCGACCTGCCGAACATCGTCATTCTGGACGTCATGCTACCGGTTCTGGACGGTCACGAAGTTTGCCGACGTCTGCGCGCCGCAGCGGCGACCCGACACACGCGCATTCTCATGTTGACCGCCAAATCCGAAGAGTCGGACGAGCTCATTGGTTTTGCCCTGGGCGCGGATGATTACGTCACCAAACCATTCAGCGTGAAAGTTCTGCTCCAACGGATCAAGGTTCTGGAACGGAGCCACAGTAAACGCGCGGTGGACGAAGATGTAGTTAGCCATCAAAACCTAATCATTGACAGGGCGTGCCACAAGGTTTCAGTCAACGAGATTCCCCTCGACTTGACGCGTACTGAATTTCGCCTGCTTGATACGCTGGTACGGCAGCCCGGCCGGGTTTTCCAGAGATCCGAGCTCATCGATGCGTCACTGGGAAAAAATACCGTCGTGTTGGAGCGCACGATTGACGTTCACATCCGCGCCCTCCGGAAAAAGCTCGGCGACTCGGCCAATCTCATTGAAACGGTCCGCGGCGTCGGCTATCGATTTCGCGACAGTCACTCAGAAGATCTTCCTGGTGCTTGATTTCTGTGGTGGAGAATCACGTACTTTGTGCGTTGTCACCAAGAATCACGGATACCATCATTTCGGCAGAGCAATTATGCTGAGGGGGTGAGTTGCAAGGCGCGAGGGCAAGTAACTGAAACCTGGCTCCCCGCCATTACGCTGCGGCCACTTCAGCCCCACCGCAAATTGACCCGATGGCACTAATTGAACTCCACAATGTTTGGAAGACTTATGACCTTGGTGAAATCAAGGTCAATGCGTTATGCGATGCTTCGCTGTCGATCGAGCGCGGTGAATACGTCGCACTCGTAGGCCCTTCCGGTTCAGGTAAGTCGACCCTGATGAATACCCTGGGATGCCTCGACCGCCCCACGCAAGGAAGCTACCTACTGGACGATGAAGAGCTGGCCCATTTAGGCCGTAATCCGCGTGCCCGGATTCGAAACCGACAACTCGGCTTTGTCTTCCAGAACTTCAATCTGTTGGCGCGCACCTCGGCACTGGAAAATGTCGAACTGCCACTCCTCTACTCACAGGAGATTTCCGCTCGCGAACGTCGCCAGCGCGCTGTGAATTTACTCGAACGCGTTGGCTTAGGTGACCGCATGGATCACCACCCGGGGCAATTGTCGGGTGGACAGCAACAACGTGTCGCCATCGCTCGAGCCCTCGTCAATAATCCAGCGATACTGATGGGAGACGAACCGACGGGAAATCTCGACTCGCGCACAAGTCGGGATGTGATCAAGCTGTTTCGTCAACTCAACGAAGAAAGTGGCATCACGATCATCCTCGTGACGCATGACCAGAATGTCGCCCGCCACGCGGATCGAACCATCGTACTGCGTGACGGCTATATTGCCGCCGACACAACAAATTTCGACGAAGCGTTAGAGTCGTTGCACGCTGAAGACGACTTCGATGAAAACGACGAATCGCCAGAACCGTCAAATGCAGAACCCGGCCAGCCGGGGACACCCGCGCCGCAAAGCGCGGCCGCAAATCCGAGCCAACCTGACGAAGCGCCAGAATCGTCAGATGCGGTATCTGATCAGGACGCACCAGGCAACCTATCCTGAACGTCGCTGAAATTCATCACCGGGCCGGGACAATCCGCCGACTTTCTCTGTTATGGAAAGAGGGTTGTTTACGGGTACGATCGTCGCCGTTGCATGGCTGCTGACGGGAACCGTTGCGCACTGCCAATACTGGCCCTGGATCGAGCCAGAAAAGCGCGAAATCAAGGTACGTGACCCGCGTGAGTTTACCCAGGTCTCCGTTCCCGATTTACCTGCACCGCAAACCGTATCGGACGCCCCGATACCCCAACAACAATGGCAAATCTCCCTGAACGACGTCATTCGACTGGCGTTGGAAAACGCTCGCGTCATCCGCATTCTGAACGGCCTCGGGGCCAGTAGTAGCGGCGCAACTATTTATGATCCAGCGATTTCACACACCACAATCGATCAAAATACGGCGCAATTCAATCCGTCGCTCCAGGTATCGGAAGCCTTTAACCGTAGCGAATCTCCCAATGCGGCATTCGACGCTGAGGACCCGACGCAAGCCACCATCACTGGTGGTCGCGGTGATGCCAGTCGATTCAACCTGGGGTTGAGCCAACCTAACGTGACGGGGGGAACGTGGAATCTCGGAGTGAATTCCAATCCATCCCGTTTCCGACCGGGTACCTTCCCCCTCAATCCACAAACCGGCTCCTCGGTCGAATTGAGCTACACCCAACCGTTGTTGCAAGGACGTGGACGCGGTGTCAATCGTGTACCGATCGTCATCGCCAGCATCGAGACCGAACGTTCTTTCTTTCAATTCAAAGACCGTATCCAAGAGATGGTCCGCAGCGTCATCGCTGGTTACTGGTCGCTGGTGGCCGCTCGTACTACTGTTTGGGCGCGCCAGCAACAAGTGGACATGGCCGCTGAATATCTCGAATACATCCAAGCCCAACGCCGTGTCGGCAACAACGAGCAAATCGATGTCGCTCAGGCAACTTCACTTACCGAGTCCCTCCGTTCAGGATTAATTGTCGCCCAAGCGGATCTACTGCTGCGCGAATCTGCCTTGCGAAACGTGTTGGGCCTCCCGCCACAGGACGATCGTCTGATTGTACCCACCACCACACTGACCACCGAACGCCGCGAGATCCTCTGGAAGCCGCTACTCGAACTGGCACAAACAAATCGTCCCGATCTGATTGAACTCAAACTGATTCTGGAAGCCGACCAGCAACGTTTGTTGCTCAACAAGAACCAGGCATTACCTCGTGTGGATACCATGGCCTTGTACCGCTGGAACGGTATCTCTGGTGAAATGCCCAACGGATCGCAACTGTCCTCGGGCGCCGGCCAATTCACCGACTGGACGCTTTCCATTAACTTCTCGGTACCACTCGGACTGCGGCGTGAACGTGCCCAAATCCGCCAGACAGAACTCCTGTTACTTCGCGACCGCGAAAATCTGCGGCAGGGAATTCATGCGATGTCCCACAATCTGGCGATCAGCGTCCGCAATCTGGCTCAACTCTATGAGCAGTATCAAATTTCACGCCGACTCCGTCAGGCGGCCACCGATGCGCTGGAACAAGTCGAAGCAGAATCGAGACTGGGAATTGTCCTTCCCTACCTGCAATTCCGCCAGGCAATTAGCGACTGGGGCAACGCCATTGCCCAGGAATCCGTTTCCCTGGCCAATTACCATGCAGAACTGGCAACGCTTGAACGTCAAACGGGCACAATCCTGGAAACACATGGAATCCGTTTCGTTGAAGAACAATTCCAACAAGCGGGTCCACTCAGTTGCCATTTCGGAGAAGCTGCATACCCGGCAGCGCTGCGACCTTCAACGAACTCGAACCGCTACGAACCGGGCAACGGGCCCGCTGAACTGGAGTTTGACCTGCAAGATCCGTGGAGGCAATCCGCGGAACCGGAACCCGTACCACCTATCGATGAAGGAACGGGAACTCCGCGTCTCCGGCGACTTCCGGCAGTGGCGCCAGACAATTTACGCTCTTTCATCCAGGCACGGCGTGAAAAGATAAACCGTGGCACACCCCCAGGCGCCCCCAACTTTCAGAGTGTACGTTGACATCAAGTCGCATCGCCATTCCTGCTCACGACCGCGGCTCCATACCGCGGTTGTGGGTTGTATCCTGGCCGGCCAGCTGGCGTTGGTAGTTTCCGTCAGTCACCTCGAAAGGGCCACTTGATGCAGCTGGCAGGAAAACGCGCATTGGTAACCGGGGCTGGCCGTGGAATCGGCCGCGCGATTGCCGTGGCCTATGCAAAAGCGGGTGCCGATGTCGCAGTTTTGGCGCGCACGACCTCAGAAATCGACAACGCGGCCGAAGAAATTCGCCAGGCGGGGCGCCGCAGCATCGCGCTCACCTGCGACGTTACGGACTTCCAGCAAGTCGCAGCAGCAATTCAACAGGTCGGCCAACAACTGGGTGGACTTGAAATCCTGGTCAATAACGCGGGCGATGGGCAAGAACGTACGAACGTCGGTGAGGACGATCCCCAGCGATGGGTGCACGTCGTGGAAGTTAATCTCATCGGCACCTACTATGTAACCCGTGCCGCACTACCACTACTGAAACAGAACGGTGGCACAATCATCAACGTCAGCAGTGGCATGGCACATCAGCCACGCTCCGGAAACAGTTCCTACAATACTTCCAAGGCCGCGATGTGGATGTTCACACGATGCCTGGCAAGCGAAGTCTGGCAAGACAAGGTCACTGTCAACGAACTGATTCCAGGGCCCGTCTACACGGAACTCACGCAGAGCCTCTGGGCACCGGACCAACCGCACCCCACTATCGCCAGTGAATGGATCAAACGGCCTCACGATGTGGCGCCGCTCGCACTGTTCCTGGCTTCCCAAAGCGGCGCAGGACCCACAGCCCAATCATTCAGTCTTGCACGAAGAGCTCTCTGAGCAACATGGGCTCCCCATCAAACGAGATGGGACGGCCCCCGCCGTACGCGGTGCAACTGTCATGGCTCGTGGACCTCGGCTACCGTGCATCTGCAGGCCGCAACTCCCAATTCTCCCCAAAAAAATTGGCTGCCACGATTTTCCCCGGATAACGCGAATTGGCTGCTGTGTTGAGGTCAACGATCGCCCAGTCCGGCAACTTGGGAACTTGGCGGGCGTTGTTCAAGTAATCGTACTCACGAAACGTGAAGCCACTGTTCAGTACAACATAGCGGCGCGCATTGAGCGGATTTGGGTAGATCAGGATGGGCGCATGGTGGCTCGCATCAAAACGACGGTCGCCGACCTGAATCTCCTCCGCCGACCACCGCAGCGGCAACTTGTCGCTCAGCTTGGCTAGCAGACGATTACTCTGCGGGTCTCCGAACAACACCAGATTCGCGGAAGCAATGTCCTGGTCGTTCACGTCGGTATCTTTCTTGACTCGGGCATCCCCTCGGAAATGTCTTCGCCAATGCACGATCGCGTGTTCCAGCTCTGCCTCTACCCAACCTTGAACCAGCGGGCTAACCGCGGTGCCGGTGGGTTCCACAAACAGGAACGAGTCCATAAAGGCATCATCAATCGGCCCTTGCAAATTGTGCTGTTTGCGCAGCCCGTCGGCCGGCGCGGCACCTCTGCTCCAGACTCCATCCTGTCGATGAAAACGACAAGCCCAGGACCGATCCGTACGTACCAGAGGCAAATCGTTCCCGACAATTGTGGTTTGCGTAACCTGATCTCCATTCACATCTTCAAACAACACCGTGGGAGGCCGTTGGGAAAATTCACTCGGAAACTCACCCGGTGGAAAACGCAATGTCAAATCCGTAACGTTTTCCACACGCACAACAATCGAGCCCGCAGCCTCGACCCGCGCATCCACATTGGCCTGGCTCCAATGCTTTCCCAACATATTGATTTGTACCCAGCCCAAGCGATTGTATTTCAGTGTGTAAGTTGTGAAACGGACACGGCGTGGTGTGCGCTGACGGCCTGGACGAGCCAATCGATCGAAGCGTGCCTCGATTTGTCGTTTCGCGCCGGGGTGGATGGAGTGTTTGGTCTGAGGCCCGATGATGTGCACCATAGACAATTGCTCTTTACGCAACGCCTGCTGCATAATGTCCGCCGCCTGCTTCTGGATGTCCAATTCCCCACTGTAGGCCACCGTCGGACAGTGATGCAGATTTCTGGCCCAATCGGTGCAATCGTAGAGATGCCACAACTTCTTTTCATACCACGTCGGGTTCAATGTCTCTCTCTGAAAGAACCGCAAGAATTCTGGCGTCTCGGAAAAACCAGCACCGGGATTCGCCGCAAACCAGCGATCCGGATAATGAACCGCAAATTGCCAGCAAGCCGCGCCCCCCATGGAAAACCCCCGTACCGAGATACGATCTTCATCGATTCGATAGCGTCGCTGGACATCGGCAAGCGCCTCAAGGACATCGACTTCACCGGCAAACTTGAAGGCATTGGAATAGCGACCGTAAGGATGTAGCACGATTGTATCGCGGGGTGTGTAAGCACCGGCTTGTTGCATGCGCTGTCCGAGAAACTTCACTTCGCTGAGTGTCTCTCCCCGGCCGTGAAACCAGATATCCAGTCTGGACGCGTCTTTTTGCGCGCGTCGCCAAGCAGGAGGAATCACGAGCCCATAAGGTTGTACCGAATGATCGATTCGTGATACGTATCCCAGTACAACCAACCCTCTCTGCCGCATCCACGGGTTCTTGTTCTCCGCCAGTTGCCCCGCACGCTGACGGCCTGCTTGCAGCAGTCGACGGGCAACATCCAAATCACTCTCGGCAAAAAATTCCCCATGGACCAGGGCATCATTCACGGCGCGAGCAAAAATAGTGACATCGGGAAGATGGCGCGAAATCATCGTATCGTTGCGTTCTCGCAAGGCTTCGATCATCGCCGACAACTCTGCCAATTGCCGTTCCAGCTCCTGACGCGTCTGCGGATCGACTTCAATGCCCACGCGAGGAATTCTCCTCACGTCCTCGACGTTGTTGTCACGCAAGCCATCTGCTTGCACACACGGGAGACAAGCCAAGAAAAGACCGGACAACGTGCTACCAACTAATAACTTTACCGTCAGCTTGGTGAGGATTGATCCCTCGGTGCCATTACTCATTGCTGTCACATCCTGGGGAGGTCGTACCAAGGTCTATCACAAAACGTGATGGTGATTGGTCACGAAATCGGCAACATGTCGATTTCAAGGTCCAATCTGGACATCCGCAACAACTGGAAAATGATCGCTGGGAAACTGGTTCTGCTGTTGAAACGTAATAATCTTGCTCGATTCTACCCGAACCGGGCCGCGCGAGAGTATCCAATCAATCCGTCGGCCAGTTCGTGACAGCCCACGATATCCGTGAAACGTGTCGTACAGGGGACCTCGCTCTTGCGCCGCCAGCCAAGTATCAACCAACCGTTGGGGCCCAACCAGGATCTCGTACACCCGGCTGCGTTCGGCCACTGCGTTGAAATCGCCAACCAACAACACGGGTACTTCCTGATTCCACTTCGAGATCCGCTCGAACACCAACCGCGCACTCTTTTCCCGAGCCGTGCGCACTTCGTGGTCGAAATGGGTATTAACCAGGTAGAATTGTTGCCCGGAAACTCGGTCCAGAAACCGTACCCACGTGACCATCCTGCGGTTCGAGTGCCCCCAAGTCGCCGACCCGATCACATGCGGAGTATCAGACAACCAATAGTGGTCAAAGGCCACAGGATCCAATCTCTTGCGACGATAAAACACCGCCATAAATTCGCTGCGACTGCCGCCTTCCCGTCCCAAGCCAATCCACGCGTGTTCAGGCAAATCCTGATCGAAGTCTCGTACCTGGCGGTATAGTGCCTCTTGCATACCCACGATATCTGGATTTTCTGCAGCCAACATGCGCTGGGCCAGCGGACGTCGCAACTGCCAGCGATGAGGCCCCTGGTCACTGGCATAACGAACATTGTAGGTCATCACCCGCAATCGCCGACGCTCCGCGGCCGGCACCGTCGTTGCACAGCAGACAAGTACCAGCAGTTGGCACATCAGCCGACCTAGACAAACACGTCGACACGTGGCGAATTTGGGACGCCTCATCGCCGAATCCCTTCTGTTTCGTGTGCAATCAAGCGAGAATTTCTTTGATGATCCGGGGCTTGAAGGTGTCCGTCAGTTTCTCGTGCAGTCCGTTTCGATCAAAAAAGAGCCGGTCATGATGCAGGCCCAGTTGATACAAGATCGTCGCATGCCAATCGGCGATACTCACTGGATTTTCCGCCGCGGCAAATCCAATCTCGTCAGTTCCTCCATAGGTCACTCCGCCTTTGACTCCACCACCTGCCATCCACAGGCTAAAGCCACGTGGACCGTGGTCACGCCCCGCGCTGCTGAGATCTTTTCCCTCGGGTATTTGCGCGATGGGCAATCTCCCAAACTCCCCACCCCAGACGACCAGCGTGTCATTCAACAACCCGCGCTGTTTGAGATCGGTCAACAATGCAGCCACCGGCTGATCCGTCCGATCACAAGCTGTCTTCAAACCATTCTGCAAACCGGTGTGGTTGTCCCAAATCTGCCCATTGATGTAGAGCTGTACAAACCGCACACCACGCTCGACCAGGCGGCGGGCCATCAAGCAACGCCGCGCATAGGAATCTGTGGGTTTCTTACCCACACCATACAATTCCAGCGTTCGCTGCGACTCCTGACCTATGTCGAGCGCATCGCTGGCTTCCAACTGCATTCGTGCTGCTAACTCATAACTCTTAATACGAGCGTCCAGCTGCAACATTCCGGGTCGCTGTCGCCGGTGAATTTCATCCAGACGACTCAGCAAGTCGCCCTGCAGTCGGTCGATCACAGCAGGGCGATCTGCTTCCGGTCGCAAATTCAATATCGGTGAACCCGTCGAACGAATTCGCGACCCTTGATAAACGGGAGGTAAAAAACCAGCCTGCCAGTTTTGTACCGTATTCACTGGCAGTCCCAGCGGATCATCAAGCACGACATAAGCAGGCAGACTCTGGTTTTCCGTGCCCAAACCATAGACTACCCATGCCCCCAGAGCTGGCCGCCCTGGCAACAAGCGACCCGAGTGGATCTTGAACAAAGCGGGTTCGTGGTTGGGGTGCGAATTGTACATCGAACGAATCACCGCAATCTCATCAACCTGGCGGGCCAAGTGCGGCATCACTTCTGAGACTATCGTTCCACTGTCACCATGCTGGGCAAACTTGTAAGGACTCCGCAATAACCCACCCGCCTGCTGCGGCGACGAGACGTCTTGGGCGATTTCACTGAAATACGATTGCCCGTGCATTCGGTCGAGAGCCGGCTTTGGATCAAAGAGATCGACTTGACTGGGGCCACCGTTCATGAACAGGTGTATCACCGACCGTGCACGGGCCGGAAAATGTGTTTCACGGGAACTCAAATCATAGACCTGTCGAGGACCGTCACTGGCAGGTCGCAAATGCGGCGTCGGCACTCCTTCCTGACTGAACACATCGCGACCCAGCAGGTAAGTCAGCGCCGCACCGTGCACCCCATCTGCTGCCCGGTGAAAAAAACCGCGGCGACTCTGGCGCAGGCCCACGTCCCCACTGAGATCTTGACACTCGCTCGTTCTCGCGCTCATCTCTATACACCTATCCTTCTACGTCAACCGTGAAAATCCTACCTGAAGGTGCGCCTGCTTCAACAAATCCCAACCAGAATCCCAATAACACGGGCACGCATCCAAACGATCAATCAACAAACAAGAACGCCGCGGAATTCATCAACGTATGACAAAGTACGGTCAAAGCCTGTTCCGCGGAATTCCGGGACTTTCCAGCCGTGTTGGGAAGCGCCGCAAATTCTGCCTCCAGGTTCAATAATGTCTGTACTGCGACCTCTCGTTCCTCCGCGGTTGGGCCGTGCCCTAGTGCGGTAAGGTACGCGCGTTCCACTTGCGCCACTGGATCGGTGGTATGGCCCAAAACGCTGCGAGCAAAATCCTGGCTCAGCGCACGCACCGCCGTATTATTCAGCAAGAACAACGCCTGCTGGGCCACCGTGGATGTGGGACGTTGCTGACATGCCGGATTCATTTGTGGCAAGTCAAAAGTTTCCAGCACAGTCGGCATTTCTTTGCGACGGTGGCGGACATAAAGGCTCCGTCGCCAGCTACCTTGTTCTCCGATCGAAGTAACCAATCCGTCCTGGCGAACATTGACCGCGTCGGGGCGCCCGAAGGGGCGTTCGTCAAGCCTGCCAGCAACTGCCAACAGCGAGTCTCGCAGTTCTTCGGCATCGAGACGCTGCAATGGCATTCGTGTGAACCATTGGTTTTCCTCATCCTCACGAAGCTGCTCTGGAGAAACACGCGAGGTCTGTCGATAGACCTGGGAAGTAACCAGCAAATGGTGCAACCGTTTGATGCTCCAACCTGATCTCACGAACTGATTAGCCAGCCAGTCCAACAGCTCCGGATGCGAGGGCGGTACTCCCAATTTGCCGAAGTTGTCAATCGTTGTAACAATGCCACGCCCAAAATGGTGCTTCCAAATTCGATTGACCATCACTCGCGACGTAAGTGGATGGTCGGCCTTGACAAGCCAGCGTGCCAACGCAAGACGCCGACCCGTCTTAGTGGCGTTTGGCCACGGAGGCTGGTATTCAAAGGGTGTCTTGCCGTCCGTCAGAACAGATGGGACTCCTGGGCCCACCAGGCTGGACCACTGCCGATAATCTCCGCGTCGATAGACATAAGTGGGGGAAGGAACACCGCGGTCCCAAAGTGCCCGGATCTGTGGCCGATCGACTTTTTCACTTGCCAGCGATTTGATCGTCCGATCAATCTCTACCGCGGCACGCTTGTAAGCCGGATGCTTCTTCAACATCGCATCATCCAAGACCAGTTGGGCTTCGTATTGTGCCGCCAGTTCGCGTTGCCGCGGCCCACGTTTGCCAGGCTCAATGGTCAGCAGCGCCCGCAGAGGCTTCCGTAGATCCGCGGGTACGCTCTTGAGTTGCTCCTCCAGGTGCTGTTGGCGGACCGACACGGCAAGCTGCGTTCTTTTTCGTTGCTGCTTTTCAATTTCCTGGTCAATCTGATTGTTACGGAAAGTCATTTGACCTAATTCCGCAGCCGTAGCGACCGACAACAGCCGTCCCGCTTTCTGGACTTTTGTCTGCCCTGGTACGAATGCGGGCTTCAACCAATCGTGTTCGTCATAGGCGCCTTTGAAGATCGCCAGGAGGCGATAGTAATCCCGTTGGGGAATGGGGTCGTATTTATGACTGTGGCATCGCGCACATTTAATCGTGAGACCTAGTACCGTGCTGCCAAAAATCTCGATCTGGTCGGCCATCACCTCCAAACGCTCGGGAACAAAATTCACCACATCAGAACCCGTCCCATCGGGAGCCATACGGAGAAAGCCCGTCGCGATGAGGTTGTCGACAATCTCCTCGGTAACGTGCGCTCCATCGGTGTAATCCGCCAACTCGTCTCCGGCAATCTGCTCCAACAGAAAGCGATCGTATGACTTATCCACGTTGAAAGAACGCACCACGTAATCTCGGTACTTATATGCGTACGGCCGAATTGGATCCGCACTGCGTTTGCCCTCCGAATCGGCGTAGCCAGCCGCATCGAGCCAGAACGTCGCCCAACGTTCACCATGGCGCGGTGATGCCAGGAGCCGATCGACTGTACGTTCGTAGGAGTCCGGTTGCGGGGAGTCCAGGAATTGCTCGATTTCTACCGGATGAGGAGGCAAGCCCGTGAGATCATAGGTAATCCGTCGCAGCAAGGTCAGCCTTTCCGCCTCAGACGACATCCGCATCGCCTTCTCGAGCTGTTTGCGGGCGATGAACAGATCGACTGGCTGCCGCGGTACAGCAGCGGACGCCTGGAGCGCAACCCCACGGGGGATTGCTACCGGACGCAATCTCCGGAAGGACCAGTGCTGTCGGTCCTCATCGGATACTAATCGGTCCATCTCGGTCGATGCGACGTCCGGAGCAACCGGTACCTCAGGCGCACCAATCTCAATCCAGCGTTCAAGGCGACTGATCTCGGCCGCGGTAATCGGTTTCACTCCGGCTTCAATGAGCTTTTCGTCCGGCGGCATTTCCCCAGCGTGAATGCGTTTGATCAAGAGACTCTCCGCAGGAGCTCCCAGCACGATTGCCGGGCCCGATTTTCCTCCCTTCAACAGCGCAGCTTTGGAACGTACGTCGAGACCACCTTCCTGGGCTCGCGAGCCGTGACAGACCGCGCAACGCAAACGCATCAGCGGCTCGATGTCGTGGTTGCTGACCTCTGCAGCCGCGGTCAACTCCTCCAAGGCGATTCTGGCAACAAAGGGTGTGCCCGATTCGATCCAGAGACGAATCGTATCCACATCCGGGGCTGGCAGCTGCGGCTGCTCGGCTGGGGGCATCGCACCTTGGTGCACCTGTTCATACAAGGTACTTTTTTCCGGCTCGCCGGAAACAAGCACGGGACCGGACTCGCCTCCGCGAAACAACCCCTGCGGCGTACTTAAGTCGAGCTCTGCTTTGCGCAGCTCCGCGTTGTGGCATTTCACACAGTGGCGTTTGAACAGCGGTGCAATATGCGTTTCAAAACGGGGGCCTTCAGCAGCATTCGTCCCTGGAACAAACGCCATCCCGCTGCCGAGTAGCACCAACACACCCAGCACGCAATTGGTTTTCCAGACTCCCGCAATTCGTGTGGGTGCCCTGTTCATCGAGCGCTCTCCAGAGATTAGGTCGTGTCGCATCACTTTCTCCGCCACCCTTCATCTTATGTCAGTCGGAGATCACCGCCAAATCGAAACGACAATCCCAAGTGGCCAGGAGTGGGNCCCAGAGGCATCCCCGACNGGCAGTTTCACGGCGCCGATGCGTTCAGCAGGCTTCCCGCGGGTGTTTCNGCGGCCAATTGCTGCACCATGTCTCGCGTTGCCTCTTCAACGCAACGCTGCCACTGCNGNGGGCCGTAGCGCTCCTGATAGGGATTTCTCTGGTAGGCAAAGATGATCGCCCGTGAACTGTTGATAATGGCCCCCCCGCCANGGTTATCGAACGCGCCTGCCACNTCGGCTGCCGAACCACCCTGAGCGCCAAAGCCAGGTACCAACAACCAGGTGTGTGGCATGGTCTGACGTAGCTCGGCCAACTGTTGCGGATAAGTCGCGCCAACAACCGCTCCAACCGACCCGTAGGGCGCACCTTCCCGTGTCTGGCAAGCCATCTGCTCAACCACAGCGGCAACACGCTGATAGATTGTTTGTTCTCCAGCAACCAGGTCCTGCAACAAATGGCTGCCTGGATTGGAAGTCTTGACGAGCACAAAAATCCCGGATTCACGCTGGGTAGCAACCTCGACAAAGGGTTCGAGGCTGTCGCTACCCAGGTAAGGGTTTACTGTCAACGCATCTGCTCCCCAGGGACTTTCCTGTCCCAAGTAAGCATCCGCGTAGGCAGCAGCGGTCGACCCAATGTCGTTTCGTTTTCCATCAACAATTACCAACAGGCCTTTTGCACGCGCATAATTGACCACTTCCTCCAGTGCCACCATCCCCGCCGCACCGAGCTGCTCAAAAAAAGCAGCTTGCGGCTTGACCGCGGGAACGCTCGCCGCAACAACATCGATGACACCCCGGCAGAATTCTGCGTACGCTGTCGCCACCAACCGCGGCTCCGCGTCCACTGCCGGCTTCAAAGCGGGTGGCAACTGGTCCCGCCGTGGGTCAAGTCCGACCAGGACCGGCGTCCGACGACGGCGGACAGCATTCAACAGGCGTTCTCCAAATATGGTCACACCAGGCAACCTCCATTCACATTCCTCATCGGAAACCTCGGGCAGCTACTCCGCTTGCTCCCCAATCATCACTGCGGTAACGCTGGCGCACTGGGACAACGCTACTTGCCAACCTGTTGACAGCCAATGCCAATCTGCGATATTCACTGCGAGTCAGCAGCGACACGCCAGTGGCCTGTCTGTTGCTGTCCGTGTGCGGGGCGTAGCGCAGCCTGGTTAGCGCGTTTGACTGGGGGTCAAAAGGTCGGAGGTTCGAATCCTCTCGCCCCGATTGTTCGTATTGAACACCGGATCTGGCTGGACTTCAATCTGGCCCTGAACCCGTTCGAAAAAACTCCTCGCGCTGAAATGACACACAGCGTGCAATCCGTTCCGACTCTGCGGTCGGTTCGCTGAAATCGGCGGCAACGCCCGCCAGGTGTGCCAGGGACCACCGTAAGGCTAGCCGGTGGGTTACCACCGCGCCTCCGCGACGAAGGTCCTCTCGCTAGGAGACGCCGCAGCGAATCCGGCTCTCGTGTCCAGCCCCGCGTGAGCCGATACCAGGATGGCCAAAATGCCACTTAAAGGGTAGCCCGCACGACAGCGCATCACGCTACAATACAATCACGTCCTGCCGCTCTGTCCGCCAGGGCAGGGGAGGCTGGTGCTGGGCGCATTGCGATGGCTCTCAATCCGCCCAGGTATTGCACCATGCCAGCCCACAAAACCACAGCCCAAAAAACCACAGCCCAAAACGACCGAGCGCCCAGCTAATCATCAACGTACACCACAACTACCCTGGCTCACCTTCAATAACCTGATCATTTCGCTAGTCGTAGCCCTGCACGCCCTGTTCTCGGGATTTCTCATGATCACCGCAAGACGCCTGACAACCAGGTTGTTGACCACGACGAGTCTCTCGCTTTTGCTACTGGCACCCCAACTTAGTCCCGCACAGCAGGCGGCGCCCGCGAAACGCCCGGCGAGCAAAGCGAAAAAGAAAGCGGGGGCACCGACACCACCGATTCCCCTAAGCCTATTTTTCGGCAACGAAGATCCCCCCCCCAAACGAAAACCAGCCAATGGCTATGAAGAGATCTTATTTGAATATCTGCGAGTAAACTATGAGCTCCTCACCAAGATGCGGGCCGCGAAAACCCCTCCCGAGCGACGCGCCATCCTAGAGCAACGTCCCCAGGCCAAAGTCTATGGAAAGCGGTTTCTGGAATACGCCAGGCAACATCCCACGGAAAAGACGGCGCTCGATGCATTGGCGTGGACGGCCAGTCAAGTCCGCATCGACCAAACACTCGATGAAGCTGTTGCGCTATTGATCAAACACCATCTTCAGGATCAGCGCATCACACAAGCAATTGGCACGGGACCAGGTGTGTCACCCTCCGCAGCCCGTCAACGGCTGTTCACCGCCATACTCTCGAAGAGTCCACACCCCACAGTGCGCAGTGCGACGTGTATTCGGCTCGCGCGGACACACGTTTACACCGCTCGTATTGCCCCACAAGTGCAGGCCAGTCCCGAACGTTATGTACGGATTTATGGTCAAGAAACCGTTGCGATGATTCAACAACTGGGAAACGCAAATGAGTTGAAAGCCAAGGCAGAGGGTTTGTTCGCTCGCGCGATCAAGGAATCCAGCGACCTACAAACCTTATTATCGGTTGTCGAGCAAAGTACCGGCCCCAGTCGTATCGAAGCATTAACCGCGCTGATCCGAGAACACGCGGAGGAACCCTCGTTTGTGGAACGGATGCGTTTCTTGACACTGCGCGCCACGCATTCCGATTCCAACGAGCGGTTATTGCGGACCCTGATCGGGGTAAACCTGGGACCCGCCGTCCAAGGCCCGAGCTTGCTGGGACTGGCCAAACTACTGCATGCCCAGGCCACATTATCACGCCGCTTAAGTGGAGCATCGACGTCTCAACTCGCTCGCTACAAACGCAGCTATGGCGCCGCGTATGTAGAGCGTGTGGCCAAGCTCGATTCTGACGCTCTGGTGACGGCGGCAACCGCCGCCCTGGAACGTGTAATCTCCAGGTACGCGGACATCGACGGCGAGGTCAAACTCAACGGTCGAGTCGTGATGAGTGGGACGCTGGGCGATCAGGCAAAACCCGTACTCCTGGAAATTACCCAGCTTTCTGTTGGGAATGTGGCGCCAGAAATCACTGCCGAGGATCTGGAAGGCGTCCCGTTCAAATTGAGTGACTATCGCGGGAAAGTCGTCATGCTTGACTTTTGGGGACACTGGTGAGGCCCCTGCCGGGCCATGTACCCGCACGAGCGGTCGCTCGTAAAACGTCTCGCTGGTGAGCCCTTCGCGCTGCTTGGGGTCAACAGCGACCGAGACCGTGAAAAACTGAAAGACGTCCTTAAGGAAGAGCGAATTACCTGGCGCAGCTTCTGGAACGGCGGCAGCACACGCGGCCCGATCTCAACCGCTTGGAACGTACGCGGCTGGCCCACGATGTACCTCATCGATCACAAAGGTGTCATTCGCCACAAGTTCACAGGCTCGCCTGGTGGCGAAACCCTCGACAAACTGATCGATGAACTTGTCGCGGAGGCTAAGTAAACACGAACCAGATGCATCCACATCGGGCCATGCTGTCACGCCCGGGGAATTGGTGAATACAGAATTTGCCGCGATACCGACACGTACGCTGCGTACCGTCGGCATCCTGGAGGCTAATTTGTAGATATCCGACTTGTCGGATCTGTGCTGTTGCGGATATTTTCCGCACGGCACAGGCTGTTGTGTGTGGATAGCGAATGCTGTAACTCGTTCACCTCGTCGTGATTTGTCAGGAATGATCTACCATCGAGCTTTCACCCCGGCCCGACAACTCGGTAGCGTTGCCGGGCGTTACACCCGGCAGGCGATGTGCCCGCTGGCTCCCAGGAGTCTGCCCGCTCGGATTCGCTCCTCACTCCTGGCCAAGTCATCGGAATCGCCACAAGCTGCCGACCAACCCGGTGAACGGGATCGACGCATCCGCCGGCTGGAAGCGGTCTTGTTCCTCACCCGTGACCCGATTTCAAGCCGTAAGCTCAGTCGTTACGTAGGTTTGGCGGATGGTACGGAAGCGAGATCGATGGTTCGACAACTCAACCAAATGTACGACAGTGCTGGCCGTGCATTCCGTGTGGAGGAGGTGGCGGGGGGATTTCAGCTTCTCAGCCGTGCGGTCTTTGCGCCTTGGCTGAGACGCCTGCAACACACGCCCCAGGAAACCAGGCTATCTGCCCCCGCCCTGGAGACCCTGGCGGTGGTCGCCTATCGACAACCCGTCATCCGAGCCGATGTGGAAGCCATTCGGGGTGTTAGTTGTGGTGAGATGTTACGCCAACTCATGGAACGAAACCTGGTACGAATTTCCGGCCGGAGCGAAGAATTAGGGCGTCCCTACCTTTACACAACAACCAGACGTTTCTTACAAATGTTTGGGCTACAAAGTCTGGACAAACTACCCGGGACCAAAATCTCGGATGAAGTCGCTGGTGAAGTCCGGTCTATTGCTCCAGGCAGCAGTCATTCCGTTTCCGTTCCCGAAGCCATCCCATCGTTCGAAGAGGAGTCCGAAGTGAGTGTGAGTGTTGCGACAGGTGATACGTTGGCCCCCCCCCAGTCCAAACCCTTGGTGCCAGCGAACATCACCGCCTCGACAATCGATGGAGAAGATCAAGATGACGACTTCGCAGAGGATGACGACTTCGACGACGGTGAATCAGAAGAAGGCGGTTACGAGGAAGTAGACGAAGAGGAAGAAGACGGAGAGTACGAAGAAGACGAATACGAGGACGAAGAAGACGACTTCGATGACGGAGACTGGCAGGAAGTCGAAGACGAGGAAGAAGACGAGGAAGCCGACGAAGAAGGCGGTGAGGACTGGGATGAAGACGGAGCCGGCGAATGGGAAGAAGACGAGGAAGTAGACGGAGAAGAAGAAGAGGAGGAGGACGAAGAGGACTGGGATGATTAGTTGTGGTGAGCACAACGCATCGACAGTTATCCACTGAGGAGTTTTCCAGGGTATCCACCATCTTCCAACCGCGTTGCCCCCGGCACATCGAAAAGGAAAGGAACCAATCTCACTGCCATCGTCCGGACATTCATCAAACTGAACCTGGAATCCCACGTTGGAGATTGCCATGACCGATATTTCACGCCGTGCGTTCAACCAACAGACTGTCGGCTCCCTACTCACCTTGTCACTGCTTGAGACGCTCTATGCAACCGACGCATTTACGGCCGAGATCAAGCCGGTGACGGCGCGGTGGCTAGCGGAACTCGACGAACTGGGCCGCGATCTGAAAGGACAAAAACTCGGTGAGGTTCAATGGCAGCAAAAAGTCGAAGACCTATTCGCAAAAGTTGAACTTGCTGAATTGTTGGAATTCATCGAATTCGACAAACTCACCAAGGGCCTCAGCTTTCGTGACCAGGGCGAAAAAAGTCTGCGGCCTCGTTTTCCTAAGGTCGAAGGGCTCCCCACCAATCTGGTCTTTGGCAACCAAATGTTCGCCCTCAAGAAGGGCCGTTCGGTCGTACCACATGGCCACAATAATATGGCAACCGCATTCCTGATCTTGAAAGGGACTTTCCAAGGACGCCATTACGACCGCCTGGAAGACACCAAAGAACACATGATCATCAAGCCAACCATTGATCAGTCGTTCACCGTTGGCCAGTACTCGTCGGTCTCGGACAAGAAGGACAATGTGCACTGGTTTAAGGCGACTAGCGAAACTGGCTTCATCTTCAACATTCATGTTCTGGGAGTCGCCGAAGGGCGACGTACCAAACGTGTCTACGTCGACCCCAATGGTGAAAAGCTGGCGGGTGGGAAGATCCGCGGGCGTCTAATCGGCGCGTCGGAAGCTTACCGCCTCTATGGCTAAACCAAGTTTCACACCACGCTGCTTTGGCAGCTTCAACAAACCGGTGTCAGATCGAAACACATGAAAACCACACAACTGAATCACGTGGCTTTGCACGTCGCAGATGTGGACAAGAGCGTTCAGTTCTATTCCGAGATCATGCAACTTAAGGAAATCCCTCGGCCGGGATTTACTTTCCCCGGTGCGTGGTTCCTGCTCGGGGTCGATCAGGAACTTCATTTGATCGGAGAACGGGACGAACCGGTGACCGGTGCCAAAAGCCGGGGCAATCACTGGGCACTAATGATCGATGACATGGACGCCTGGGAAGCGTACCTGCAAGAAAAAAGTATCCCCTATACCCCGCGCCGCACACGACCGGATGGTGCGTTCCAGATCTACGTATCAGACCCCGATGGACACTGCCTCGAGTTGTGTACCAAGCCGTACGTCGCGGATTCGTAATGCCAGATTCGCAATGACTGCGAAAAGCCAACACGAGGGGAAAATACACTGTGGACTTGCAGCTCGCCAACCATGTAGCGGTCGTCATCGGCGGGGCCAAAGGTATTGGAGAAGCGATCGTTCGAGGTTTTGCGGAAGAAGGCGTCCACGTCGCAATCGTGGATGTCGATACGGGGGTCCAATCTCTTGCGGATGAGTTGGCTGCGTCAACCACGGCCCAAACACTCTCAGCTGTGGTTGATGCGACAGACTACGAGTCAATGCAAATGATCGCGGCACGGGTGATCAGTGAGTTCGGTCGTGTCGACCATCTGATCTACGCCGCCGGCGCTGGTTCAGGAAAGTACGGGTTTCCCTTCTGGAATCTAGCCCCTACAGACTGGCAACGTGTATTGGATATCAACCTTTTGGGAGCTGTGAACGCAGCGCATGCGTTTACGCCGGAAATGACGGCTGCGCGCCAAGGGACCGTGTTGTTCCTGTCATCGATTGCCGGGCAAATTGGCTCTCAAACCGATCCACCCTACAGTGCGGCCAAAGCCGCATTGATCAACTTCGCGCAGTGCGCGGCAAAAGACCTGGCCCAATACGATGTACGGGTCAATACGATCTGCCCCGGGATGGTAAAAACCACGGTCAACGAATCAGTCTGGAAGGCCTGGCGAGAGGCCCAGCCCGAGTGCCAACGACTTTCTTATGACGAATGGGCAACGACGAAAATTGCAGCCACAACTCCTTTAAACCGCTGGCAAGAACCCGCGGACGTTGCTGCCCTCGCACTCTACCTGGCATCCCCGCGGGCACACAACATCACCGGCCAAACGATGAATGTTGATGGGGGAATGGTCATGCACTCTTGAAGGGGCGACGTTCAGCTTGCAAGCCACACCAAGAGAGCGATCAACCCCCCTACCAGAACCCAAGCCCCCAAGAATCCACCCCAATCCACAACGGTCAGTCGCGGCAACTCCAACGCGTACTTGCGAGGCGCCTGGTAGGCCTGGTCGGCCACCGCCTCAAAGTCGAGCCGAGTCTCCCCCAGCCCCAACGTCGCCGTTGCTTCCGCATCATGCTGTCGCCCAGCGGGTTGCTCGTCCCCCACTGGTGTTAACAAACGGGCAAAAAACGGGTCCAACTCGTTCCGCGACTGCGCCCGTGTCAGCAGGCTGACAACCACCATCACTCCAAATTGCACCGCCAGCATGATCACGATCTCAATCGGCCTGGCATGATCACGGAGCTGAAGTTGCTCACCCAACCACACCAGATTGCGGGCAATCGGCGCCAAGAACTGGAGTCCTGCGCCGGCCGGAGCCTGTACTGAACTCAATAGCCACACCAAAACGCTGGCCAGGAAACTACACCAAGCGGCGATCGGATTCGCTCGTCTCCAGCAGACCCCCAGCCAAAACGCCGCACCTAGCAAGCTAATCACTTCGACAGAAGCCAGGACCAACCCCGTCACACTCCCTGCGTAAAATGCCACAGCGATTCCAGCCACCAGCATCATCGCGGAGGCGATTCTGCCCACCTTCAAGTAATGCGCTTGTTCTCGCCCTGGCATCAACGGCTGGTAGAAATTTCGTGTAAATACCCCCGCGCCCACCACCATGAAAACTTCCGCGCTGGTCACACCGGCGACCAGGCAGGCAATCATCAGCCCACGCCAGCCGTCCCCCAGCCATTCACGTATCGCCATGCCGAAAAGCTCTTCACTCGCCTGCTGAGGGTTATTCGCACTCTGCCAATGGGACGAAAACTGAACGGCGGCAATCAACCCGGTAAAGGCCCAGGCCATCGTTAACAAACGCTTGATAAAATTCCCATAACACATCCCCACGCGCGCTTCGAGTTCGGTTTTTCCCGAGCCTGTGGCGTTCATAACATGAGGCTGAACAACGACCCCCGCCAGCGCCAATAAAGAAACCGAGACAATAAAGCCCACAGTGCCCTCGAACGTATCGGTCGGGATGTGTTCCGGGGAGGCCGCAATCTGAAACATATGCGAGTCTAGTTGCGCACGAACTTGTCCCCAGCCGCCAACTTGTTGCAATCCGGCCGGCACCAACAGCACGGACAGCACGATGATCAAGAGGCCCTGCAGAGCATCCGTGTACGCGGCAGATACGAGTCCACCAGCCACGACGTAGCTGGAAAACAAAACGGCCAGTAGCACAATCGCCGGCTGGGTTGGAATCTCCCCCCCCGTCGCGCCAGCGATTGCAGAACCCGCCCCACGCAGCAACATCGCGATCGATTGAATGAGATAAAGAATCGCAACCAGCGAATAGACCATCTCCAACGAACGCCCGTAGCGAATACGAAAAAAATCACCCGTAGTGATCACGCGCAGCCGCCGGATGATCGGACCGATCAGCCAGTAAAACGGCGTAGAAAACAGGTACATCCAGTGGTACCAGATCCCTCCCAGACCGACCCGCGCCGAAGCCCCTGTTACCTGCACCGCCTGTTCGGAATGTGTCCCGGTGCAAAGCCAGTGCATGACCAGTAGTAGTTTGCCGAATCGCCTACCACCGAGAAAGAAATCCTCTTCGGTACGTACTTGCCGTGAAACCCAAAACCCAATCACCATGACAATTACGAAATAGCCAACAATGACAATCAGATCAATGGGTTTCAGGCCGTACAGCGAAGCATCCCACCAGGCATTCATGAACGGCCACCTGATCCGCAAAGAGACTGGACCGCGAAATAATGTCGGAACGCATCACAATACAGAAGCAACGGCCTCACAGAGACGGGCCATGTTCTGTGGCGTCATGCCCGCCACATTGATGCGTCCACTCGAGACCAGGTAGATCGACCACTCGTTCCGTAACGCGTCCACCTGTACCGGCGAGAGTCCTGAAAAGGAAAACATTCCGCGCTGGTTCGTGATGAACGACAGGTCATGCTGCGGCGCCTGCTGCTGCATCCCTGCCACAAACTGCCCACGCATGTCAGAGATCCGCTGACGCATCCCCGCGAGTTCTTGTTCCCAAACGCCGCGTAGCGTCGCATCTTCCAGCACCGTGGTAACGATCGCCGCGCCATGCTTGGGAGGGTTCGAATAATTGGAACGGACACAAGACTTCAAGTGGCTGAGAACACAGCCTGCTGCGTCCTGAGTGGCGGCAAGCACCGTGAGTGCACCCACGCGTTCACTGTACAAACCAAAGTTCTTGGAGAATGAAGTGCAAATCATCGCTTCGGGAACATGACGCAGCAACTCGCGCACACCCGTCGCATCCTCATCCAGGCCATCACCAAAACCTTGGTAAGCAAAATCGACTAGTGGAATCAAAGCCCGTTCCTGAATGATCTCGCCAATTTCACGCCACTGGTCATTTTGAAGATCCACCCCTGTTGGATTATGACAACAGGCATGTAGACAAAGAACATCACCCTCCGGTATTTGCGTGAATTGCGTTCGCAGCGCCGCGAAATCCAGGCCTGTGCCAGCTGCATCTAGATAAGGGTAGTTCTCGACGTTCAAACCGGCCGCGCGAAAAACATTCGGGTGGTTCGCCCAGGTCGGTTGGCTGCACCAGATGCTGTGGTTGGGAAAACGAGTTGCCACAAAATCCGCGGCGACGCGCAAAGCACCCGTTCCACCGGGAGTCTGTACTCCGCAAACACGGTCCTGGTCGAGGATCTCGTGGCCCGCACCAAGTACCATTTCGCGCGTCAAATTAGCCAGTCGCTCGAGCCCAGCGATACCCAGATAGCTCTTGGTCGCCTCATCTTCCAGCAACTGCCTTTCGGCCTGCTTTACGCAGTTCAGAATCGGCGTGTTGCCGCTCTCATCCTTGTATACTCCGGTCGTCAAGTTGATCTTATCGGGATGGCGATCCCGCTGGAAAAGCTCGGTCAAACCAAGAATCGGATCCGGAGGTGCCGGCTGCAATACTTCAAACATGTTTTGCCCTTTCGAGAACAATAGCCTCTACTTCGTACGTCGGCGGTGAGGGAGAAGTCAAGAGGGCACACCCTGCCGAAACCCCTATCAACCCCGCGAAGTCCGCGCCGCTGAGGGAAACACTTGGCAGCCACCGGAAAGCTTGCGTATGATGTGTCCTGTCTGGAAACCGCTGTGGATGCGAAAGGCCAGCGGAAACACCCGCCCAGGCGACCGAGAGAACCACCCAACGATAACCCCTACTGCTTGGGAGACGCTGAAGATGAGATTGACAATGCCCATGCTCGTGGCTTTGACTTTGACCCTACCTCTGCAGGCCGGAAACTGGCCCCAATTCCGCGGGCCCAATTTCAACGGTTCAGCAAACGAAGAGAGTCTTCCTGCCAGCTGGAGCACCACCGAAAACGTGGCCTGGAAGGTCACCCTACCCGGGCCCAGCGCGGCCACGCCAGCGATTTGGGGAGATCATGTCTTCGTCTCAACGACAAACACCGAGAAGGAAACGCTGCAAGCCGCCTGTTTCCACCTTGGCACCGGAAAATTGTTGTGGCAACACACGATCGCCAGCGGGCTGCGACGTGCCTCGCGCAGTAATTTCGCTTCACCCTCGCCCGCAACCGATGGCAAAGTCGTCATTTTTTTCTACGGCAATGGCGATCTGGTCGCATACGATTTCGACGGTAAGGAACAGTGGAAACGTAACATCCAGAAAGATTACGGTTGGTTCCATTTCGGTTGGACCTTTAGCACCAGTCCCGTACTCTTCAATGGAAAACTCTACCTGCAGGTGCTGCAGCGGGATGTCCCGGTTCGCGAAAACGAATCCGATGGCAAGAACCACGACTCCTTTATTCTGGCGATGGACCCGGCCAGCGGTAAAGAGCTGTTCCGTCACGTCCGCCCCAGCAAAGCCAAGGCGGAATCACGCGAAGCGTTTACGACACCAACGCCCGTGTCATTCAGTAGTGGACGTCAAGAATTGTTGGTCGTGGGTGGCGACGCGATTAGTGGGCACGATCTGGAAACAGGCGCCGAACTCTGGAGATGGGGAACCTGGAATCCAAAACGTATCGGTCATTGGCGGCTGGTTCCATCCCCAGTTGCCAGCGAAGACGTCGTCCTGGTCTGTGCACCCAAACGGGAACCGATCTACGCCATCAAAACCGGTGGAAAAGGTACGTTGACCGACAGCTCTATTGCCTGGACGAGTAAAGGCGTCAGTGGGGTCACCTCGGATGTGCCCACGCCCGCCTTCTACCAGAATGATTTTTTTGTCTTGTACGGCACCAACCGCGGGCGACCTGCATTGACGCGGGTGAACCCCAAAACAGGCGACGTCAAGTGGTCCACTCCGGTGAGCCGTGGCAGCAAGTACGAGGCCTCACCACTGGCGGCGGACGGCAAGATCTACTTAGTCAATTTTGAGGGCAAAGTCACCGTAGTCAACGCGGAAGACGGCAAGATCCTTAGTGAAATCAGCATGGATAAGGACGGCACCGATCTAAACCGATCGACGATCGTCGCCGCTGCTGGCCGGTTATTCGTACGCACCAACACGCAGCTGTACTGTATCGGCAAGTGATGATCGGTAAAGAACGGAACCGCAGTCAGTGCGCCTGATCACGCCCGTCGCCAGGGGGTGTGACCAGGCGACCTAGTGGGGTCTGGCTACTACTGTCATACAACTTCACCTTACTTTGATCAGGACATCGAGTATGTACCACCTGCGCACCGGGATACTGCTGGGCTGTTTGCTGTTTGTGACGTGTACCTCCGTACTAGCCGAGAACTGGCCCGGTTGGCGGGGACCACGTGGTGACGGCACAAGCCTGGAAACTAGCATCCCGCAAGAGTGGGATGGGCCCAGTGGCAAGAACATCGCCTGGAAAGTTCCCTTGGCCGGTATTGGCCACGCCTCGCCGATCGTGTGGGAAGATCGCATCTTCGTCGTTTCCTGTGTGAAAGGAAGCCTGATGCGGACTCTGACCTGTATCGAACGCACAACAGGAAAACGACTCTGGCATCAAGAGGTGCTCAAGTCCAACTTGGAAAGGCTCCACGCGCTCAACAGCTACGCGTCAAGCACCCCCGCTACCGACGGGGAACTGGTCTATGTCGCGTTCTTGCAGAGTGATGGAAAGACCACTCCCGGGCTCAACGTGGGTGCGGCGCGGCCGGCCACACTGGGGAAAGTGGTGGTTGCGGCCTATGACTTTACGGGGCGCCGCCAGTGGCTAGAGGAAGTAGGCGAATTTGCCAGCGTGCACGGATTCTGCAGCTGCCCCGTGCTGTACAAAGACATGGTGATTCTCAACGGCGACCACGACGGCGATGGCTATGTGGTGGCACTCGATCGGAAGACGGGAGAGACACGCTGGAAAGTCGCCCGCAAGCACCATACGCGCAGTTATGTCACCCCGTTGATTCGCACCGTTTCTGGGCGACAAGAAATGGTCCTCTCGGGCAGTCGGAGCGTCATCAGCCTGAACCCGGATGACGGTTCCACGCTCTGGGAAATCGACGGCCCGACAGAACAATTCGTGGCCTCAATGGTCTACGACGGAAAACTATTCTTCATGGCAGCCGGTTTTCCTACCTACCACGTGATGGGTATTCGTCCCGGGGGCCAAGGAAACGTAACGCAAACCCATGTCGCCTGGCATGCCCGTAACGCGGCCTGCTATGTACCCTCGCCAATCGTGCTGGAAAATCGGCTGTTTGTCGCCGACGATCGCGGCACCGCCAATTGCTACGACGCCACGACCGGCAAGCGACTATGGAAGTCACGGCTGGGTAAACACTACAGTGCCTCACTGGTTTCCGGCGGTGGGAAGGTCTATTTTCTTTCCGATGACGGCATCACCAAGATCGTCGCACCGACCGAGAAACTGGAAGTCCTCGCCGAGAATAGTTTGTTTGCTAAAGGGCAGACTGGTGAGTTCTGTTCCGCCTCACCTGCGCTTTCCGACGGTCAGTTATTCGTACGCACCAACAAGCATTTGTATTGCATCGGAAACCCGGCGGCGGAACGCTAGTCACCCAGACTCTGCGGACTCGCAGGAGCCAAATGCCCCAACGCAGCTCGCTATGGGCGCGCACATGCAGTGTCGGCTCCCTTGGGAGTGGCTACCTAATCGTCAAAGCTTGCCCAGTCGTTATGGCCCGTGCGTGATTACCAAATCATGGCCTGACGGTCAGCCGAGCGGTGATGGATTAATGGGATAAATGCGATATATAGACAATCAGGATAAAACAGGATGTTTCATTCCTGATTGCGACTTAGGAGGTGTGGGGTCTCCTGAGTCACCTTGGTATCCGGTTCGCAGAGGATGAAAATCTGGAAGCCCGTGTCCTGGCAACGAGCGTGCTTCACTCGTCGCTTCTGGATGATCGTCAGACGCGGTGCTTTCCTGCTTTCGTCCTCTGTGACCGTTTTTTTTCAGGGAATTCGCTGACGGCTCGACGCCGAGGCCGCTCCCTTCTCGCCTGCCAACACGGACAGGCCTCTCCTAAGACAGTCTGTGAACACAGACGCTAGGCTCTGCTCCACCAGCAATCCCGCCGCCCTGGAAGACCGTTGATTGCGAACCACTACAGCGCGTCGTATGATGTCCACCGAGTGCTCTTTTGACCAAACAGACTCACTTCGACATATCAGGAACACCCCATGGCACGTCCCCCGCTGGCCCGTCGTACCTTTCTTCAAACCACGGCCCTCGGCGCTACCGCAGCCTCGCTGCACCCCGTCGCCTATGCGGCCCCCCGGAAAGGGGCAGCCATCGAGCTGTTTGATGGGAAAACGTTGCGCGGCTGGCACAAGAATCCTCAGCGCATTGGTCATGGTACCGGCGGCATCTGGCGAGCCGAAGACGGCACGATCACCGGCGAACAGGACCCTCCTGGTTCTGGTAATGGAGGCATTTTACTGACCGACCGACAATTTGGTGATTTTGAGTTATCCATTGACATGAAACCTGATTGGGGCGTCTGTTCGGGGCTATTCCTGCGTGGGAATGACCGCGGTCAGTGCATCCAGATGATGGTCGACTACCATGACGCCGGCAACGTGGGACATCTCTATGGTGAAGGCACTTTCGGGTTCAACACACGCACATTTGACATCAATGGAAAATATGATGCCGACAAACAGCTGGTCGGTTTGACCACCGCCAAGACAGTCAGCATCGATCAGGTCGGACTGCTGGCCAGCTGTACGCCGGCGGCCTTCGTGAACGCCTGGAAAATTAACGATTGGAACACGGCCAAGGTGCGCGTGTCCGGAAAGTACCCGCGTATCACGACCTGGATCAACGGATTGCAGGTCTGCGACTTTGACGGTGCTAACTCCAGCAACGAAGTTTACCACAAGAACCGCGCAGCGATCCTGGAACGTTTGACAGTTCGTGGCCGCATCGCCGTACAAGTACACGGTGGAACGGGCTGGCCCAAAGGGGCCAAATGCCGTTGGAAGGCCATCCGGATCAAAGAACTTGCCTGATGTGATCCATGCTCTACGATCGCCTTGAAAAACTGCAAGATGACGATCGGCCGATTCAAGTCGGCATTATCGGTGCTGGTACCTTCGGGACCCAAATCATCGCCCGCATCTGCCAGATGCAGGGGATGCGGATTGCTGTTGTTGCCGACCTGGTCACGGAGCGTGGTGCCGCGGCTCTGCAAACAGGCGGAATCTCCCAGGAAACGATCACCCCCTGTGACACGCCCGCTTCCATTAATGATGCTATGCGGCGACGCCTCTTCGCCGTCACCGATGACCCGGGAGCAGTCATTGGCAGTGCTGTCGATGTGGTCGTGGAAGCGACGGGCAACGCCGAAGCGGGCGCCCAACATGGGTTTGATGCAATTGCCGCTGGGAAACACTTGGTGATGGTCACCATCGAAGCCGACGTGGTGGTGGGGGCGACGTTGCGGCAGCTGGCAGATCAGGCGGACACGATCTACAGCCTGGCGTACGGTGACGAACCCGCCCTGGCCATCGAATTGTATGAATGGGCCCGCACACTGGGATTCAGGGTAATCGCCGCTGGCAAAGGTACTCGCTTCATCCCCGAATTCCGTAAAGCCACGCCCGCTGACGTACCACGTCTCTACGGCTTCACGGGAGACGATTACAACGCGCAGGTGTTCTGTTCGTTCCTGGACGGCACCAAGCACGCCATCGAATCGGTGACGCTCTCCAATGCAACCGGTTTAACCGTCGATGTACGTGGTATGCACTTTCCGGCCATCGATCTGCGGGATATGCCGGACCAGCTGGCCCTCCAATCCAAAGGTGGCATCCTCACTCGTGAAGGCGTTGTGGAAGCGGTCAGCTCGATGAAGCCGGACAGCGCCAACGTGGAACGGAACGTCCGTGGCGGAGTCTTTGCCGTCATCGATGCTCCCGACCCCCAGGCCATTGAATCCATGGCCGCCTATGGCGAGATCATCGGCATGATGATCGGAGAGCAGAGCGGCCAGGCGATGATCTACCGGCCGCAGCACTTCGTCGGTCACGAAATGCCCCTGGGAATCGCCCGCATGATGCTTTCCGGTGAGACGATCGGCGCCCCCATTGGCCAAATCTCCGAGGTCATAGCGGCCGTCAAGAAACCACTCGCTGCGGGCACCCTCCTGGATGGCGAGGGCGGTTTCACCGTCTGTGGACTGGCGGAGCGCGCCGAGATCGCACGGCAGCAAAACCTGGTACCGATTGGCCTGACCCAGGGCGCCGAAGTACTCACGGACATCCCGGACGGAGGATTGATCACCTACGACAACGTGCGGCTCAAACCTTCATTGGCGCTGGATCTTAAACGGCAGCAAGATAAACAGCAGCGAGAACGGGAATCAACAGGCCACTGATCGACCTCACTCGCGGTGGTCGGTCATGCCACGGCCAGGGGTTTCAGCACGACCATGCCGTCGCAACTCATTCGCGGCCACCTGGCACTCTTTGCCACTCATCCTTTCGGGAGATTCCCCACGTGTTACATCTTCCGGTTTCGCTGGTTCGCGGCCGGCCTGCATCTCATCTGGCTGGCGATCCCGTGGGCAGCCACAACCCAGGCGGCAACCGTCGTTGTGGCTTCCGTGGACGTCATAGCACGCGCCGATCTAGTCTGCGATGGGCGAGACGACGAAGTGGAACTGTTGCAGTCGCTGCCATTTGACCGGCAATAGGTAGTGCGTCACGCAACCGCGCCCTCCGGCCACCACGAATTCACGTTGCCTGGTCGTCATTCAGTCGAGTGGCTACCCGGCACCTGGGGCACACGCTCCTCGTGCCCGACGCGGCCAACTGCGTGATCGACGTACAAGGAACCTATTTTCGTTACGCAGCCAAAACGGGAGATGCCATCCTGATTCCCGGAATGCTCCGCTGCCGCTACCACCTGGGAACGATTGAATCGCACTCCGACGGCGCCGCCATCCGGGTCACCAGAACGCTCGATGGGGATCTAGGTGACCCCGCGCACCAGACTCCCGGTCAAATGAGCGTGCTGACATTCACCGGGCTGATCGGTCAGCAGCACCGAGGAACCGGCTTACTGCTTGATAACGCCCAACCAGGGGGCATTACCGTCAATCGCTTTATCGGCACCGATATTGCCGGTTTCCATACCGGTGTTCGAGTCACTGATGCGTCGGCCGGCAGCAAATGCGACACCAACTATTTCTGGTTCCATTTCATCTGCGAGTGCCATACCTGCAGTTACGAATCCGGGCATCGTGTCGACAGCAACGTCTGGAGCGTCAACGTCGACGCGACCGTCAACCAGGGTACCGCGATCCGCACCTCCACCCGTTATGGCAGGTGGGATGTGATCATGGGAACCTATCATTTTGAAGGCCAGAACCTGGCGATTCTGTTGGATCCGGGCGCGGCACATAACATCATCACCATGCACCCACCACCGGAGAAGTTCGCACACCGCAATCGCGGCGGCAACGAAACCATTGTGCTGTTGAGTGCACCTCGGCTCAAACAGCTGTTGCAGACTATCGCACCGGCCACCCGCTAACACGGGGCTACGAGCCTACCGGGGGGCAGGGAGGACACGATCAGAGAGCGGCGGGACTTCACGATCCGGAGCGCCAACACCACCTTGATTGACGGGTGTTGCGCAAGGGGAGCAGAGGAGAGTTGACGCCGCCGGCGGTCTACTCTCCTCGTCAGCGGACCGACACGTGTGTGCGTAACACCCGTCAATCAAATTGGTGTTACGGCGCGAAGGACCGCATCATTTCACCCGGGGCGAAACGCCCAAGGCGGGTAGAGAATTCCCGAGTCGGCAATCCCAAACCCAAAAAGCTGAAGATCCCTAATTCTCTCTGGCAAACTGACGGCTAGTCTACGTATTTGCCACGGCAGGTGCAAACGGCGCGTGCGCGGTGCCTGAAGGCGACGACGTTCCACGCAATAAAGTGGCCAAGGCGCGGCATTCGGCCTCGAACCGCGTGGGGTCGACGAAATAGGCCAACGCCAGGTGTCCCTGCACCACCTGCAGCTGCCGAGGATCGACCTTGTCGACGCCCATCGTCTCCAGCCGGTGCAGCATGGCCCGCAACAGGCGACGATGCGGTTTGGGCAGGGCCACACGCTCGTTGACCACCATCCCGGTCACCACTTGACGTTGGTGGTGAGGCATCACATGCGTCTTGCCCGGCGCCAGCGTGAAACCTTCATCCCGCACGATCCGCTCCACCGCTCCCAACAGAGGCCGGGGCTTGCCCGCCCCGGAAAACGTCAGATCGTCTGCATAGCGAGTGTAGCTCCAGCCACGGCGGCGGGCCCAGCCGAGCAACCGCAGGTCGAGGCGGCGGGCAACCAGATTGGCCAACTGCGGGCTTGTCGGTGCGCCCTGCGGCAACCGGCGCCTGCGCGTAACCAGTCGAACCAGCGCTGCAGTGACATCTGCCGGTTGCTCGAACTCCGCCAGCACCTGCGCAATACGACTGGCCCCGATCGAGGGAAAGAAGTTGCGCAGATCAGCGGTGACAACCCAGGCGCAGCCCACGTGCCGGGCCGCATTACTGACGATCGAACGCCCCGGGACAAAGCCGTGCGCCGCATCGGTAGGTGCCAGCTGATACAACCACTGGTCGAGCAGCCACCGCTGGGCCGCCTTCAGTTCCTGGTCCGGCGCTTCGATCCACCGCCGCTTGCTACCGTTCACCAGTGGATAGACGCGATACCGGTGCTCGGCACTGTCCCCCAACGCCAGCACTGCTGCAGGTGGATAGGGAAGGGTAGTCGGCATGAAATCAGACACGTATTTTGTCGGCATAGTAGTTAATGCGCATCGAGGAGTCCGCGGACCAGTCCGATCAGCAAGTAGAAACCGGGAGCCAGCAGCAGCGTGCTGAGTGCCAGCAGGCAACCTGAACTCCCCGAGGCCTGCGCGACTGGGGAGTCGGTATCAGCGCCGTACCGGTTACTGGAACGCTGTCGCGGCGAACGACGTCTGGTCGCCCGCTCGACGAGCGCCGGCACTGCCGGCAGGGATTTGGA
>PAQH01000034.1 GCA_002709225.1 Planctomycetaceae bacterium
CAACCGGACGCCAAAAGAATTCGCGAACTTATTCTTTCAGACTAGCCTGAAAGAATAATCCTAAAACCCTAGCATTCCAATTGGATCAAACTTGGGGGCAAGGTCAAAACAAATACAACCATCATCGGCCCCACAGCTCTTTGGATTACCAAACCCCCGTCGCGTTTGCGGCCGACTGTGCTAACTCCGCTCGGCCTACGGCCTCACTCCGTCCGCGCAGCCGATCAATACGAAACTCTCTCACTTACGCTGGTACTGAAAATGGGGGATAGCCATCAATACAACGAGATTTGGCTGCCGTCTGCGAATCTTGCGGCTGGTTGCTTCTTGCGTTGATCAATCCCAAGAATCTGGCGGTAGTGAGGTGTCAGGAGACGTAGCCAGAGCCACCGAAAGAAAGACCCCTTGGCAGGACCAGCTAGTGGCTGCTTTGACCAAGGTTGCATGATCCGTGCCCAAGCCGCTGGCCAGTGTCGCATCTTGATGTGAATCGGATCGATGCCATACCACGCTTCGTCAGGTCGAACGACTTGAGCACGATATCGATTGGCTAGCTTCAACAAACCGTCGTTCAGATCCTCAGCGGCTTTGCCAGTTTCCAGAAGTGTCATTCGGCAAGAGGGAAAGAGGATCGTTCGAAAAAGGCGGAATCGGGAAGCTGGTAATTTGGAGAGATTACTCAAGGGGAGTTCGGTGATCACCAAGGACCGGGAAACGGAAGCCAAGCGTTCCAGGCATTGGTCAATCCATTCAACCACCTGTATCGGGGAAACACCGAAAAGCAGGTCGTTGCCCACATCTGTAATCAAAGATGCGGTATCCGCTTGTGGGCGTTTGTCCAGATCGTGCCAGAGTCCGCATTCAGTGATTCCTGGTAAAGTGCGTCCCAGTACTCTTTGGGTTTTACCGTAGGATCTTCCATGGCCTAGTGCGGACATGATGTCCAACGGACTACCCCATTGCGCCTTGGCGATTTCCACGACTGTGGAAATGCCACGCGTCAAGTTACTGGCGCCGAGCAGGATCACCCGTCGAGCAGGCGAAAGTGGATTGTCTTCTTGGATTTTCACAGTTTGTATGGGTTCAGCGGCCGAAGCCGCCACCATAGCGACCGTAGTTCTGCAACATCTGATAGTTGGAATATGCCAGCATCCCGAACATGACCGCGTTGAACATGAAGCCCTTTTGGAATTGGTAGGCCGCCACACCGGCCGCTGTGGCGATGGAAACTGCGAGTGAAATGCGCGTGCCATTACTCATTGAAAACAGCGTGCAGATTTCTCGTGATATTTGTCCACCATCGAGTGGGTAAATGGGGAGCAGGTTGAGTAAGGCCCAGGAGATACTGGGAAGCAGCAAGAACGTCAGTAAGACCCCTACCTTGGGTGACGGATCCACCAGATTATCTGATGTCAGTGCGAAGGTACTGTTCACCCAGTCGATCCAGGTATCGACACGGAATCCACCCAATCGGGCGCCGATGATCACGACAATCGCCAGCAAAAGTTGTGCGGCTGGACCGGCAGCTGAAATCAGAATCTGCGCGTGAGGTTTGGTGCGAGCTCCAAATCCGACAAAAGACGAAACCGACTCGGGGACTGCAATTCCGCCGAAATGCCAAAGCACGATGCGGGCATTCATTCCATAGTAGCGCATCGCGAGCGCATGGCCTAACTCATGAATCAGGATGGACAGGAACACACAGAGAATCCAGAGGAGCAAGAGGACTCCGATTGTAGGACTCTGATCTTGCAGTACGTAACTGAAATGCACAGCCAGGCTATGCCCCAGCACACCAGCGGCGAGCCAAAAGAAGGGTGTGACTCGAACGTGGAATCCGATGATCCGGAAATGGAGGTCAAATTGAGTCGTGGGAGGTTCTGCTAGAAACACGGTTTCGCTTTCGCCGTCGAGGGAACAAGGGGTGTCGCCAACCGACTCGAAGCTGGCAACGGTCCAGGATTCTAGTGATTGGTCGAAAACCGACAATGCATGACGTGAGCTGTGATCATATCTTCCTTTTGAAGCATCGAGCAAATCAAGAGGGAGAGGCTGCAGGGAAGTCGTATGTTACATCATGCCGGAATCGTTGTTGTACAGTCCTTCAGAATCAGGCGGCCGACAAGCAGTCCAGTTGAGGATGATTGTTCACAGCGGGTGTGCCGCCAGGCTATCTGTAGCTTTTAAGCCGCTCGCGTTCGACAGTCTGGTTGAGACGACGCTAACTGATTGAGGATGTAGGTGGCGGCGCGATCCGATGCACCGCCGTGCGCAACTTCGAGTTTCAGTCTGGCCAGACGGTCGTGCTGTGCTTGTAGGCTGGCGGGGCTAGTCAGCCATTCAATCAAATGCGGAGCCAGTTGTGGCGACATGCCTCGATCGGTTAGATACTCGGGGAAGGGCACGTCTGCCGCGCACGCATCTGCTGGGTGATAACCTTGGCGACTAGGCTGAAAGGCATCCTTGGCAGCCAGTAGATTAACCAGCGTAAAGTACTTGACTTGTAACAACAGATGCCGTGCCAGCAGTTTGACGAACCGTGGAACGCGGTAGTGGATGACGGTTGGCTTGAGGTGAAACAGTAATTCCAGTGAGACGGAGCCTGAGCAAGCCAGGCAGCAAGTCGCTGAGTGAATCAGTTCGGCTGTTTGACCACTGTGGACTTCAATGGGCAAGCGGTTTTCTGCGAGATACTGCCGAGCCGTGCTGGCATGCTCCTCGTTGTAACTGGCAATTGCAAACCGGACTGTGGGTACTTCTTTGAAAATGCTTTCCGCGGTGTGCAAGAACACGGGCAGGTTGCGCGCGACTTCTTGTTTGCGGGAGCCTGGCAGGAGAGTTACCAACGGACCTGCTTGCTGTTGTTGCCTGGCGAGAAAGCGACTGTCCAGCTGTCGTTGCTGTAATTCGTCAAAAAAAGGATGGCCAACATAGGTCGCTTCGCAGCCACGCTGTTGGAACCACTCGACTTCAAAAGGCAGTTTGCATAGCACATGATCTACCAGGCGTCGCAATTTGCGCACCCGCCAGCCAGCCCAGGCCCACATTTGGGGCACACCATAGTAGAAAACGGGAATTCCGTGTTTCTTGGCGGCGCGGGCAATCCACCAATTGAAGCCTGGATAATCGATCAGGATTACGGCATCCGGACGTGTTTGGGCGAGGTATCGTTCGGCCTTACGAAAGAGCCGATAAAAACTACGCAGATTTGCAACGGCTTGGGAGACACCCATTACTGCTAGTTGGGTTAGGTCAGCCAGCATTTCGCAACCGGCTGCTGCCATACGGGGGCCACCGTAGCCACAGACAGCGCAGCTAGGGTCAAGCGCTCGAAGAGAGCGGATCAGGTTGGCGCCATGGAGGTCGCCACTTGGTTCACCAACGGAGAAAAACAGCCGCATGTGATGGCTATTGCCGATTGCGGGGAAAAGATACGTAGCCGCGTACGGCAAGTATTCCAGAAAAACGCAAATCGCCCCAGAGCAATTATCGTCTATTCGGTGTAGTCCTAGTAATGCGGTAACCGTCCAGCGCGACTGCATCCGCCTAGTTCTTCGGTGTGCTTGGGATTGCACCCCAGATTATTGCGGCCGTTGTTTCAAGTAGGATTTGTCGTTGCACATTACCTGCTAGGGCTGCGATGAGCTGACGCCTTGGCGCAAAAAAAAAGAGGACGCTCGTAAGCGTCCTCTTTCACCTGGTTGGTGTGTAACTTGGGAATAAAACCCTTATGAGCTACTTCTTTTTCTTTTTCGGAACGGCGAACCCGGCCTTCTTGAACGCGGCATCGCTGAACACGAGTGCCAGTTGGTCTGCACCCTTGGCCTTACTGGCTTTGCCCTTGCAGTTGTTGCAGCAGAAAGCAACTTCGGCACCTTGAACTTTAATCTTGGTACTGGCGTTCAGTTTCCCACCACTAAGGGGGCACTTGGCTTGCTTGACTTGTTTGGTCGCCACGAGCTGGTGGTTACCCGCAGTCGCTACTTTGGGCTCTTTTTGCTTGGTCGCAAACGCCTTGGCACAATTACCGCAGCAGAAGTAGACTTTGCCACCTTTGTAATCTGCTGACGATTTGGCCTTGGCAGCCGCTTTCGCATTCATCACGCACTTGACACCCTTGAGATTGAGTTTGGGTGCGGCAACTGAGGCGGTTACCAGGATTGCGACCGCAGCTACTGACATAAGGATACGCGCTTTCATTACCATCGTCCTTCACTGAATGATGAATCAGAACTATCAAAAAACCCGACGAAACCATCCACTAGGGTTTAACATGTGGCATACGTCAGATGATCTCTCGCCAGCCACAGTTGTCAGGCCGTATTATGAAGACCTCGGCTAACTGAAGCAAGCCACTTCTAGCAGCTTTTCAGAAGTTCTCGCTGAATACCAGGTTCATGCGCTGCAGGAGACTGCTCAGCCAGCGAGTAAACCTACAGCAATCCGCTCTAAAGGGGGGCGTCCTGCGCTATCAGCTTGCAATTGAGAATCGGTTTGCGCGTGGTGTCTGTTTGGCGTTTTTCTCAAAAAAAAGGTGAATTTGACGTTTCTCGTCGAGCCGATTCCGATTCATTATACTGTTAGCCAGTACGTCCCCGAGGTTGCATTCAAGGTACCGTGATGGAGCCTGTTCATGTTTTCGATCGATTTGTCAAATCGTAGCCGGCGGCAGTTCTTGCAGACTGGAGTCGCCACCGCGAGTGGTTTGAGCGTGTCCGGACTATCGGTGAATGGGGAGGCTGCCGAGTCTCCACAGCTACTGCGCGGCAAGTCGGTGGTGGTCCTGAATCTCCAGGGTGGCCCGACGCAGTTTGAGACGTTCGATCCAAAGATGACAGCGCCGAGAGAGATTCGCAGTATTACGGGCGAGGTAGCGACGTCGATTCCTGGTGTCACCTTTGGGGGGACGCTTCCCCGCTTGGCTGCCCTGGCCCACAAAATGACTATTGTGAAGTCTTACCGCCACGGCATTTCTAGTCACGGGCCGGCTGCAATGCACGTGATGGCGGGTGGTAATCCCACGGGCGCTATGATGGGCGCGTTGTTTGCCAGAATCAGTGGCTTGACCAATGCGTCCACCGGCATGCCCCAGAACACACTCGTTACGGCGCGTGCGATGGGCGACCAATACAAAGAACTCTACTACAACTCCGAACGCGTATCGCAGACGGGTAGTTTACCTGCTGCTTATAAACCGTTTGATCCCAGCGCGGGTGGCGAAATTGTCGAGAACATGAAATTACACCTGGAAGCGGCCAGGTTGGGTGATCGACGAGGGTTGTTGCGCGAGCTTGATTTCCTTCGTAAACAGGCCGATTTGCGATTTCGTGCGGCAGATCGCTTTCAGGATCAGGCTTTCAATGTATTAGTTCGTGGTGTTGCCGATGCCTTTGATTTGTCCAAGGAAGACCCGCGCCTGCTGGAGCGCTATAATACAGGTGCCATGGAACCCAGTGACGGCGCGAAGAAACGAAATAGTTATGCCGAGATGTTCTCGCCGGTGGCGCTCGGACATCAGATGGTTTTAGCGAGGCGGCTATGTGAGGCTGGCTGCGGGTTTGTTACGGTCACTTGCGGCGGCTGGGATATGCATGGTGGTGGAAAAGAATTCACGATGCATGACGGAGTCGCGTCGTTGACACCTGCAGTTGATCGGGCTGTATCGGCGTTCATTGAAGATGTCGATCGTCGCGGCTTGACAGACAAGATCTTACTGGTCATTACGGGTGAGTTTGGACGGACGCCGCGTATCAACAAGAATGGTGGTCGCGACCACTGGGGCAATCTCTGTACGCTGGCGTTCGCTGGTGGCGGCCTGCAGATGGGACAAGTCGTGGGGCGTTCCGATCGGATTGCAGGTGAACCGGCTTCCACGCCGATTTCCAGTAGTGATGTGTTGGCAACGATCATGCATGTATTGTTTGACATTGGTGAACTCCGGGTACGTACTGGAGTACCGAGCGATGTTAAACAGGTATTAACGAGCGGGCAGCCGATCTCCGAACTGCTGTAGCGATTTCTCACGGTGCCAACCTGGCGTGATGAAGGCCGTTGGATTGTATGACGCACTGAGAGTATTTCAGCAATGGTCGAATGGGGCGAACGCCTGATACAGCGCACCTGTTCTCTAGGCCTTGGAATGAATTGCCAGTCTGCTGCCCGTTTTCGTTTGCTACTGCTGTTTGCTTTCGTGGTCGGTATCAGCTTAAGTTGTCGCCGCGACGAAGAGCGCCGAGAGTCGGTTGAACAGGTAAGCAAAGACGAGGGGGCTTTTACCGGCCTGACCCCCTCCAAGCAGAAAGAGATCTGGCAATATGAACACATTACGTTTGAGCTTGAGACCAAGTTCGGCCGCGCGTTTACCACGGCCTGGAAGAATCGGAAATCTGAGGAACTGCGGCGTTTTATGCGTGATGATCTGCACGCATTATTAGCTCCAGGAACGCAGCGCCGTGTGTTGAATTCGAGCTGGTGGAATCACGAAGACTGGCAACGGGCGAACGATCGCGATCTCGAACCTGGTGACGCAGAAGATCTGGTCAGTCGGCTTTTGGCTTGGGCTGATAGATTTCAGCGGATCGACCGGACCCGATTGCGGGTTTTGCAGATTCAGTCAGATGCGAACGCTGCGTCGGGCAATTGGGACTTGCTGCTTCAATTGACGGCCGCTGGAGTAGACGTCGACGACAAACCACTGTCACTTCTGGCGACGCATCGTGCGCACTGCAAGTTTGAGTCTGACAACGAGATCGCAGCGGGTTGCATTCTCGCGGGCTGGAAAGACGAGTCTCTGTATATTCAACAGGCCAGCCAGCGTTTGCTCGAAGAGCAGTCAGCGGAGTGGGGCTTGTTGGATTTGAAGTTGCGTGACAATTGGACCACACCTCGCACCCAGAATCAGACGTATGCGATGCAGGTTGCGGTGGAAGATTTTGATCGCGACGGCGATCTCGACATCGCTTTCTCGACGTTTCACGGCCCGCAGCGTCTCTTACAGTGTCAGAACAACAAGTTTGTGGATATGACCCAGAAATTCGCACTTCCCGTACAGCGTACGGCGCGAGAACAGGTTGCCTTGGCCACCTGGTTGGATTTTGACAACGACGGTTACCCAGACTTGTTATTGGGGAGTCGTTTGTATCACAACCTGAAGGGCGGAGGTTTTCAGGATGTTACTGAGCGTTCAGGGCTCAGTTTTGATTATCCAGTCATGGGGTGTGCGGTGGCGGATTATGACTGTGACGGCAAACTGGATTTGTATGTGCTTAATCACTCTGATGCGACCAAAGGACAGCAGCCGGGTTACTTGGATGACGAAGTGACTGGGGCTCCCAACCAGCTCTGGCGAAATCAGGGAAACGGGCGGTTTATGGATGTGACCAGGCTAGTTGGCAATCTGGATACGGGGAATCGCCAGTCGTTTACTGCCGTGTGGTTTCACGCGAATCGAGACCGATTTCCGGATTTGTATGTCGTGAATGATTTCGGGAAGAATTTCCTGTTCTTGAGCGACGGTAAAGGTGGCCTGCGCGATGCGACCGATATGGCAGGTGTAGGTTCGTTTGCCAATAGTATGGGGGCTGCAACGGGCGACATTGACGGAGACGGTCGAGCCGAAATCTATGTAGCCAACATGTTTTCAAAGATGGGGCGACGTATCATCGCCCATGTGTCTGAAGCGGATTATCCAGCAGGCGTTTATCAACAAATTCAGGGCGCTTGCGCTGGCAATTTGTTGTATGCGCCGACGGACACCGATGGCGAATTTCGCGAGATCAGCCAAGGCTTGCGAGTCAATCAGGTCGGCTGGGCACACGGTCCGGTGATGGCTGATTTTGACAGAGATGGATTTCTTGATATTTATGCGACGACCGGCTTTCAGAGTTTTGACCGTGGTAAGCCCGATGGGTGAACTTGCCTTTGGCGGGCTGTCGTGACACAGCCTTTTAACCGTCTATCGGTGATCGAGCCACAAGGCGATCTCGATGTTGAGGCGGGGGAGTTGTGGGTAAGCAATCCGTGGGAGCTGATGTCAGAGGGCGTGAACCTGAGTGCGTATGAACGCAATCGCTTTTTTTTCAATCACGCGGGCCGCGAGTTCATTGATCTGTCACACCAGTCAGGGGCAGATATTGACTCCGATTCGCGGTCAGCGATTGCGGCAGATTTTGATCGTGACGGTGATCTTGATTTGTTGGTGGCAAGCGTGGGGGGAGGGCCCCTACGGATTTTCATGAATCAGATTCCTAGCGATGGCAAATCGGTTCGTGTACTGCTCGAGGGTACCAAGAGCAATCGCCTGGGTGTCGGGGCCAGGATGCAAATCGAAGTTGGTGGCCGGGAAATTGTTCGAGACGTGTTTCCGGTGAATGGTCTGATGGGTCAGCATCCCACTGAGACAGTCATTGGTGTGGGCGCGGTCGACAGGATTGATCATTTACGTGTGCAATGGCCAAGCGGCCATACCCAGACATTCCAGAATGTACCGGTTGGTGGGATCTTGCAAATTCGGGAAGACGCTACGAATTATCAAACGCTTTCAGGTGAATAGGGTCGCATTTGATTTTGCGGCGTTTCTGGCTGTTGCGAGTCAATCGCAAAGTTGAGCAGGCACTGAGATGGTTCAAGCTCACTGCGACGAATCGCAATGTGCGGTGGGGCGTCAATGCCGATTTGGATCGAGCTTCCTCGAATCTTGAGAATGCGGATTCGGATCCGTTCACCGATCAGAATGGACTCGGTGTTTTTTCGGGTTAATACCAGCATCACGTGTTCCTCTCGGGGATTGAGTGCTCTGGGATTGAGTGCTATCCCAGGCATCCGCTAGCCGTGCACTCACGGTTGATCATCCGCGTCCGATGTGTTTGCTGAGTGTCGCTGCGCGGTGTGACACGTTTGGTCACGCTGCGCCAGGAAAGACATTGAGTCGCAGTGGTAATAGAACTACGCGACCACGGCTTTGAATCCGGAGTGTGGTGCACCGAAGAACTCGGCGACGAGGCTGCTAGCAGCGGTACTGTTGCGCGGTGTCACTTAGGGCGGGACACAGTCTTCAGATTTCAATGCGTTCTTGAGCCGTTGCATGCCTGTTTCCGTTGAGATGCGCGTGCGATAACCAAAATCCTGGCATGCGCGACTGATGTCAAAAAAGTGGTTCGTGGCCAATTGCGCGGCTAGAAATCTTGTCATCCTTGGTTCGCGTTGGATGCTTGCAATTCGGTACGCGGTTTCAAGTACTGAGCCAATTCGCCAGGCACTGGAGAGTGAAATCGATTTGGTGATCGGGGGTAAATTGGCGAGCGCCAGTATGTCGTTGATCCAATCCCAGCAATTCACAGGTTCGCCCTGACTAATAAAGTAGGCTTGGCCACAGACGGGTGCATTGGGCAGCAGGGCTGCGGCAGCCAGCACGTGGGCGTCGGCGGCGTTTTCCACGTAGATCATGTCAACCAGATTGCGCCCATCTCCGACACGGCGCAGCTTTCCGTGACGAGCGCGTTCCAGTAGTCGGGGAATCAGGTGGCGATCGCGCGGGCCCCAAATCAAGTGGGGACGCAACGCGCAGGTAAGTAAACCACGCTGGCCATTGGCGGCCAGGACTTGTTGTTCGGCGATCGCTTTGGAGTGTGGATAGTGGCAGAGCCACTCCGATGGATAGGGGGCGGATTCGTTTACCCCATTCTGGTCCGTCCCATCGAACGTGACACTGGGACTACTGGTATAAACCAACCTGGGGACTTGGTTTTTCCAGCACGCTTCAATGATGTTCTGTGTACCGCGCGTGTTGATGTCGAAGAAAGTTTTCTTGGGCCCCCAGATTCCAGCCATGCCCGCGGTATGGAAAACGATGTCGCATCCCTCACACGCGGTGAGAACTCGTTGCGCGTCGCGAAGATCGCCCTGGACCGTTTCGACACCTAACGCAGTCAGCTCTTGATAGCTGCCGCGGCAGAGGCAACGGACGTGATCGCCACGTTCTAGCAGTTGTTCAGTCAGGTAGAGTCCCAGGAATCCGGCTCCACCGGTCACAAGTACGCGCACATCTGTTCCTTATTGTTTCTTGACCACTGCAATGTTTCCGGGGACACCCCGGGCGGTTACCAGGACTTTCCCGCGAGCCTGTGGCCAAACTACTTCTAGCAGAGAAACCTCAATTTAGCATGTGGTGTTATTATCAATTGAGTGACAACGCGGGCAAGCGGTGTCAGTGTTCAGCTAGGGTGGGTTTGACTCAGACGCAGTAGTTACGGCAATGTGGAAATGAAACCCAGATCAAACAGATTGGCGCGACGTCTCTGGATGACTGCCGGGACGGTGCCGGGCTGGGGTACAGAGGTAGTGTTTGCACAGAACCAGATTTTCATCTCGGGACATCGATCGTAGAACGCGTCAAGCTGCTGGATGCGGGCGCTTTCATGGAGGCCATGGCTGTGTTGGGGTTGCCAGCGGGAATACTATATCTAGATCCACTCAGCAGCTCGCTGTATTGTGTGGCCTGAACGCTTTTAGTTTGTGTGCGTAGAAATTGGGTTGTTTCACCCTGCGTTTGCTCGGTTTGCGTCAACTGGCCAGAACGAACGCGGCGATGCGCGAAGTGCCTTTACGTCGAACACAATTTGGCAACCGGCTGAACAGCGTCTGTTGCTCAGTTCTTTTGGTGAATGATTGCCGTACTGCTGTGAACCTGCCACCTCGTAACCAATCACATCGACCGACCATGGAAACAGGCACCGCTTCGAGTGTCGGTCTTGAACGCAACCAGACAAGTCGCTCGGTTGCGCTCACCGTATGCACCGCACTAGTGATGGCGACTCCGTTGGTGCCTAGCGAGGCAGTGCGTGATGGCCAGGGGATTTTGATCATTGCCGGTTGGTTTGTCGTCTTTGGCTGTTGGGTGGGCGCGGGCGTGCTCCAATCCAGAATGCAAATTCGTTGGAGATGGATTGACACAGCTATCCTGCTTTTTTTTGTGGCGTTTGCGGCCAGTACGATGATGGTGCGCGGAGAAGGTAACGTTCGCTATGCGGTCAATACGATGTGGTCCTGGAGTAGTATGGGGGTCGTATATCTAGCTTTGCGGCAATGGACCTGGTCCCCGAAAGCGATGCGTGCGATTTGCGCCGCGATGTTGGCTGTTAGCGTCTGCCTTTCTGTACATGGGTTGCACCAGTATTTTGTCAAATTACCCGAGTTGAGGAGGAGCTACGAAGCTGACAAGCGGAGTGTTCTGGATGAGGTTGGCATTTACGAATCGTTGAATTCCGCCGTCGTTCGAGAGTTCGAAGATCGTTTGCGGAGTAAAGAACCGCTCGCAACATTTGCGCTGACCAATTCACTGGCGGGGTTCCTAGCGCCATGGCTAGTGCTCGCGATGGCCCTATTGGTTGGCGGACGGCGTGGTCACCGACTCTGGTTGCACACGATTGTCATGGCGATGGTTTTAGTCGCGGTGCTTTGCTGTCTGGTGTTAACCAAGAGTCGTGCTGCGTACGTTGCATGCGGTATGGCTGCATGCCTGTTGGCACTGGGTGCCGGGCACCAAGGGAAACGTGTTGCCTGGCGCAGGGTTCTAGCGAGTTGCGGTGTGCTGGGCGCGATTGTGGCTGGCGCCATTGTTACGCGCGGATTGGATTGGCGCGTAGTGACAGAATCCGTCAAGACACTCCAATATCGGCTGGAATACTGGGAAGCAACACTAGGAGTGATTTCAAGCAGGCCTGTATGGGGGTGTGGGCCAGGGAATTTCCAACAACATTATGCCGCACACAAATTGCCGCAAGCGAGTGAGACCATTGCGGATCCGCACAATTTCTTGTTGGAGGTGTGGGCGATTTCGGGGACAGTGGGGCTGGTCAGTCTGGCTGTCGTGGGGGTTAGCCTGGCTGGAATGTGGTGGCAGCGGCTAGAGGTTGCAACGCAAACGATGCCAGCCGAGGATCTTTCCAGGGCGGGCCCAGTGTGGTGGGTTTACGCCGGGTGTGCCTTGATGCCGTTGGTGGTTTTCGCGGCCAGTATCCTGTTTGGCAGCTTGCCAGATCCTAGTTTGTTGTGGCTGGGAATGCCTGTTGGTGCCCTGGTGTTGGTCCTCATGTATCCTTGGATTCAACACGGTAATTTGGACTTGAAGTGGATTGGCATTGCGGGTTTCGCCTTATTGACGAACTTGCTCGCTTCCGGAGGGATTGGATTTTCAGGAGTCGCGCAAAACGCGTGGATTTTGCTCGCGTTCGTCGCGAATCAGCTTGACGTGCGTTTGCCATGGGAGCTTGGTCGGAAAACGCAGTTCGCAGTGTTGCTAGTTGTTCTTTTCGTGGGTGGGTTGTTTTGGCAGAGTATGTATCGGCCCGTGACCCAATTTCAACCGTTTATGTTGGCTGCGGAATATCATCGGCAAAAAGGGAACGAACAACAGGCGATCCGCTCATTGAAAAGGGCCGCTCAGATTGATCCCGCAAGTGTCCTTCCCTGGCGGTTGCTGGCTAGTCTGTATCAGCGGGCAAATGACGGTAAGGCAATGGAACATGCAATAGAGCAGACGTTACGTCGAGATCCACAGTCGCATGCCTTGTACCAGCAAATGGCAGAGTTGTGGTTGCGCGACGGTCGACCTGAACGTGCCGTTCCGCTGTTGCAGACCGCTGTCAAGCTGTACCCCGCCAGTGGCATTAATCATGCCCAGCTTGCATGGACTTGCCACTTGGCAGGGAATGTAATGACTGCTCAAAACCATGCCGCCAAGGCGATCGAGCTGGACACGCTTAATCCACATTTGGAACAGAAGCTTGAACACCAGGCGCTGATTGGCTTGCGAGGCAAACGGATGAATGACGCCCGGGCGATGATGAATCGTCTGCGCAAGCCGACGCTGCGGGACAGTTCGTTTCCTGCCCGCAGTGGTATGGGAAGCGGAGTGTGGCGGGCCAGGATGTTGGTGCTGTCCCAGTTTTCGCGATCCGGCATGTTGCCCGGGTGGTCGGGCGCACCTGGGGATGTAGCAGCTGTGAAAGGCTGGCGTGCCAAGCTCTTGATCGCTGCCAGCCCGTTGGCGACGGATTACCTGCGGACTAGCAACGAGATGCGATTCTTTTCAGTTCGGGAGTCAATTTGATGCGCAGGATTGGGATCGTATGTGTTGCAATTTTTCTGGGGGGCGCGGGTGGATGGTGGAGCGCTAGCAATCGGCTTGCCGTCGTGGAGCGTCATGTGCTTGCGCCAGCTGACGATGTTCTTCGATCTCCCGAGACCAGTGTCGTTGCGCCACCTGACCTGGAAGAGGTAATTGGCCTTGACCAGGTACCGTCCGCAGAGGATCCAAAGATCGAGTTCGTGAATGGCAGCGAGCATCAGTTTGGCACCATGGAACGATTTGGCAGAAAGCGTCATGTATTCATCATTCGTAATGCAGGAAAAGGGCCCTTGGTATTAACTCCTCGTGGAACGACCTGTAAATGTACGGTGTTCCAGGTTAACCCTCCGAAAGTTGCCCCGGGTGAACAAGCGCGCGTGACGTTAGAGTGGGTAGCAGAAACACAAGAGGAGGAAACAAATTTTCGACAGGAAGCGACAGTCGAAACGAATGTACCAGGACAGACGTTCATTAAGCTGGTCATCGACGGCAAGGTGACCAGCTCTTTAAAGGCGGTGCCAGTATCAGTGAGTTTGGGCGACGTGGCCGTGGGAGAAGGTGCGCAGGCTACAGTTCAGTTGTTTGCTTTTCGGCAACCCGGCCTGGAAGTTTCCAGAGTGAGTTTTGCGGATCAGGAGAGCGCATCGTACTTTGACATCAAGATTGATCCACTGACAAAGGACGCGATTGATGCGCAAGCTGCGGATCATGGTCTGAAAGTACAAATCGTGGTCAAACCTGGACTGCCATTAGGGAAACTTTCACAGCAGATCTTGCTTGAGATGCCCCTGGGTGACAAGCCGATTTTCCAGATTCCAGTAACCGGTACCGTAGTTGGGGATATTGCCATACTGGGTCCTAAGCAATTCGACTCAGAAGAGAATCGACTCGTTGTCGGTCGCGTTCGCAGCGCCGAAGGTGCGAAGATCACCTTGCAGGTTCTGGTTAAGGGGCCACATAAGGCGCAGACTCAATTAAACGTTCAGCGAATCGATCCTCCCGACGTATTACGTGCCACAATAGGTGAGAGCAAGGAGACTCGAAAAGGGGGGCCGCTTCTATTTCCATTGAACTTGGAAATTCCTACCAACTCGCCCTCTGTCAATCACTTGGATGGAGACCAAACGAATCCCGTGAGGGTTGTGATCGACACCACGCACCCGCACGCGAAACGTATTCAGTTGTTGGTGGAATTTGTTGTTGAATAGGGTTGTTCACGGACGGCAAAGGGTTGAATCGCCATGCAACGAGCAGAGAATCGTAAGTCGACAGGTTGGCTTTGGCTTTCCTGGTTGCAGGTGCTTATCTTCCAGGTGGGATGTATTGAGTCTGCACCACGCACGACGTTACCCGGGGAGGTGAACGAGCTAGGCGCTACTGCCGTGTCGACCAATGAAACCGACAACTCTCTTCCTCAGCAGGCTTCCGCCAGGCCTCCGTCAGTCGAAAACGAGGCATCTCCGTTGCCAGCCGTAGTTTCTGACGGGGCACGGGAGCTGCCCCGAGAACCACTGTTTGTAGACTGGCCAAAACCTAAGTGGGCGCTAATGATCACGGGCCGCCAACGCGGCTATCTTGAACCCTGTGGTTGCGCGGGCTTGGAGAATCAGAAGGGCGGACTGATGCGACGCTGGACGTTTTTCGAACAACTTGTCGCAGCTGAGTGGCCCGTGGTTCCAGTTGACTTGGGGAATCAAGTCAGACGTATTGGTACGCAGGCTGAATTGAAATTTGATTACACGGTCGACACCCTTGCCCTCATGCGTTACGCCGCGGTCGGTTTTGGCCCTGATGACTTGCGACTTTCCACCACCTATTTAGTGAAAGCAGTCACTGATGATGAATTTGAGCCACGTTTATTTGCCAGCGCGAATGTGGCGCTGTTCGATTCATCTTTTGCGCGTCCGTATCGAATAGCGACCGTCGCAGGGCGTCGGCTGGGAATTACATCTGTGTTGGGAGTCGGACATCAACAGAAAATTGCCAGCACAGACGTTCTGATGAAGACGCCCAATCAGGGTCTCAGCGAAATCTGGCCCAAGTTGGCGGCAGAAGATTGTGATGTACATATTTTGTTGGCCTATGCGTCATTGGAGGAGTCGCGGCGTTTGGTCCAGGAGTTTCCTCAGTTTGATATTGTTGTCACTGCCGGCGGTGCGGATGAGCCAAACGGTGACCTGGAAGTAGTCCCTGGCACAAAAAGCATCATGATTCAAACGGGTGGTAAAGGCATGTACGTGTTTGTTGTTGGTGTGTTTGATGATCCCCAGCATCCCTACCGCGCGCAACGTGTGCCGTTGGATGCAAGGTTTGTCGATGCGCCCCAGGTGTCGCGTCGTTTTCGAGAATATCAGGGCCGGCTGAAGCAAATGGGACTACAGGGGTTGGGGCTTTTGAATGCGGAAGGCAAGGGAGTCAACCATCCAAGCGGTGCGAAATTTGTGGGGGCGGTTAATTGTCGCGACTGCCATGAGAAGGAGTACGAGGTTTGGAAGAGCGGTGTCGCAGGGCAAGCTGAGCCAGGGCCTCATGCCCACGCGACTCGATCGCTAGGTCAGCCGCCAACTCGGTCAGGGATCGATCGCCGCGATGATCCGGAGTGTCTTAGCTGTCATGTCACCGGATGGAATGCCCAGGAGTTTTTCCCTTACACCTCGGGTTTCATTAGCGAACAGCAGACACCGAGCCTGGTTGCCAATGGGTGTGAGAATTGCCACGGTCCAGGGTCGTTGCACATAGCTGCTGAACAGGCGTCCGCTACGGATGTAGAACGCGAGAGATTGCGTGCGCAGCTTCGGTTGACTTTGCCTGCTGCCGAACGGTCCTGTCTGCAGTGTCACGACGCAGACAATAGCCCCGACTTTCACCACGCTGATGCGTTCCCAACCTACTGGAACCGCATCGCTCACTGACCAGAAGAAAGGGCATCCTGGGTGAAATGGCTTGTTCTAGGATATCACCGGCGCGTGGAGGCGAACCGGATTGGGTGGATTTTCATTTGAAAGGGACACCCGATGCCAGCGAACAGTCCGTTTTGAGTCCCCGCATGAGGCTGTCACGTCGGTTGGCCGGGGGCAGCCTGGCGGTCTGCACTTGGTGCGTTAAAGCACAGCTCTATTAAAGTCATGCAGGTCAGCATAGTGTTCTCTATAAGCCTGCGTTAAGGCGCGATCCGCGTTGAAGATGTGGACGAGTAGTGCGGCCCGGGCCCAGAGTCCATTACGAGCCTGATGGAAATACATGGCGCGCGGGTTTCCGTCGATCGCAGTAGGGATTTCTCCCGCGACGCTGTCTCTAGGGAAGGGATGCAGAATGGGTGCGTACGACCGCATCTGGTCGACACGCTCAGGAGTCAAGTGATAATGGGTCATATCAGCTGAAGCGAAGAAATCATTATCTTCCTGATTGTTGTGTTCCTGCTGGATACGCGTCATGTACAGGCAATCGATCTGGTGAAGGACTGGTATTCCATCAAGTCGTGCATCTAGTGAATCGACCTCTTCAAAGGAAACCCCTTGGTCCCGTAGCCGACTGATGAGATCATCGCTGAGCTGGAATTTTGGGTGGTCGGGCGAGATAAACACCATTGAAACATTGTCGAATTTCATCAAGAGTTCGACCAGCGACCTCACTGTTCGGCCACGTCCGAGATCTCCGCAGAAAGCAAATGTTTTGTTCGAGACATCCGCGGTAAGGTTGGGATATGCGTCACTGAGAACCTCAAACTGTGGGCGTGGTGTCCGTTTCTCGTCTGCAAATCGGAACGTACGACGGATTGTATAGAGATCCAATAACGCTTGGGTTGGGTGCTGATCCGCACCAGATCCGGCGTTGATGATCGGTATGTTTCGAGTATTAAACTCCTGATTTTCGAGCTCGTTCATCAGGTAAGCGCAGCATTCCGCGAGGTCTGGAATACTACTGCGCATGATGATTAGATCGAAGTAGCTACTGAACATCCGAATGGAATCAAAGCGTGACTCACGCTTGACGCCTTCAGAGGATTCGGACGAAACCGCAGAATCCCGTACTTGTTCCGTTCCAATTCCCAGGAGCCGGCATACGGCAGAAAAAGAGAGAAAGGTGCGCGTTGATGGTTGCGTGAAATACATCATCGCTTGTAAGTGAGAGAGCAGCTTGCTCAGTTTGCGGCGTCCTTCGGGGTCGCTGGCGAGTTCGCGTACCATGTCGGCCAGATCACACAATTCTTCAAGTAAGGGACGCGTGAACTGGGTTGCCAAAATAACGTGCTTGAGTCTGCCGTCGCGTTCAAAGTCGATGATCTTCTTACGCAGCGGACGATGCAACAAAGGACGGTATTCCTCCATTTCACGGACATTAATATCCTGAGTGTCCAGTGAATTTGCGGCGGGCATACGACGCATCCTGTTTGCGGATATTGGTTGAGGACGGTGTGGAAGGGGCGCCAAGACACGGCACTGGCCGAATCGATCCTGAGGCTCTTGGATCGGCAATCATTGTATGCATCACTCGCCAATGTCGCCAATAAGGCCAGCTGGGAGTGGAGACGGCAGGCTTTTTCGGACTCTGGAGGCCAAGCACCGCTCGTCGTTTCGTGACGGCTGCGAACCACCCGAGTGCTACGGCGCCGGTTGAATCCGGCTGTCGATCAGGAATCAGCGAGCAGTCTGGTGCGGCGGGCGCGGCGTTCTGCACGCAGGCGGGCGCGACGCTTAGTTTCGCTCGGTTTCTCGTAATGCTCGCGCCGGCGCATTTCTTTCTTAATACCGCTGCGCTCGACTAGTTTGCGGAAGCGGCGCACGGCCTCTTGAATGGTTTCACGGTCTCGGACGACTAATCGAACCATTCTTTCCCTATCACGTACGAGCAATAAAAGAGATTTTTGGCAAGCCGAGGATCATAACGCACTAGAGTCCGGTGTGTCTAGGTGCCTGAACACCTATCGTCCTGAGTTTCCCTGCTGTTCTCCCAGTAGTCGCCGAGGAACAGCGGTAAGCCATGGTGTGGCTACACCGGTAGGGATCGCGTAAGTCCAATTGAGAAAACAGGTTGTGGATTGTTGATGACCCCTGAAGCGAACCCGGCGGTGATCGGTTCAGGGCCGGTAGCAGGAGGTTTTTTCCTGGCAGTGCTCTCGAATGGGTACAGCCAGCTGGTCTGCTTACTGGCACTGGCCTTTGCTGTGTGGGGCTTTCCCCCCCTCCGACTGTGCTTCCTGAGACGGTCTAGCGAACCGATCCGGTTGACTGCCGCGGACTTTTTCAGGGATCTGATTGGCTCCCGTCGCTAGCACTCTTTAGTGTTGTTGGCGGGAGGAGAGCCCTGGGTAAAACGAGACGAGGCGTAAAACGAGACGAGAACAGTTGCGCGGGTCCCGCAGTCTTGTGAGTTGTCATGGGATGCGAATCGATTCCCACGGTGTTTCGTTGACACTGGAAGTTTGATTGACGTTGGAAATGGGACCCAGTACGCTGCCTCGTCGTTATCGACCATCTTGCATGGATAAACGTTGACGATGTCAATGGTGAGCCATCGAGTAATTTCCAGAAAGGGAAAATAGCGTGATGAACGATGTGGCAGTTCCGCAGGTTGAGGTGGCCAAACGCGATCTATGTGGGCCCATGATTCCCGTTATCACGAACCTCCAATCCGATTTGTCGGTTGACCATGCCGCAATCCACGACAATGTTCAGGCCGACAGGGACCGCGGCATTGAGAATGGTCATGGCGTGTTTCTAGCTGGGGGTGCCGGCGGCGATTTTCCCATGCTAACGGTTGATGAGCGCAAAGCCGTGGCGCAGACGATTGTGCAGGCTGCTGACGGCCGAACACCAGTCCTCGTCGGTGCCCAAGACACCAATCCCGATGTGTGTATCGACATTGCCCGCTGGGCGGAAGAAATTGGTGCGTATGGCATCCAGCTGAGCCCAACGTATTATTACGCCTCTTCTCCAGAGGACTGTTGGCGCTTGTTTGAAGCGGTACACGGTGCCACAGAACGGCTGAGCATCATGATCTACAACACTCCGTGGGAAGGGTATGATCTGTCAATAAGTGAAATCGAACGATTGGCTGGATTGCCCCGCTGTCTTTCCTTGAAGTGGTCTTCTCCGAATACCGCTACGTATTTGCGAGTCTTGCACAAATTTTCTGGTCGGTTCGCGATTGTCGATAATCAAGGTTTGCCAGTGATGAATCACTTGCTGGGTGGGACGGGATACATCACACATCTGGCAACGCTTTGGCCGGAGCACGATTTGGAGGTTTGGCGCCATCTCCAGAATGCGGACTACGCCGCGGCCCAAACAAAGCTTGCGCAGGTCAATTGGCCCTGGCAGGATTTCCGCGGCAAGATGTGGGGAAGAACTGCTGCAGAAAGTCCCGTCGTCAAAGCGGGGTTGGAATTGTTGGGTCGGCCTGGAGGACCTTCTCGAGGTCCCACGCGTGAGCTGACTGCGGACGAGCGCGCGGAGTTGAGGCAGCTTCTGTTGTCGATCGGCGTACCTGGTGTTGTTTCGTAAGGGAATGTTGTGTGAGATGAATGTCGTTTTCTGGGAATATTCTGCCGGTTGCCCGTGCTGTTGCCGTCCGCTTCAAGGAAGACTGCATGTGCTGTCTCGTGCAATCCGTTGAGCGTCATTGGCGGTTGGCTTGTTGCCAGTCGTGTCGAACGGTAACCAAGTGCGGTATGCACCGAGTCGTGGACGCGATCACTGACCTGATTGCTGGGTAATGCAGCGAACACAATTTGCCTGGAAGACGCCAGCCCCTGTGTGATTCAAGCAGCGCGCCTGTGTGATTCAAGAAGCGGAAGTGCATGGGAATCGAACCCACCAGCGACGCGGTTAACGCGCCGCCCAACGGTTTTGAAGACCGCGGCCGCCACCAGGCGTGCAAGCACTTCCTGATCAAAGAACCTGAAGGCTGGGAGAGATGTTCATCCTTGCAAATCACCCGGTTCGAGGTTGCCTCGATTTCTTCGATCTTACTAGAACCGATGCGATATCGAAACCGGTATGTCATCCTTTGGTGATATCAATACAGGGTGTTTCAATGGCTCACGTCGCCTGGATCGGAAGCGTGATTGACTAGAATGTGATTGAAACAACTCTTCTGATCCCCTGGTGTGCAATTGCCATTTTGTTTTGAATCGTACTTGATTGCCGGTTTGATCGCAGGTGACACGGTAGGTGGGCTCGATAAACGGATTGGATGGAATCCACATTTGAACGTTCCAGGTGTTCTTGGGTGGCAATAGTGATGAACATGCAGAAACGGTTCGGCAAGCGGCGGTCTACTGTGGTTCTTGGTATGGATGACAGGTTGCGATTCTGGGGCTGTGTCTTGGTCGCCTGTTGTGGCTGTCAGCCACAGGCGTCTGCTCCTGTGGCACCTCTCCGATTTGGCCCCAATTTGGTGGACGCAGACGCGCCCAAGGAGTTTTCCACTACAGCCAGTGGCTTGCAATATCGAATTCTTCGTAAATCTGACCAGATCAAACCAACCGCAGCCGGCATCGTGGTAGTTCACTATCGCGGACGACTGTCCGATGGAACCGTGTTTGTCAACTCTTATGAAGGTGGCAAACCGCAGCAGGTCGCGCTGGGTAAAACCATTCAGGGTTGGCAGGAGGGTTTGCAGTTAATTGGCCGTGGCGGGTTGATTGATCTGAAAATTCCACCAGAGCTGGCGTATGGCGAGGCGGGGTTTGTGGATTTCTCGATTCCGCCCAATGCGGTACTGCGTTATCGCATTGAGTTGATCGATGTGAGGTGATTGCGTGGGCATGGCAATTACGGAAACGGTTCGCAGCCGTTGATTCCGCGCAACTTCAGCGTTGCTGATAGACGCAGGGAACTGACCGCATCTGCTGGAGTAAGGTGGCTTGTTGCGGGTTGGCTGGATTGACAACCATGCTAAAATTTTTCGAGTCCGCCGTTGAGAAGACTCAAAGATCTGTGTTCAACTGGCGTTCTTTGTACGGTGCTGTTGCTTTATTGATGACTGCAGGAGAGTCTCTATGTCTGACTATGTTCCCATGACACGCGATGCCTACGATAGAAAAAAGGCTGAAGTCAAAAGGATGGAACAAGATGAGGTGCCAAAGATCGCAGAGAAAATTGCAGCTGCCCGCGATGAAGGTGATTTGAAGGAAAACGCTGAGTACCATGCTCAGCGGGAGGCGATGGGGTTGCTGCAAGCAAAGATCAATCAACTGAAAACACAGCTCGTCCGGGCACAAATTATTGACCCAACCCAGGTGCCCCGCGACGAAGTCGCACTCGGCGCAACGGTCCTGGTCAAAGATCTGGACATCGATGACGAAGAGGAGTTTACACTGGTGGGATCTGGCGATGAGGATTACGACCTTGGAAAGTACCTGATTACCAGTCCGATTGGTCAAGGGCTGCTGGGAAAAAAGGTCGGCGATAAGGTAAAGATCCCCATTCCCAAAGGTGAACTCAATCTCGAAGTTCTGGAGATCAAGTACGACTTTTAGGCACTATCTGGGCACGGGCGTTTCTGGGAACAGCGGAACAAGGACGAACGACACGGGACGCATCGGGACAGGAGCAGCGTGGCGCATCAGGCCAAGAAGTGTAGGGAGTTGTGCAACGGCTGGCCGGTGCGGCGTTGAATTACTGCCCTGGCAGGAAAGCATGCTGACATGCCTGTGACTCGGAAGTTTATGGGGATAGCACGCCCGATTCTTGCATCGGTGACATCCTACCTTCTCGATCATTTCACGCGGGATCACAGCGCCGATTTATCCCAGGTCGTGGTCGTGGTCCCCGGACGTCGTGCCGGCCGGCGTTTGGTTGAACTTTTGGTGGACCAGGCCGCGGAGCGCCAGCTCACTTTACTGCTTCCCGCGATCGAAACGGTTGGTCGATTGCCCGAGCGCTTGTATCACCCGCAGCGGCCTTTTGCCAGTGAACTTGTGCAACGGCTGGTGTGGGAGAAAGCACTATTGCAGACACCGGATCAGATCCGTGGCCGGATTATGCCGCATCCTCCAGACGTGGAAGATCGTGAAAGCTGGCAGCAGCTTGCGGAAATGTTACGGTGCCAGCACGTTGAATTGGCAGGGGAACAGCTGGATTTTGCGACTGTTGCACTCCAGGTCGCTGGTGACTCCAATCAACTTGAATCCCTCCGTTGGGAGGCTCTGGCAGATGTCCAAGATCGATTCCATCGCTTGCTCGATGATCTGGATTTGTGGGACCGGCAGACGGCGCGGCTCGTCGCTATTCGTGAAGGCGAATGCCGTCTCGAACAGGCTCTCTTTTTGGTTGGTACCGTGGATGTCAATCGGACCACCAGAGCAATGTTGGCGCAGGTGGGACAGCAGGTAACCGCATTGATCTTTGCGCCCCAATGCTGGGCAGATCGTTTTGCCGGCGATGGTTGCCTGCTTCCTGATCCATGGTCCAATGCCAAGATTCCGATTCCGGGAGATCGCATCCATGTTGTTGGTGATCCCGCGGATCAGGCAGTTTGTGTGGGCGACTGTGCAGCGCGGTTACAGGGACGTTACCGGGCGGACGAGTTGACGATAGGACTGGCCGACGAACAGCTTGTTCAACCTGTCCAACGACAATTGCAACGCTGCGGTATTGCTGCGCGTTGGGGGCCGGGAAGACCTTTGTCTGAATCTTCACCGTTTCGCCTGTTAGGGGCTTTTGCAAGTTATCTAGCGAGCCGCCGTTTTCACGACTACGCAGCTTTGGTGCGCCATCCAGATTTGTTCGCCTGGTTATCGGCACAGGGCGCCGCCGGCGATTGGCTCTCCTTGTTGGACCGGTTTTATGAGGAACAACTTCCTTATGAGTTTGTTCCTCCGCGACGTTCCTCAGGGACGGGGCGCCAAAATCGTAAATCTGGATCCATGGAAGCCGTCGCGGCACCGGGTTCCGCTGTCGATTCCTCGTGCGAACTGGATTTAGTCTGGTCCTTAACGGAGTCTTTATTGAGCCCGTTACGAGAATCGCGCGCAGTGGACAGTTGGGCAGAAGTGCTATTGAATTTGCTGACGTCGATTTACGCGGAATGTTCTTTCGATCGCCAGGTCAGCAGTGATCGTATGAAGTTGCAAGCTTGTGAATCGCTACGTGACGGGTGCCTTGCTCTGGAGGAGGTGCCCCGTGAGCTGGCGCTGAAGGTATCTGCCGATCAAGCAATTGCCTGGGTGTTGGAATCTGCCGGGGCGTCGAGCGTTTCTCCCGGTGCAGAAGCCGCAGTCGTCGAGATGCTGGGTTGGCTGGAATTGCCCATGGACGATGCCCCTGTGCTGGTAATTGCGGGGGTCAATGAAGGCACTGTGCCTGAGTCGGTCAATTCAGATCTCTTTCTTCCCAATTCGCTTCGCCAGCGTTTGGGACTAGTTGATAATATCCAACGGTATGCCCGAGACGCCTATGCGATCAGCGTACTGCTGGCAGTTCGCGAGGAGTTGTTTATTGTGTTGGGGCGGCGAAACGCGAATGGGGATCCATTACTGCCTAGTCGTTTGTTATTTGCAGTAGACGACGATCAGATCGCGCAACGTACCCTGGCCTGTTTTCGGGAAAACGAACCGAGTCGAATTGAGGGCGGTTTGCACCCACCAGCGGATGGTACTGCTTCGATTTATCAGGTGCCCCATCCGGTCCCCTTGCTCGAACCCATCGAGACATTACCGGTGACCGCATTCCGCTCTTATTTGGCATGCCCGTATAGGTTTTACCTGCGGCACGTGCTCGGACTAACGTCGCTGGAAGATCGTTCTGAGGAACTTGGTGCCGCTGCCTTTGGCACATTGCTACACGAAGTGTTACGCCGTTTTGGGACTTCCTCCAGTCGTGATTCGACCGATCCCACGGCGATACAACAGACGCTAGAGGGAGCACTCGAGGAGATTTCACGGGAGCGTTTTGGGCGGAACACGCGCGCGGCGGTTGGCGTCCAATTGGAACAGATGCGAGTTCGATTGCGGGCGTTCGCGCCCCAGCAGGCAGCCTGGGCAGCCGCGGGGTGGCGGATTGACTATGTGGAGTCGCCACGAGATAAGCTGGTGTCTTCGATTGACGTGGATGGCCGCAGTTTTGGTCTGTTGGGTCGCATTGATCGAATGGATGTACATGTGGAAACGGGCCAACGTATCGTTTTTGATTACAAGTCGGGTGATCGCGCACTGAGCCCTGATCGTGCGCATCGGCAAGCCGGGCAGTGGGTCGATCTACAGTTGCCTTTGTACCGGCATCTGGTCACCAGTCTCGCTGTCACCGATCCGGTACAGTTGGGATTCATCCTGCTGTCAAAAGACACGACGGCAGCCAGTTTTTCGTTGGCGAAATGGTCGGAGGCCGAACTGAGCGAAGCGGAGGAGGTTGCCTGCGAAGTCGTACGCAAGGTGCGCGACGAAACGTTCTGGCCACCTTCTGATGAGTTGCTGAGTTACGACGATTTTCCAGAAATCTGCGGTGTCGCACTGGCGCCACCTTCTGGCATGAGTGGCTAGCTCAGTCGTCGCGTAGAATTTCCCTGGCAGCGTTCCGTCCACAGCTGCCCATGACACCACCGCCGGGGTGGCTAGCTGCGCCGCACAAATAAAGTCCTCTGACCGGGGTTCGATGGTCGGCCCAGCCAGGCACGGGTCTCATCCAAAACAACTGGTCGAGGGGCATTGCACCGTGCATGATGTTTCCACCGGTGAGGCCGAAAGTGCGCTCTAGGTCAAGTGGGCTCAATACCTGACGGTGTTCGATTGCCCCGGGAAGATTTGGCGCGTAACGCGCTAGTAAATCGATACAACGATCGGCAAAATCCTCCTTGATGTCATCCCAGTGTTGCCGGTCGAGTTCGTAAGGCGCGTATTGAACGAACATCGACATGACGTGTTTACCGGGTGGAGCCACGGTGGAATCGACGGCAGACGGTAACGTGATTTCAAGTACAGGTTCGGTGCTGGGCCAACCGTACTTGGCGTCATCAAAGGCGCGTTCGATATAGTCCAGTGTTGGGGCGATATGGATTGTGCCCCGGTGATGTGGGCTCACTGCGGTTCCGGGTGCCGCTGTAAAGTCGGGTAATTCACCCAGTGCGATATTGATCTTCGCTGCAGCCGAAGAGTAATCGATGCGTGCCACGCTACGACGAAAATCGTCGGGGAGTTCATGTGCCGCGACAAGTCGCTCGAACGTAACGTGGGCGTCCAGATTCGAGGCCACTACGGGGGCGGTTAGCACGCGTTTGTCTGCCAGCGCGACACCTTGTACACGCCCTTTTTCACAGAAAATCTGTGATACCTCTGCTTCGCGCCGGATTTCAACACCCAGTCCCAGGCAGGCTTTCTCTAACGCGTCTGCCAGACCACCCATACCTCCCTGTACGTAGCCCCAAATTCCACGCTCACCGCCGGCTTCGCCCATCACGTGATGCAGCAAGACAGAACCGGTCCCGGGGTACGACGGGGACGCAAAGGCACCGATAATGGCATCGGTTGCCAGTGTGGCACGCAAGACTTCGGCCTCAAACCAGCGGCTCAAGAAAGGTCGCGCGGCGCCGGTCAGCAAATTGATAGCCTCCGGCAGATCCTCTCCCAAATCACTGATCGACTGGTACAACTCCCACAGTTTCTTAGTATCTCGCACACGTTTGCCAACGCTGATCTTGCGGCGTGCTTTAGGCAAGGGAAGCGGATCAGGTGCTGTCTGCTCGAACAGTGGTTCCAGGCACTGGGCGATGTTTTTCAACAGTGTTTCATAACGGGGGTAGGCGTCCGCGTCACGTTGACTAAAACGAGCAATTTCCCGACAGGTCGCTTCCTGGTCCGGTCCCATTAGTAGACTGCGGCCGTCTAAAAGTGGGGTGAAGGACGACGGATTTCGCGGCAGTACCCGTAAACCGTATTGCTTGAGCTTCAAGTCCGCCATGATCTCTGGTCGAAACAGGCTGATGACATAGGCGGCCGTTGAAATTCGATAACCAGGCCAGAGTTCCTCCGTTGTCGCGCAGCCGCCGAGCACATGGCGGCGTTCGAGGACACAGACCGATTTTCCGGATTTGGCGAGATAGGCAGCAGCCACCAGGCCGTTGTGGCCACCACCGACAATGATGCAGTCGTATTGTGTTCCTGAATTCATGGGGCGCTGATTCTAGTAGTTTGTTCGGGGCCGCAAAAGCCGTGGGCGGTTGCCGCACAGAGAGAAGTGAAAATTCACGGCGGCTGGGCCGCTCCGCATTACCGAGAATTTGACTGCGCGAACGACTTCGAGTGACCCAGTGTACTGTACTAAGTACTGCACTTATGCGCGGCCAGGCCCGCTACTGGGAACACAGCTGGGCGCGACTTTCTCCCAGGCCGCGGTAATGGTGGATTTTCCGTAATAGGGTGGCTGGCACACGTTGTTTTCGCAGATGTATGCCGCAATTTGATCTACCATCGTTGTTTTGCCGCGGCAGAGGGTTTCCACTACCGCTGCAGGGGGTGCGGACGGGTCGTAGCAGATCAGAGTTCGATTGGGAAAGAAACGTTTCCATAGGTCTGCGCGCAGGGCAGTCATTTCTGACGAGCCCAGTGCGCCAACGAGTACAATTTCGTAAAAGGTGTGAGCGGCCAGATCGGCTGACAGTAGCAGTTGGCCACAGGCCTGGGGTGTCTGGGTCATTACACCGGACGCCATCGAAAGAATCCGTTGCGCCGCGGCTAGATGTCGTTGCTCGCCGGTGATCGTGCCCAGACGAAGTAGTGCCGTTGCCAGCATGCCGTTACTGCTCGGGACACTGGCATCGTGAATGTCCTTGTTGCGGGTGATCACGGTTTCATGGTCGTCTGACGTGTAAAAAAATCCGCCCCTCTCGGTGTCTCCAAAATGCAGGTGAACGACATCCGCGAGTCGCTGGGCTTCGACGAGCCACCGCGTGTCTTGGGTTGTCTCGTAGAGCGTGGTTAACCCTTGGATGAGATAACTGTAGTCATCAAGATAGGCGTTCAATTTTGCCTCGCCCTGACACCACAAATGCAATAGGCGTCCGTCGGAACGCCGCACGAATCGCAGCAGGAAATCAGCAGCCCGTTCCGCAGCATACTGGTAGTGCTTATTGTCGAACACGGCGGCAGCCTTCGCCATTGCGTCGATCATCAGCCCATTCCAGCTGGTCAGAATTTTGTTGTCGCGCTCTGGCCGAACCCGTTGATCACGGACATCCAGTAACGACTTGCGATCCTGCTTCAATTCCGCTTCCAGTTCGGCGGATTCCATTTCTAGAGTGTCTGCCCATTGGGCGATGGTTTTGGGTAACTGAAGGATGTTCTGTCCTTCGAAGTTGCCGGTTTCCGTGACATCATAAATGCGACAAAAACGCTTGCCGCGATGGTGTCCGAGAATATGGTGTATCTCCTCTGGCTGCCAGAAATAGAATCTTCCTTCGACGCCTTCACTGTCGGCGTCTTCGCTGCTGTAGAATCCTCCTTTTTCGTCTGTCATGTAATCCACAACGTACGTTAACGTCTCATGAACGATTCGTGCATCATTCGCGTGGCCCGTTGCCAGGTACCCATCCAGGTACGCGTTGACCAATAACGCGTTGTCGTACAACATTTTCTCAAAGTGTGGGACACGCCACTGATCGTCAACCGAGTAACGCGCAAATCCGCCACCCAGATGATCGTATATCCCGCCGCTGGCCATGCGGTCGAGGCTCAGGCGTACCATGTCTTTCCAGGCGGTGTGGCCACTATGGCGCCAAGCTCGCAGCAGCAATTGCAGGTCCATTGAACGTGGGAATTTTGGCGCCTTTCCAAATCCGCCGTTGGTGAAATCAAAGGCCTTTTCCAGACTGCGCGCTGCAGCATCTAGCAGATTTGAATTCAACTCTGCCGCTGGTTCGGCGACCTGGCAGGTTTGCCGCACGTGTGTTGTGATCTGGCGTGCTTGCGCGCTGATTTGCTGCCGCTTGTTTTTCCAGGCGTCGATGATCGCGTCGAGAATACGGTCAAATCCTGGCATTCCGTGTCGGGATCTGGGTGGCCAGTATGTACCCCCGAAAAAGGGCTCTAGCGTAGGCGTCAGGAAGACCGACATGGGCCAACCTCCGCGCCCTGTTAGCAATTGCACCGCGTTCATGTAGATTTGATCTAGATCCGGACGTTCTTCCCGATCGACTTTGATACATACAAAGTGGTCGTTGAGTCGCTGGCTAATTTCCAGATCCTCGAAACTCTCTTCCTCCATCACGTGACACCAGTGGCAGGCCGAGTAGCCGATGGAGAGGAAGATTGGTCGATCTGAACGACGAGCCCGGTCCAGTGCCTGTGCTCCCCAGGGGTACCAGTTGACTGGATTATTGAGGTGCTGCCGTAGATAGGGGCTGGTTTCCTCGGCCAAGTGATTCGGCATGCAGCTCTGTCTCCGAAACTCGTTGCAACGGAATCGCGAATTTGGATCCCGCTGGCGTTGGCACTGCTTGGCGACAGGGGCCGTGTGTTCACGATCCTGTTGGTCGCTTGAAGTCCGCTGGTTGCGCCGTTGGAGTCTTACTGGTAAGACTGTTCGTTGCCCGGAAATTTTCCCGTGCGGACTTCTTGGCAGTATTCTTCGATTGCCAATCTCGCGGTTTCCCGGAGGTTGGCGAATTGACGAACAAATCGTGGGGTGTAGCCACTGGACAAACCCAGCATATCGTGTGTCACCAGGACTTGACCGTCGCAACCGTTCCCCGCCCCAATACCGATGGTGGGAATACGAATTTGCTCCGTGATTTCCCTGGCGATTTCGACGGGCAAACATTCCAGTACCACCGCAAAAGCACCGGCATCTTGAGCAGCTTGTGCGTCACGTAGCAGACTCTCTCGGTCCCGTTGAACTCGGTATCCACCCATTTGGTGGATGCTTTGCGGCCGCAAGCCGACGTGTGCCATCACCGGGATGCCAACATCGACCAGTGAAGAGACGATCGCGGCCTGGCCGGCGTTGCCTTCGAGTTTCACCGCCTGACATCCGGTTTGTTTGAGAATCCGACCGGCGTTGGCAATCGCTTGTTCGATGCCCGTGTGGTAGGACAGGAAAGGCATATCTACCACAACCAAGGCATGTTTGACCGCACGACACACGATTTCTGCATGATAGATGATTTCATCCAGAGTAACGGGGATTGTCGTTTCCCGGCCCTGGATGACGTTTGCCAAACTGTCGCCGACCAGGATCGCGTCGACGCCAGATTGGTCCAAGAGTTCCGCCGTGGGAAAGTCATATGCCGTCAGCATGCAAAGTTTCTGATCGGATGACTTGCGCTCGGCAAATGCGGGAACCGTAATAGGGGAAGGACTTGCCATCACCAGGTGACTCGGGGATTACATTTGTTGGGTAGCCAATTCAGACCTTGACCGCAATTGTGACGCTGGCCGCTAGTGCTGGCAACCGCTCCTGGGTGCGGAAGCCGATCGTCTATCGGCGTTTGAATGCTCGCAGCGCGGCTTTACCAAACGGTCCATGGTTGCAGATCGTTGTTTCGATTTCGTTACAGACGCTGCGGCGATACACTCAGGTTGCTCGATATTTTGTTCGGATTGTGGTGGAGAAAATCGGCGCCTAAAGTTGCGTCAACACCAGGTCATCGTCCAAAGAACGGTGCGGAGCGATCTTTAACTGGCTGAGTTCGTCGTGGTAGATACGGACTGCCTCGGCGGGTTCCAGTTCGTCATCGGCGATGCCTCGCAACAACTTTACGAATGTCAGTTGATGTTCGGAGTGATTGATTTTGCGACCAAAGAGGGCGGCTCGCGCGCCGTATTTCTTGGCTTCCCACAGCATGCGAAACGCATCGTGTGTCGTGCCGGAAGACCCTCCCAGAATTCCCACCACTAGGCTGGGGTCATAATGCACAAGCTGTTCCATGGCTTGAGGACCGAAGTAAGGCATCTTGAGGAATTGAGGCCGACTGGCGGAGGGAACCCCGGCGAGCGATCGTGCGATGCAGTCATTCACAAATCGAGCGGTGTCTTCAATCGGTCGCTGCGGTGCATTGGGAGCGAATACCTCCAGGAAATGCTGAAAATTCTTGGATTCGGCTTCGATGCGGAATGCGCGGTACGCTTCCAAAGCTTGCCGGTCCAACTCCGCGTCGTGGTTAAACGTGATCGAATAGAGTCCCAGGTTCGCACCTTGTGTTCGCGTTTCAGAGGTACAGGACCACTGCCCGCACTGTGCGTGGTCGATTGTTGTCGTGCGAAATGGCAGAGAAGGCTGCTCGGTGTAAGTTCCACTGAGACCGAGCCAAATATCGGTCGTATCATTAGCCCGAATTGCGGGTGTCACCCCGCTTGCCTCAAAGACGCGTTCATGAATGGTGAGTTGTTCGCTGGTGCTCACGCTCATCAGCATAATGTCCACGAGACCTTGCTTGACGATGTCGCGCATGGACTGACGGTATTCGTGCAGAGACCGAAAACGCCCCTCCGATGACGGCGTTCCGGGTGATTGGCCAGGAGCGGCGACCCCAAACCCCATGTCACCGTCCTTCGCGTCCGCCAGGATGAAATCGCGAAAAGACGCGTCTTCGTGTATTCGCTTGAGTTTCAGGTCAAACGTCTTTTGCATTGATGTTTCCTATGTGTGAAACCGATGTGAGGCGGTTGGAATGTGGCATCATAGTCGGCAGAATCTAAGTACAAAAGTGCCGCAGGTGATGTAGTGTGAGGTCGCGTCTACCATGAGGTCGCGTCTACCATGAGGTTTGTCGACATGATCAATCGGGAGTCGCACTGAAATGAACTCCAGCAACTGTGTAGTGATGGGAGAAGCTTGTGTGGACTTGATCTTGCGGCCTGTGCCGTTGGATCGGCCACTTCTGGACTCGGCGACGCACCACATTGAGCCGCTGCGCCCGGTAACGGGTGGAATTGTGCCCAACGCCGGGATTGCAATGGCTCGATTGGGCACACGTGTTACAGCGTTTTGTGTTCTGGGTACCGATGCTTGGGGCAATTTTTTGTCCCATCAGCTCAACAATGAGGGAGTGGACACGACCGCGATTGAGATCTGCAGCGAGAGTGCCACGACTGCGACCGCGGTGCTCATCGCAGAAGATGGGACACACACATTTGCATTTCACGCCGGTGCCTCGCAAAAAATAAACCGTCAGATGTGTTTCGATCGATTGGATCTTTTTGCGCAGTCAGGCGTTGCCTTGTTGGGGTACTACCACCTGCTTCCCAACCTGGAACCGGATCTTCCAGAAGTGCTAAAAGCGATCCGCGGTGTGGGTTGCAAGACAGCATTGGACACTGCCAATGGAGGTGGATCCCTACAACCGCTGGACAAAATCTTGCCATGGCTCGACTACTACATTCCCAGTTTCCTGGAGGGAAAGCAACAAACGGGCTGCGGCGACCCCCAGGAGATGATCCGAGCCTATCGGCAGTATGCGCGCTCCGCTGTCCTGGGAATCAAGCTCGGTGCTGATGGAGTTTTGCTCAGCCCTTCCCAGGAGACGTTCCTGGAGATTCCCGCAATTGCTCCTCCCGGCCCGGTGGTGGACACCACGGGCGCTGGAGATGCATTCTTGGCGGGGTTGATTTCTGGGCTAGTTCGAGAGCTCGACTTACCTGACGCCGCTCGTGTTGGCGCGGCTGCCGGGGCGTGCTGTGTCACGGGGCGCGGAGGTTCCGAGGCGCTGTGCGATTGGGATCAGACGGTAAAATTGTTGGAACGCTGATCGTCAGAGAACACGACTGCTCACGCACAGCTGCTGTTATGTGAGCTGGAAGCGATTGTTTGCAGCGGCTATTCTAGAAGAGGGCAGTCGCGGCCCCTGATCCATGATCGATCCCGTCGACAACGGCTGGATCTCGTTTTCAGAATTCCGGGAGTGGCAGGATCGACCAATGGCAAGCACCGATCGAGCTTGGATTGTTTGTGTACTACTGAACTGTCTCCTGGTGGGTAGCCTGCCGGCACAACAGGCCAAGAAAAAAGGTCCCAAGAAAGAAAACACCAAGGGCAGTGGCACTGTTCAGGATCTGGGCCCAGGCTGGGTTTTAGTGGAGGATAAAGACGAGAAGAAGTTCTACATCAAAGCGCCTCAACGTATTGAAGATTTTTCCTTTGTTGCCAAGGCGGACTCCAGCTGGTTGCGACCGGGCATGATTGTGAGCTTTACTTCTCGTTTCAAGGCGGTCAAGAAAAACGGACAGGTGGTCAAAGCGGTTCAGCCCTTACGTGAATTGCTGGTGATGACGCCGACGAAAGAAAAGCCAATCGGTGCGAAGCCAGAGAAACGGCTGGGTGGGAGAGATTTGTTTGCTCCACCGACGAAGGGAAAGAAGAAAAAGAGTGCACAGTTGGGCCCGGCCTACGAAGTGGTTGGTCGCCTGGTGAAGTTTCGTGGTGGCAAGATGACGCTGGCCTGTGGGCGTTATGAAGTACAGGCAGATTTGCTCGAGGGTGCCAAGATTGCAGTCAAGATTGCAGATGTCCGTTGGGTGCGCCAAGGGGATCGAGTTTCTTTTCAGGGATGGTATTATCCCCAGCAACCAGACCGTATTGTCGCCAAGACAATGACGATTCAAGCGAATGAGCCGCTGTTGGGAACCCGCAAATCCGTTTCTCAAAAGAAGCGTAACGTCACCAAGAAAAAAGCGGCGCGTCCGGCGAAGAAAACAACTCCGAAGAATCAAGACTAGCGGAATCAAGACTAGCGGAATTTCGGGCAGATCGGTGGTCTTCCGCTGGTTTGCGCAAGTGCCAGATGTCGTCAGCTGCCGCTATCGGGAGTCAGGGCCTCACGGTTTGGTTTCTACTCTTGTCGAAAGCTCAAATCATGATGATTTACTTCACCTGTCCGCATTGTCGTAACTCGTCGGACATCAGTGCGAAGTATGCTGGCCAGACGGGGGCCTGTCGATTCTGCGGTGAGACGATCACGATTCCAGGAGCTACTTCAGGAGATGTGGGGCCCCTGGAGTCTGCGCCGCGTAGCGGGTCCAGTGGCCTGGGTTTAGGGTTGATTATTGTGTCCGTGGTGGGTGTGGTTGGACTCGCCGTGGTAGGAATCCTGGTGGCACTTTTGCTGCCTGCGGTTTCGACGGCGCGCAGCACTGCGCGCCGCGTCCAATGTAGTAATCACCTCAAACAGATCGCGCTTGCCTTCCACAATTACCACGACGTCTACGGCACGTTGCCACCGGCCTACATCGAGGATCAGGACGGTCGACCCCAACACAGCTGGCGCGTTCTGATTCTTCCTTTTCTCGAGCAGCAGGATCTGTACGACAGGTACCGCTTCGACGAGCCGTGGGACAGTCCGCACAATCGTCAAGTCACGGCGGAGAGCGTTCCGGTTTACTCTTGTCCCTCGGGAGGTGAGCCGACGACCGACACCAATTATATGTTAATCACAGGGAAGAGCACCCTCTTTGAAGGTCAGCAGGCAGTCAAATTCAGCGAGATTACTGACGGCACATCCAACACGATCATGGTGGTCGAAGTTCAGGACGCGAAGGTGCATTGGGCGCGTCCCGTTGATCTGGAGGCAGCGCGCGTACCCCCATTGCTGGGGTCTGGGGGCGGTGGCATCGATAGCCTCCACCGTGGCGGTGCCAACGTGGCCTTTGCAGATGGTTCGGTCCGCTTTCTCCCGTTCGACAGCGACTCGGAATCGAAATTACCGGCCTTGATCACGCCGCGTGGTGGAGAGGATGTTTCGCTAACGAATCGCTAGGGAATTTTTCGGGTACGTTGACCCTGAAAAGCCAGCCTTACTATACTCCCCTTATAGTCAGACAGGCCGCCGGGGGCTCCCGTCAGAAAGCGTCGACGACGCAAGGTGTCGTGTTATTGAGTCCCCAGCTGCTTCGAGTCGAACGCCCATTGTGAATCTACGTGGCAGGCTCCAGATGACCTGCCCGGGGATTGATTAATTCCACCTTCGCATGCCGTGTTGAGACGGCTTGTAGGTTTTGAGAGGACGGACCATGGTGACTGTACCTGCCCGCGCGGCAATCAACGAAGAAATTACCCAGTGCATTGGTCAGACGCCATTAGTGAAACTTCGTCGTGTTACCGAAGGCTGTGGCGCGACTGTCTTGGCCAAGCTTGAGAATATGAATCCGCTCTGGAGCGTCAAGGATCGGCTGGGACGGGCTTTGATTGATGCCGCCGAAGAAGCGGGTCGCATCAAGGATAATACGATTATCATCGAACCCACCAGTGGTAATACCGGGATCGCGTTGGCCTATATATGCGCGGCACGTGGTTACAAGTTACATGTGACGATGCCTGAAAGTATGACACTGGAGCGGCGCAGACTGTTGAAGGCCCTGGGTGCCGAGATCATTCTGACTCCCGCTGCTGAAGGTATGCCCGGAGCGGTTCGTAAGGCCGAAGAAATCGCGGCTTCCGACCCTGAGACGTATTTTGTCCCGCAGCAATTCAAGAATCCAGCGAACCCGGAAATTCACCGACAGACGACGGCTGAGGAAATCTGGAAGGACACTGATGGACAGGTTGATGTGTTTGTTGGTGGGGTAGGGACTGGGGGTACGATTACCGGGGTGGCGGAAGTCATCAAAGCGCGTAAGTCGACCTTTCAGGCCATTGCGGTAGAGCCGGCCAACAGCCCGGTGATTACCCAACAACGCGGTGGCGAAAATCTCCAGCCGGGCAAACACACGATTCAGGGTATTGGTGCGGGATTTGTCCCGGACATCCTGAATGTTGACATTCTTGATGATGTCGTTCAGGTGCAAGATGAAGACGCGGCGGAAACAGCGCGTCAAATGGCGCGAAGTGAAGGAATTTTTTGTGGGATCAGTAGTGGAGCGGCTGCCTGGGCGGCATTGCAAGTTGCCCGCCGCTCGGAGAACGAGGGAAAACTGATCGTTGTAGTGCTGCCCGATATTGGCGAACGCTACCTGTCCACCCAGCTTTACCCGGAATAGGTTTCCAGGATCCTGGGGCAGTTTGCCGAGTCCGAGACGCGCTGGTGGGTTGTCCTTTCTGTGAACCTGTTTGTTGGAAACGCGGTGTTTGTTCGCCGATGATTTGTGATGTCTGAATTTGACTTGCCCGAGTTACGCCCTGCCGCCGCCGAAGACGGTAAGGCGAACGAGTTCCAGGTGCAGCCGGCCAGCCGTGTATTGCGTCTGCCGCCGTATATGTTCGGTCGTATCAACCAGCTGCTGTATGAAAAGCGCAAGCTCGGGCGGGATGTAATCGATTTGGGTATGGGAAATCCCAGCGATCCTCCCGACCCAATGGTTACCGAAAAACTGGCCGAGGCGGTGCAGGATCCCCGGAATCATAGTTACAGTCGGTCGAATGGGATTGCCAACTTGCGTCGGGAAGTGGCCAGTAAGTACGTCAAACGTTACGGCGTGCGGCTGGATCCCGAACAACAGGTGCTTGTGAGCCTCGGGTCCAAAGAGGGTTTCAGCCACATGTGTTTGGCGATGATGGGGCCCGGTGACACGGCAATTGTTCCCGCCCCCTACTTTCCCGTTCACCTATACGCCGTGGCGTTAGCGTCGGGCAACGTGATCGCGCTGGAGGTTTCGGACAGCGACAAGTTACTTTCCAACATCGCGTACACTTGCCAGCATCTTTACCCCAAACCCAAGCTCGTCATTCTCAACTATCCCCACAATCCATCGACAGTGACGGTGACACAGGATTTTTTCACCGAAATGGTGCAGCTGGCCCGGCGTTATGGGTTTCTCGTGATCAGCGATTTTGCCTATGCCGATGTTGGTTTTGATGGCTATCAGCCGCCGAGTTTCCTGGCCTCTCCTGGCGCCTGTGACGTGGGAGTTGAGTTCACGACCATGAGCAAGGGATACAACATGGCTGGATGGCGAGTGGGATTTTGCTGCGGTAACGAAGCGATGATTCGGGCGCTCAGTGTCATCAAGGGATACTATGACTACGGCATGTTTCAGGCAGTGCAAATTGCGTCGATCGTGGCTTTGCGACACTGTGATGCTGCGGTCGAAGCACAGGCGGCCCTTTATCAACGCAGACGCGATGTTTTGGTTGATGGACTACGGAGGTCAGGATGGATCGTCGATTCGCCCCAAGCGGGTATGTTCGTGTGGGCTAAGATTCCAGAACCGTGGGCAACACGTATGTCGACGATGGATTTGGGCATGCATTTACTCGAAGCTGGTGATGTGGCTGTCAGTCCGGGAAGTGGTTTCGGCCCTGCCGGGGAAGGCTATGTGCGGATGGCGCTGGTCGAAAATGAGAATCGACTCCGTCAAGCGGTCCGACAGATGGGACGCTGCTTGAGCGTGCCGGCCCTGGACCCCGGACGAACTGGCTGATCGTACGGATTACGGTCGGGCAACCTGTTCACAATTGCATTCACTGCCCAGGCTTAACGAGCGGCTTGGCTCACAAAGTCTATCCGCTGGAGAGCTTTTCACAGCGTTTCCAGCCCCACCTGCAGTGAATCGACGATGTGTTCGGCCGATTCGATGCCAACCGAGAGACGGATGGTTCCGCCTCCAATACCTAGCGTCTCGCGCTGCGCGACAGAAAGTCCACGATGGCTGGTTGATTCAGGGTGACTCAGCGTGGTGATTGTCTCCCCCAAAGACGGGCAGAAGGGCAAGGCCTGATTGGCTTGTATGAAGGATTCCGCGGCCGCCCGCCCGCCTTTGAGGTGAAAGGTGACGACGGTACCAAATTGGCCATGGAATTGTTGTCTGGCCAAATCGTGTTGCGGGTGATCTTCAAGTCCCGGATAGTCAACCTGTTCGATCTCAGCTTGGCGTAGAAGCCATTGCGAGACGTGTAAAGCGGATTCGCACGCGCGTGAGATCCGCAAAGGGAGCGTGGCCAGTCCCCGTGTGGCTAGCCAACAATCAAAAGGCCCGCTGGCCAGACCCCAGATCGAAATGGCATCAGTGACTTCTTGCCAATTCGATTGATTGCCGCACAACAGCCCCAGCATCACATCGCTGTGGCCGTTCATCATTTTGCTGACACTTTCCATTACCAGGTCGGCGCCCTGTTCGAGAGGACGGCAGAGCACCGGGCTGGCGAACGTATTATCGACCAGAAGTTGCGATCCGTGTTGGTGCGATAACTCTGCCAACGAAGCGAGATTGGCAACCTTGAGCCGGGGATTGGAGATCGTTTCGACTACAATTAACCGCGTTTCGGCGCGGCAGGATTCCGTGATCGACTCGAGTTGACACGGGTCAAACAACGTGTGGTCGATCCCCAATTTGGGACATTGTTCGGTTAACAACTGCAGGCTGCGTCCATATAGCTCGCGGCTGACCAGTACGTGATCACCAGCCTTAAGTTGAGAGAGTACGGCGGCGGACAAGGCGGCCATCCCGGAGGATGTGATGACCGCTTGCTGTGCGCCGTGCAACTGGCGGCATTTGGAGGCTAACGCTGCGGCGTTGGGGTGCGCGTCTCGTTGATAGACATAACCGGCTACGTTCCCCTCGAGCATTTGCTCGGCCTGCTCCAGTGAATCGCATTGCCATACTGAGGTTGGATAGATAGGCATCGCCAACGGTCGAGTAATTGAGGCCGGCATGGTGTCGGGTTGTGGGCATTGGTCTTCGGGGCGTCCTTGCATGGTTCAGCTCCGCGCGTGAACTTGATAAGTATTTGGGACCAGCTTTGGATAAACTCGAATCAATCGACGGGCGTGACGATGAGGGTACCCTATCGTTATGCTGTGTGGGGAGCGGTACGGTTAGGAAGTACTTTCTTTCGTTTTGCCGATAGATCGTGATGTTGAATACGAGTGACATTCAGTCAACGGATGCCGAGACGGCCTCCGGGCCACGACGGCAATTGTCGTTGCTCGACAGCACTTGCATCATCGTTGGCATTATTATCGGCTCAGGGATCTACGAGTTAACCCCCCGGATTGCAGGCAACGTATCGAGCCCCGCGATGCTCTTGGGAGTCTGGTTGTTTGGTGGGTTCGTCGCTTTCGCAGGGGCGCTTTGTTATGCGGAGCTTGCTACCGCGTATCCCCGTTCCGGTGGTGACTATATTTTTTTGTCACGCGCCTATGGCGGCCGTTTTGCATTCTTGTTCGCCTGGGCCGAGTTCTGGATCGTACGTCCAGGCAACATGGGCGTGATTTCGTACGTCTTTGGCCGTTATGCCCAGCAGATCTGGCCGTTGGAGGAGATCGTTCGTGAGGAAGTTGCCATCACCGGGTTTGCTTGTGCGGCGATTGGCCTGTTGACCGCTATGAACCTCTGGGGGGTCCGAGCTGGTACGCGCACCCAGAATACACTCACCGTCCTCAAGGTCCTCGGCCTCTTAGGTATCTGTGTATTCGGACTGCTGAGTGTGGGTGTACGGCCGGATGGAGATGTGGTGTCAGCCCAGGTTTCCACCCCGCAGGCCAATTTTCCCATGGCCTTGTTGTTTGTGTTGTTTTGTTTCGGGGGTTGGAATGAGATGTCGTATGTGGCGGCGGAGGTGCGCAAGCCGGAAGCGAATATTGTGCGGGCGTTACTGCTGGGAACCTGTTCGACGCTGCTGATCTATTTGGTCGTAAATCTGGCTTTCCTGAAATCGATGGGGTTGCCTGGCATCACTGCTGCCGACGCCGTGGCCACCGATGTAGTGCGGCCGCGCTTGGGAGATTACGCGGCGCGCGCCATTAGTTTGTTAATTTGCCTGACCTGTTTAGGGGCCATTAATGGCATGTTGTTCACCGGCTCCCGGATCTACTACGCGGTGGGTACCGAGCACGCCTGGTTTTCCTGGTTAGGGCGCTGGCACCATCGTTTTGGTGGCCCTATTCGTGCCCTGCTGTTGCAATCGTTCGCTACCTTGGCACTTGTGATTACCGCTTCCGTCACCACCCCAGGAGAAGGATTCGAGACCTTGTTTTTGTTTTCCGCTCCAGTCTATTGGGGCTTTGCAATCTTCGTAGCATTGTCCTTGTTTATTCTGCGCATTCGCGACCCGGATGCACCGCAGGTACATCGGGTCTGGCTGTTTCCGATTCCGCCATTGATCTTTCTGGGCAGCGCGTGCTACCTCTTTTATTCGGGTTTGACGTATGCGATCGCCCACAAAGAGCTCCGTCTCTCGCTGTGGGCGGTTGTGATCCTGGCTATCGGAGCGCTGTTGGCAATCTGGAATCCCAGAGGCCGAACGGCGGAGCCTGGTTGCTAGTAAATCCGGCTGTCGGAATTGTCAGCTTGATTCGGTTAATCGCTACTGATCGTGACACTTTCCATGCGATCGCCTTGTTGGATCGTATCCACGACATCCTGACCGGTTACCACGCGTCCAAATACGGAGTGTTTACCGTCCAGGTGTGGCGTGGCGACGTGGGTGATGAAGAATTGAGACCCGTTGGTATTGGGACCCGCATTGGCCATGGAAAGCACTCCCGGTCCGTCGTGTGTTAATTCAGGGTGAAACTCATCGGCGAACTTGTAGCCAGGACCACCCGTACCGGTCCCATCCGGACAGCCTCCCTGGACCATGAAATCGGCGATAACACGGTGAAAGGTGAGGCCGTTGTAGAAGCCTTTTTCAGCCAGATCGACGAAATTCTTGACGGTGTTCGGTGTCTTGTCCTGATGAAGTTCCAGCACGATGTTACCCCGGCTGGTTTCGATTGTCGCAGTTGTCATGTGAAGCTCCTTTTGTATTTCAAAGATCGAGTTGACAGAAAATCAAGTATTCGGGGGCTCGTTCGAGGCAGTTGAATTCCGTCGCTTGGACAAGGCACCCGTGTCCTGTGGCGCGAGCTCAGCACTGCTGGGCGTTTGTACTGATTGTGTTCGGTTAGGACGTCGACCGGCTATGGTGGTAAGGAGGCCGTCATTGATGCGTACGATCCACTGTGCCAACCGCTCCGCTTCTTGTTGACTGTGTGTCACATGGAGTACCGTGACGCCAGTCTGCTGTTGGACGTTTTCCAAGAGTTGACACATCTGGTCGCGGGTGCGGTCGTCCAAGGCGCTCAGCGGTTCATCGAGCAGGAGCGTTGTCGGATGAAAGCTTAGTGCCCGGCCCAGAGCGACGCGTTGACGTTCGCCACCGCTGAGTCCGTGGATTTGCCGTTTGAGTAACGACGTGATTTCCAGCATCGTTGCCAGCTCATCGACGCGTTTTTTTATGACTTGGCGGTCTGCGTTGCGGATTTGCAGCGCGAAGGAGAGGTTTTGAGAAACACTCATTGTGTTGAATAGAGCGCCATCCTGGGGCATGTAACCCACGTTGCGATCGCGTGGATGCAGGGTGGTAACATCTTGCTGCCCGAGCATGATCTGGCCGGATTCAACTTTTTTGAGACCTGCGACGGCCTCCAGGACCGTTGTTTTACCACAGCCGGTTTTTCCCATCAGCACGCAGTAGTCACCCGTGGGTACCTGGAAGCTGGCATTTTCCAGTCGGAAGTCTCCGGCCTGGAGCGTGACGTGGTTAATGTGGATCAAGGCAAGACCAGCATTTGGAAAATGGTCAATTGGGTGAGGCCCACCTGATGCAAGCCAACCGGCGGAAAAAGGATTGGTCAGATCGCGGCGCGATTGCCCCAGAGACGAGCGATGATAAGTACGATCATAGCCCCGGTAACCATGATCAGCGAGACGGCCACGGCAGCGGCGGTATCCCCGACGTTCATTTCTAGGAAAATCGTGGTCGAGAGCACCTCGGTTTTCATTCGTGTTGCGCCGGCGAAGATCAGCAAAGGTCCGAATTCACCCAGCGCTCGCGCCCAAGCTAAAGTGGCTGCGGTCAGGATACCTTTGCGCGCCTCGGGGAGCACAACTCTTGTGAATGCTTGAAACCGGGTGCAGCCGAGAGTCAACGCAACTTCTTCTCGTCGTGAATCAATTTGGTCGAATGTGGCGCGCATGGTACGGACCGCAAACGCTGCCGCAACCATCGTCTGTGCCAATACAACCGCTGGTATTTCATAGACCACTCGATCATGCAAGCCTCGAGGGACGAATTGGAACAAGATGAGCAAACTGAGGCCTACGACCAGCGGAGGCAAGACAATGGGGATGTCGACGATCGCATCGATCAGGTTGTGCCCGCGGAACTGATAACGGGAGAGCAGGTAGCCGATCGGGATCGCCAACCAGAGAGAAAAAATCGCCGTGATAGTGCAACTGATTAGGCTGAGTTTGGTGGCATAGCGGATTTCGGGTTTTTGCAGGGCAGCGGTCAATGGGTTGTAAGCCAGCCGCGATAAGAGTGGATAGTCTGTTTCCCAGTCGGCCCGGGCGCGTCCCAGCCATAAGTACTTGATTCTGGAAACGAAGCCTCCACGCGGCAATGCTAATTCAAGACCGCTCACATTCTGGATACCGGACTGTTTCTTATCTTTGCCGGAGAATTCCAGCAGGGTGCCGTTCGTCCTGCCTTGAATTTCTCGCGACGCCACCAACTGTCCGTCCACGTCGAGAAAACGCGCGCTGGCCACAGCATTGATGGGGATTCCGGAGAGCTCGAGTAACGTGAGTTCGACTGGCTCCGCCCAGTGGAAGACAAGCTTTGCTTGAGGACCTTGGAATACGCTTGGCATATCCGCCGCGGAACTCGTTTTTGCAATTCCTAACATCGGGGTAGAGAAGCGTGTTGCCGGGGAGTTCTTCAAAGCCTCGTTTTCAACGGGCAGGTACTCAAAGATGGTTGCGGGGTGCTGCTCGCTGTGGGTTCGAATAGTCAAGCCACGTCGGTCGTATTGAGTTGTCACCTTGTCACCGTGATGCAGTAGGCGTCCGGCGTCGTCCCAAAGAAACTCAATAGTCGCCATCTTGATTTGTTTGTGGACGATCAGGTACAGCAAATCAGCGCCCAGCATGCCCACAATCAGACTGATGTAGGTTGCTCCCAGGATGGCTAGGCCAATGAGAAATGGTCGGTCAGAAGATGTGCGGGACGTAATCGGTTCGGCCATAGCTCCAGCAGATCTTGTTGGGCGTTCCTAGGCCGACACTAATTGCTGGCCTGGGGAGCCGCCAGCCGCCAGCGGAACCCGACTTCCTCGAATTGCCTGCGAGAAGCCGCAACGGTATCGAAGAGCCGCTGAGACAACTGTTTGAATTGACTTTCCCGAGCAACACTAAACGGTTGGATCGCCTTGGCCAACTTTGATTGGATTGGAACAATCTCAATCTTGTCGAGATTGGACGATGCGTCTGTACGGTAGACGAGTGCTGCGTCCGCGGATGCGGAAGTGACTGCTGGCAGCAGCATCGCTGACGAGGGAGTTTGCGCTTTGATATTGTTCGCCAGCATTTGCTCATAAAGCCCGGCATCTTGCAGCAAACGTCGACTTAGCACGCCGATCGTACATTCACGTGGCTCACCGATTGCGACTCTGACTCCTTCACTGGCCAGATCCTTGAGTTGTTGGATATTCTTGGGATTTCCCTTTTGAACACAGATCACAATGTCGGTTTCTGACACATGGATGCCGGGTTCGAAGAACTCTTTCACGGCGTCGAGGTAATAAACATCGCACGCCATATACGTATCGGGAAACCCGTTCCCTTCGGTTTCCAGGATCGTTTTCATTTGTGCTGTCAGGATCCCGCAACCATTGTAAATGGTGTTGACCTTGACGCCTTCGCGGGACTCAAAGGCTTGAATGATGGGTTCTAAGGCCCGACGATTGACCGAACCTGCGAAAAAAGTCAGTTCTGGTTTATGGGCCCAGATATCGCCGTTGACGACACGAAACCCCTTTTCTCGAAAAATTCGTAATCCTTTGTCACGTGCAGCTGCATAGCGGGCAAAGTGTAACGCGGCGGTTGGCTGCTTCGTCGAGCGGAGCACTCCCATTTGAACCCGTGCGTCGCCGGCATCGAGTTCAGGCGTAGCGACTTGTTTGAGCTCTGTATATTGAGCTGCCGTGGCGTCCCAGATTACGCCGGCATCAACACTCCCCAGCTTGATATCGTTCGCGACTTCGTTGACCGTCGGTTTGAAAACCCCGTTTTCGGTGACGTTTTTGTTGACACGTTCCCAATGCCCAGAGCGAGTCAACAGTCGCCTAACTTTCTTGCCAATTGCTGCTGCGCCGGGATTACCTAAGCCCACACGATGTTGTGGTGAGGCGAGGTCTTCAACCGATTTTATGCTGGTCTTCTCCTTGAGGACTGCGATCACCGGTTTCATATTTGCAAGGTCGAACACCTCATTAACCAATCTACCGTCCACGGCTTGCTGAATGTAACTCGAGTCACCTGCCAGATAGAGGTCACCAGTGTCGGCAACCTTGATTTGGCTGAGCAGTGTGTTGGAGCCGCCGTACTGCAACTGCACATTAACGCCAAATTCGCGTTTGTATTGGCTGGCGATTTCTTCCATGGGATAACGCATTCCGGCGGCGCAATAGACGAACAGTTCGTCGACTGAGGTTCCTGCAACCGGACCTGTGGAGTGGTCGGAGGATTCGTCGCGATCTAGCAGCAGCCAGGCAAGGCAGCCGACGACGATCAACGAGCCTATTATGAGGATGACAGCCGGAGCTGCGCGACCTGCACGGCGGCGAGTGGTTTGCATAGAGCGGCCTTCATCAGAGTGCTTGGCTTGGCCTCGTAACGCGCACAGCACCACTTTGCGAGGACTGCACAAGCGTTGCGCGCGTGATGCCCTTAATTAGAGGGTTTTTCTACAAGGTGTCCAGAGGTGAAGAGCTGTAGATGTGCGCTGCGCAGTGTAGATGTGCGCTGCACAGTGTTGATGTGCGCTGCACAGTGAAGTGCAATGATCTGCTGCGGGAACCGGAACCCCTCGGAGGAGTGGTTTTGTGGCGGAGCGTACTGGTGTTTTCTGTGTAGTTTTGGCTGGGCGCCAATTTGACGCCCCTGTGGTGTAGGAAATATGCTTGTCATAATGGTCGCTTGATGTGATAATTTTCTGGTTGACGAATCCGAAGCATCCGGTTGCTACAGCTTGGAGACGGGGCCGGATGATTCGCTATAACCCAGGCGGTTTGCCTCATACTATTGAGTAAGAAGGAAGGGATCCACGATGCGAGTTTTTTCCGCCACGGCTTGGTTAGCAACCGTGTTGTTTTCCGCTCAAGCGTTAATTTCTGCAGAGTCGCAACCGGAACCACCTGGTCTTCCGGATCCTGGAAAACTGCAGTCTCTGGAGATCATCACCGGTCGCACCGTTGATGGGAAAGTTGTGCTGGCAGGTCGAGATTCGAGCCAGCAGCTGATCATCTCTGGCAGTTACGACAGTGGGCAAAAGCGTGATTTGACCCGCGACGTGAAGTATGCGGTAAAACCAGAAGGTATCGTCGATGTCGATGTCACCGGGCATGTCGTGCCGATCAAAGAGGGTGAGACGGAGCTGCTCGTGCAATCGGAAGCGGGGCCCGCGTCTTCGGTCAAAGTACAGGTGACGAATATCGAGAAGGATTTGGCGGTCAACTTCCCGAACGAAGTTGTACCGATCTTCACGAAGTACGGTTGCAACAGTGGTGGCTGCCACGGTAAATCGAGCGGACAGAATGGGTTCCGTTTGTCTTTGCTCGGGTTTGAGCCGACTGAGGATTTCGAATTCCTTGTCAAAGAAGGACGCGGACGGCGTCTGTTTCCTGCCGATCCGGATCGTAGCCTCTTGATTGAAAAAGCCGTTGCGCGTGTGCCGCATGGTGGTGGTCAGCGCATTTCCAACGGTTCGCCAGCTCATCGCATTCTCCGTCGTTGGATTCAACAAGGAATGCCCTACGGCAATGCGGATGATCCGGTTGTCAAAAGCTTAGAGGTTTTTCCTGAAGAGCGCTTGATGGGCCGGGACAAAGACCAGCAAGTTATTGCTGTGGCGCACTATTCAGACGGGTCGACGCGCGACGTTACTCGGATGACGCAATTTGATTCAAATGATACCGAGTTTGCTGAAGTCAGTGTCACCGGCTTGGTGACGACCGCGAAGCTGACCGGCAGCGTGGCCGTAATGGCACGCTATCAAGGATATGTTGACGTGTTCCGCTCCACTGTGCCTCTCGGTGTTGCAGTGGAGAATTTGCCGCCCGAAAAGAACTTTGTTGATCAACTTGTGTTTGCCAAGCTGAAGGCACTCGGGTTGCCTGCTTCGACTGTTGCCGGCGACGCAACATTCTTGCGGCGGGTTACGATTGACATTGCTGGCCGATTGCCAAGTCAGGCTGAGGCCGAGCAGTTTCTCAGTGACCAGGATCCCGCAAAGCGCGATAAGTTGATTACCGCGCTGCTGGACAGTACTGACTACGCGGATTACTTCGCGAATAAATGGAATGCGATCTTGCGAAATAAGCGGCGCCGTGCCGAAGATCGTTCGGCGACATTCGCGTTCTATGATTGGATTCGAGACAGCTTCTACCACAATAAACCGTACGATCAGTTTGTCCGGGAAATCGTTGCGTCTACGGGGGCGCCCGCCAAGAATCCTCCGGTTGCCTGGTATCGCGAAGTCAAGGATCAGTCAGCGCAAGTTGAAGATACAGCGCAGTTGTTCCTCGGTTTGCGAATTCAGTGCGCACGCTGTCACCACCACCCCTTTGAGGTCTGGAGTCAGCAGGATTACTACGGGTTCGCAGCTTTCTTTTCCAGGGTGGGGCGGAAGAAGTCTGACTTTCCCGGGTTTGACCGTATTTTCCACAATCGTGGCGTGGCGCAGTCGCAGAATCCGAAGACCAAGCAGAATGTCAAGCCCACCGGCTTGGGGACACCGACTCTTGATATTCCCCAGGATGAAGATCCACGACAGTATCTGGCGGATTGGTTGTCCGACCCAGAGAACCGATTTTTCGCCTACGCGCTGGTCAACCGTTATTGGAAACACTTTTTTGGGCGAGGGCTGGTTGATCCGGAAGATGATATGCGGGTGACCAATCCAGCTACGCATCCCAAGCTGCTGGATGCGTTGGCGCGTGATTTCATCACGCATAAGTTCGATTTGAAGCATCTGGTGCGGACGATTTGTAGCTCCAGTGTTTATCAGCTGTCCGCGGAGCCGAATGAGTGGAATCGCGACGATAAGCAGAACTACTCACGCTATTTTCCGAAGCGGTTGAATGCCGAGGTGCTGCTGGACTCCATTAATCAAGTCGCCGGTACCACTACTGGGTTTGGTGGTCTGCCGGGCGGAACTCGGGCCGTTCAGCTCAAGGATAACGGTTTTAGCTCCTATTTTCTGACGGTCTTTGGCCGCCCGGAGTCTTCCAGCGCATGCGAATGTGAGAGGTCCTCGGAGGCGAACCTGGCGCAGAGTTTGCACTTGTTGAATTCAAGTGAAATTCAGGGCAAGTTGACCGACGGCAACGGTCGGGCTGCCAAGATGGCCAAGGATGCGGATCGTGGTCACCAGGCTAAAGTTCGCGAACTTTATTTACTAGCATTCGCTCGCGAGCCGACGTCTGAGGAATCAGAAATTGCCACAAAACACATCGAGAAACACCAGGAAAAACCTCAGGTTGCCTACGAAGATATTGTCTGGGCATTGATTAACACCAAGGAATTTCTCTTTAATCATTAGTAGCGTTCGAGAGTGCCTTGTGTGGGGTGGAGTGCGGCAACGTACCTGGCCACGTGCGTAGACAGGATGCTCGTATTAATGCGGTGGCTAAAAGTGGTGCGTGACAGTGGTCGCCAATTACAATTGAGATTAAGCCGGACAGGAGTCGGGCACGGCACTGTCAGTTCCTCCTGGCGCGCGTTGTTGTGCCGCTCTCCTTGGAACTTGTCGGGCCGAACGGAAAGGTCAGTGATTGGCACAACGCGAGGCGGGCCTGGAGGCCTGGTCGCGCCCTGTGTTTGTTTCCGCTAGAAGGGATTATTTCGAATGACGAAAATCCAAAAGTGTGCACCGTGGTGGTCGTTGGCGTTGTGTCCTGTGTTGACACTGGTGGCGTTCGGACAGCTCCCACTAACAGAACTGACAACCATCTACCCACTCGGTGCCAAGCCCGGCGCCACCCTCGAAGTTACCGTAGGCGGTGGCAATCAGGACGATCTTACGGCGCTGGAATTTTCACACCCCGGCATTAAGGCCACGCAAAAGACCAATCCGCCGGCGGAATTTTACACAGACCCCGTGCCTGTCAATAACGTTTTCACGGTCACGGTCGCCGCGGATGTTCCGCCCGGGATCTATGATGCCCGGGTGCGCGGCAGGTTCGGCGCTTCGAATCCGCGAGCGTTTGTCGTTGGATTGCATGAAGAGGTTATGGACGATGGGTCGAACTCGACGCTCGCGAGCGCCAAGGAAATCGCCGTGGGGACGACGGTAACCGGCCGGGCGGACGCCAATGCGGTAAATTATTTCAAGGTTGCTCTCAAGGCTGGCCAACGAGTTGTTTTTGACTGCCTGGCCAAACGCGTAGACTCGAAACTGGACGGTACGCTGGTCCTCTACGACGTCAACGGCAAAGAGTTGCTTCGTGTCCGTGACAGCATCGGCAAGGACCCGTTGATCGATTTTAGTGCCCCCGCGGATGGCACCTTCACGGTAGGTTTGCACGACCACATTTATGGAGGTGGTGCCGAGTTGTTCTACCGTTTGTCGATCCATGCCGGCGCGCATGTTGACTATGTGTTTCCACCCGCCGGGCTGCCGGGTTCGAATGAAGAATACACACTTTATGGCCGGAATTTACCGGGCGGCGAAGCGGTTGAGGGTTTGACATCGGACGGTCGGCCCCTGCAGCAATTGAAAGTCAAGATTTCACTGCCAGGTCAGCAGCAGAGCGAGGATAGCCTTGGGGCCGGCGCTCCGCTGGCACCCGCTGGCATTTTGCTCAACGGCTACGACTACCGATACGCCCAGCTCAATCCGATTCGCGTTGGTTTCGCTGCCGCTGCCGTCACTTTGGAACAAGAGCCCAACAATGCCGTCGATAAAGCGCAGAAAGTAGTGGTGCCCTGTGAAGTCGCCGGCCGCTTCTACCCGGAGCGCGACATAGACTGGGTGGAATTCGAGGCGAAAAAAGGGACCGTCTATAAGGTCGATTTGATTTCGCACCGTTTGGGTCTGGAAACGGATGCGGACCTTTTGATTCAGCGTGTGACCAAGAACGAAAAAGGCGAAGAGCAGGTCGCAGACGTCGCCTATGTGGATGATGTTGACAATCGCAACGGCAGAATCGGTGGTGATTTCGACTATTCAACCAACGATCCGTCCTATCGGTTTGCCGTCCCGGACGATGGTCTCTATCGCATCAGGGTTCGTGATAGTTTGGGTACCGCGCGGAGCGACGGTCGTTACATTTACCGCCTGCAAATTCGTAGTGAGGTTCCGGATTTTCGGCTGATCGCCAACGCGCGGCAACTGAAAGTCGCCAACGCGAACACCGTATCCTACTACTCGCCTGTTTTGCGGAAAGGTGGAACGGCCTTGATGGAGTTAGTAGCTGTACGCCAGGATGGTTTTGGCGGAGAAATTGAGGTCGCAGTTGAGGGCCTGCCCGAAGGCGTAGAGTGCGCAGCCACAACGCTGCCTAGCAACGCGTCTTCGGTATGGCTGGTCTTCAAAGCGCAAGACGACGTCAAGGATTGGATGGGGCCGATCCGGATTGTCGGTAAAGCGAAAGTCGGCGAGCGGGATGTGGCACGCTACGCACGGATTATTTCGGTGGTATGGAATACCGGGAATCGTACGACGCAGCCAGCGTTTTTTCGGGTGATGCGGGATTTAGTGCTTTCAGTGACATCGCGTGAGACACATCCGGCGTTGGTCCAGGTCGGTGACGGAAAACTGTTGGAGACGTCACGCGGTGGCAAGATTGATGTGCCGATCAAGGTGGCACGACGGTTGGGTTTCGGTGAGAAGTTCAAACTGATTGCCCAGAATGTACCCGGCGAAGTGAAGCCAGGCGATTTGGAAATTAATGGTGACAAGAGCGAAGGGACGCTAGCCGTACATATTACGAATGCAAAGGCGAAAGCCGGTTTCTACAACTTCTACCTGCGTTCAGACACCAAGGTGAAAATACCGCGTAATGCGGACGCCGTGGCTCGCGCTGAAGCGGACCAAAAGATGATCGTTGCTGCAGTAGCGCAGGTTGCGGAAGAGTTGAAGACTGCGAAGGCCGCGTTGGATGCGGCTGCGAAGGTAGCCGGTGACGCCGCCAAAGCGGCCAAGGACGGTGCGGATGAGGCGAAGAAAAAAGCGGCCGACGCGGAAGAGGTCCGCAAGAAAGCTGAAGCAAAGCACAAAGAAATCGAAGAAAAGAACAAACGGGTGCAAGCGGCTAAAGCAGCCGCCGACAAAAAGGTCGCGGATGTCAAGAAGGCAAATGAGCCCAAAGATCTCAATTTCGCCATTGTGTCGACGCCCGTCCAACTTCGCGTCGTCGACACGCCATTGAAGATTGCGGCCGCCAATGCCGCCGTGAAGGCGGCGGCCAACGCTGAGGTGCCGGTTACCTTGGAGCGCCTTTATGGCTTTGCCGACGCGGTGGAAATTACAGTTGAGGTGCCGAAGGGGGTCGCGGGCATCGCCATCGAGAAAGTATCGATGGCCAAGGATCAGAAAGAAGCGAAATTGCAAGTGGCGGCGACCGACAAGGCCACGGTTGGCGATCATACGATCACCATCAGAGCCAAGGCCAAGTTCAATAAGATCGACGTACAGGCGTCTCAGCAGATCGTGCTCAAGGTGGAGGCGGCCGCTGAAAAGTAGAGTGAATCCGCCCGCTTGTGGTCGGCTAGGCCGTTTCTCGTTGGGTTGGAGTGAGTAGTTCGCATCGAGCCTTTAACAAACATTTACAACATCTACCATCCATAAGGTCTATTGTCATGCGACGTTATACGATGTTCTCCAGCTCAGTCGTGGGGTCCGTATTCCTGGGGCTCGTCCTGAACTCGGTCATCTTTGCAGCCGACGAAAAGCCGATTGCTATCGAAGAGATCAAACGGGACGACGCAGTTGACTTTGAAAAGGAGATTCTGCCTATTTTTCGGCGGAACTGCCTAGCGTGTCATAATAGCACGGAAGCCGAGAGCGATCTCGTGTTGGAAACCCCCGCAAGCATCCTCAAGGGTGGGAGCGAGGGGCCGTCAGCGGTCGCCGGCAAAGGTGGCGAGAGCCTGTTGTTGAAACTGGCCGCCAGGCAGCAAGAATCGTTTATGCCCCCGGATGACAACACCGTTGGGGCCAAGAGCCTCAGTCCGCAAGAACTGGGTTTGATCAAGCTGTGGATAGATCAAGGTGCCAAGGGCGAAGTAAAAGGGATTTCAGGCGCGCCAGACTGGCAGCCGTTACCAGCCGGAGTTAATCCGATCTACAGCGTTACGATTTCGCCCGACGGCCAGTACGTGGCGGCCGGACGTGCCAATCAGGTGTTTATTTACCATGCGCCGAGCAAGCAGGAAGTTGGGCGGCTCACGGACCCAACCTTATTGAAGTCGGAAATCTACGATCGACCCGGTGTTGCATTTTTTGACGTGGTGCAGTCGTTAGGTTTTAGTCCGGATGGGCAGTATTTGGCTGCGGGTGGATACCGGACCGTGAAGATTTTCAAGCGGCCTCGAAACGTACAGCGACTGGCGCTTGAGCAATTGGAAAGCGCCGCCAATATCATTGCCACCAGTGCCGACGGCAGGTGGGTGGCCTTCGGGTTAGAGAATGGCAAGGTGCGTTTGTCCGACTTGGCGACAGGACAGGTTTCGGTGTCACTCGCCGGGCACACCGCCGCGGTCAAAGCGTTGGCGTTTTCAACGGATGGTGCACGCTTGGTGTCCGGCTCGCTGGACAAAACGGTCATTGTCTGGGATGTACAGAATTTTGGTCGAGCAGGACCGGTTTTGACGACGCCGTCGGCGGTGCATGGTGTCGCGGTTGTCAGTGAAGGAAAACAGATTGCTACTGCAGGCGCAGACAACCTGATTCGTGTTTGGACAGTGCCCGCAGAGGGCGTTGACAACGCTCAGCCCCAACGAGAAATCAAAGGGCACGGGGGTCCGGTGCATAGCCTGGTGACGGTCCAAGCAAACGGTTCGCAACTACTTTCCGGTAGCCAGGATGGCACTGTGCGACTCTGGAGCGTCGCGGACGGGAAGCAGCTGCGTTCGATGAATCATGGTGGCCCGGTGGTCTCGGTTGCAGTCAGGCCGGATTCCGCAAAATTTGTTTCCGCCAGTGCGAACAACACGGCCAAGTTGTGGAACGCCGCGGACGGCAAGGAGCTGGCGGTGTCGAAAGGCAGTTTTCGCGCGCGGCTCACGGTCGAGGAACTAAAGCGGACGGTTGATCTGGCGAAAATTCGAGAGGACAAAGCCAAAGGTGACCTCGATGCGGCGAATAAACGCAAAGAAGCTGAGGACAAGAACCTTAAAACAGCGCAAGACAATACGAAGAAAGCGACCGAGGAGTTAGCGAAAAAAGTTGAAGCGACTAAGAAACCTACTGCCGACAAGGTGGCTGCGGACAAAGTGTTGACCGATAGCCAAGCGACTCAGAAGAAGGCTGAGGCGGAGCAAAAAACGGCTGATGCCAATATGAAGAAGGCTGAGGCGGAACTTAAGAAATCACAAGCAGCCTTGAAAGTCGCCGAACAGGCGGTTGTGGACGCTGGCGTCGCCGGGAAGGTCGCGGCGACAACATTGGCGTCAGTCCAGGCCGCCGCGAAAGCAGCGCCGAAAAATAAATCATTAGCTGAATTGGTTGTGTCGGTGGCGAACGTCGTGAAACAGGCACAAGAGAAGAGTAAGAAGGCCGAGGCCGATAAGGTGAAGGCGCAAAAAGTGGTCACCGACATGGAGGCCGCGAAAAAGGCGGCGGATGATGCCAAGAAGAAGGCCGATGAGACGCTTACCAAAGCGAATGCGGACTTGAAGACAGCGCAAGAGAATCAGAAGAAGTCTACCGAGGCGGCGCAGAAAGCCACGAATGAAAAGAATGCCGCGGAACGCACATTGGAAGCGAACCGGAAAACCGAGAAGCGGGCTGGGGAAGCCGTCGCGAAAGCGCAGCAGGGAATTGCCGACGCCGACGCGCTCCACAAGAACGAGCAAGCGAAGCACAAGCAAGCCCAGGGTGCCCATGAGAAAGCGAATATGGCGCTGCCTGCTACTGAGAAGCCACTGCATAGCGTAGCGTTCTCGCAAGACGGCAAGACATTTGCCTTGGCCGGCGATGACCAACAGGTGCACACCTTCGAGAGCGAAACGGGTGCCCCGGTCGAGTCTTATGAAGGACACGGAGCTGCTGTCACGGCGGTTGGATTTTCCCAAAACGGTGACTTGATTTCGGCTGCCAAGGACAACACAGTGATTGTCTGGAATGGTAGCCCCCAATGGGAGCTGGTACGGACGATCGGGAATCCAGATGACGCGCAGACACTCGTTGACCGCGTCACAGCCGTTGGTTTCAGCCGGAACGGAAAGCTGCTCGCGACCGGCGGAGGTGAACCCTCTAGAAGTGGTCAACTCAAATTGTGGGATGTCGAGACTGGCAAGCTGGTACGAGAGATTAAAGAGCCTCACAGTGATACCATTTTTGCGGTCGAATTTTCGCCAGAGGATGACTATATCGCGTCTTGCGGAGCGGATCGTTTTATGAAGGTGTTCAAAGTCGCTGATGGCGAATTTGTGCGTTCGTTCGAGGGTCATACCCACCATGTGTTGGGAGTCAGTTGGAGTGCGGACGGCCGTACCTTGGCGACTTGTGGCGCCGACAAAGTAATCAAGATTTGGACGTTCAAGACAGGTGATCAGCAACGTACGATCGGAGGATTTTCGAAAGAACTGACATCGATCAAATTTGTATCGATCGGAACTAATGTGGTCGCGTCATGTGGCGACAACAACGTGCACGTCAAGCGAGCTGACAACGGCGGAAATATCCGAGCCCTTGGTGGTGGCAAAGATTTCATGTATTCGACTGCGGTCAGCGGCGATGGCAAGACGTTTGTGGGCGGTGGCCAAGACAGTATCCTGCGGATCTGGAATGACCAAGGGCAGGCCTTGGCGACGTTTGGTCCGCCAGAAGTTGTCGAGCCGGAAGCGGAAAGTGGTGGTGAATAGGCGGGCCACCACCAGTGCGATGATCAATCATCGGAGGAAGTTGCGAAGCGGGCAGCGCACTGAGTGCGCGACGCTGACGCTGTTGTGATTGGTTTGACTGCAGCACGAGTGGCCGCTGTGGGTGCTTGCGGTGGCATGCTTTGATCGATCGCAGTACCGGGCGCAGTCCGTATCTGGAATCAGCCTCCTGAACGAGAGACAGCATGGCTCAAACGCGCGCCCCCGGACTACGTCCCTTTTGGCTTTGCATCCTTGCCACGGGGGTGGTGAGTGGCTGGTACGGCACCGGAGCTGCGACTGATCCCGTCGGTGCTCAAGATCTGGAATTCTTCGAGAAAAAGGTTCGGCCACTGCTGGTGGAACATTGTTACTCGTGCCACAGTGGCGATGCAGAAGTAATCGAAGGCGGACTCCGGGTCGACGGTCGTGAACAACTTTTGCGCGGCGGTGACTCTGGCGCGGCTATTGTTCCCGGTAACGCGGAGCAGAGCCGGCTGGTGAAGGCGGTCCGTTATCAGGCCGTGGAGATGCCACCACAGGGCAAGTTACACGCTGCCGAGATTGATGCTCTGGTGGCCTGGATTGAGCGAGGTGCTCCTTGGCCAGAAGAGCCTGTTGGTGCCAGTGCGGGGAAATCTCCCACGTGGCAGTGGGAGGAATTGCAGGCAGGGCATTGGTCGTGGAAACCGCTACGGGAGCCATTACTTCCTGACGTCGAAGAGCGAAGATGGCCTCAAACCCCATTAGACCGATTTGTTTTGGCTCGGCGTGAACGTGCAGGGCTGGCTGCGGTCCCGCCAGCGGACAGGCGGGTGCTGGCCAGGCGACTCTATCTCGATTTGACAGGACTGCCCCCGACGCCGATCGAGGTGGCCGACTTCGTTACGGCGACGGAGCCGGATATGGATACCCGATTGATCGACCGGCTACTTGCGTCGCCGCGGTATGGAGAACGGTGGGGTCGCCAGTGGCTCGACGTGGCGCGCTACAGTGATGGCTATGGCGGATTCTTGGACAGTCAAGCATTGCCTGAAGCCTGGCGCTATCGTGACTGGGTGGTCCAGGCGTTGAACCAGGATCTGCCATACGACCAGTTTGTTCGTTATCAGATTGCGGGTGATTTGCTGCGAGTTAATGACAGTCCAGTCGCTGCGGGTTTTTTTGCAGTCGGTCCCACTTATCATTCTGATGGGGGCGATCCCGACAGCGTGGCACAGGCCAAATCAGAAACGTTAGACGATCGGGTCGATACGTTGTCTCGTGCATTTCTCGGTTTGACTGTGGCATGCGCGCGGTGTCATGACCATAAGTTCGATCCCATCCCCACCATGGATTATTACTCACTAGCAGGGATTTTTAACAACACAAGAACTGCCGAATTTCCGTTGGCCAGTGACGAGGTGGTCCTCCGATATCAGAAGGCGCAGAACGAGATCAAGCTTCTCACGGAACAGATCAAGAAGCAGGAGAAGACGCTTAGCCAGAAAGGGCAGCAGGCGGCTGATACGGAAAAAGAAAAGCTGAACAACGCGAAGGCGAAATTGGCCGAGTTGCGGGAGGCCGCACCGAAGAAGTACCCCGTTGCGCACTCTTTGACGGATACTGGAAATGCTGACATGCGAGTGGCGTTGCGTGGAAATCTTCGTAAACCAGGCGAGATTGCGCCTCGTCGATTCTTGAGAATACTCGCCGGTAAGGATCCACGTAGATTTGCGAGAGGGAGTGGACGTGTCGAATTGGCCGATGCGGTGGTCGGCGAGGGACGGCGTCTGACGGCGCGGGTATGGGTGAATCGGCTCTGGCAGGGCCATTTTTCCACAGCGCTTGTCGATAGCGCGAGCAACTTTGGGCGATTGGGGAGCCTGCCGACACACCCCGGGCTGCTCGAGTGGCTGGCGGCGAGGCTAGTTCGCGGCAATTGGTCGACAAAGGCGATACACCGTTTGATTGTAAGCTCGTCGACTTATCAAATGGGCAGTCAATTTATCAGCTCAAATTTCTCGGTGGATGGTGGCAATCAACTTTATTGGCGGAAGAGTCCCAGGCGATTGGACGTTGAATCCTGGCGTGATGCGTTGTTGCATGTGACGGGGGAACTAAACTGCCGGATCGGTGGCGGTCCGGATGAGCAGGTTCGCGGCAGCCGACGTCGCACATTGTACTTCAGCGTCAGTCGTCATGGTGACCGATTTGAAACCGACAAGTTTTTGAGATTGTTCGACTTTCCGGTGCCGCGCGCAACCATCGCAAAACGCGCCGTCAGTGTTGTGCCCCAGCAGTTCTTGTTCCTCATGAATAGTGCGTTTATGCTCGACCGAGCCAAAGCGTTTGCTGCACGGATTGCGGCGGTTTCAATGCTGGAGGACGAACGGATTCGATCTGCATATCGGCTGCTGTATTGTCGCTTGCCTACGGAAGACGAGCTTCGGATTGGGCGAACGTTTCTGGCGCAAGCGCAAGTCCAAAAGGGATTGACGCCCTGGGAACAGTATTCCCAGACTTTGCTGAGCGCTAACGAATTTATGTATTTACGTTAGCCGCCGACCGTCTGAGGGAAAGGCGGTTGTGTTCGAAATCTGGCCTATAGCACTGGTGTCGGCACGACGCTGGCTGCGACATGTCTCAAGACACTCGCATCTGGGTGAGCATTTCATGGCAGGTGCGGGAGATCCCTTCTTGGTCGAGAGTAAGATCAGCAAGCAGTTCCCCGCGATCACCGTGTTCAATGTATTGGTCTGGGATGCCCAGTCGGTGTAACTGTCGAGTGTCCAATCCCGTGTTGGATGCGGTTTCCAGAACGGCACTTCCGAATCCGCCCATAAGGGCCGCTTCTTCCACGGTGATCACAAAACCACATTCAGTGAAAACACGTTCTAACATTTCGACATCGATGGGTTTCACAAAACGCGCATTGATCACGCCGACTTCAATTCCCTCTTGTTGAAGTGACTCGGCGGCGCCCATGCACTCTCCTAATAGATTGCCGCAGCAGAGTAACATGCCGTCAGTTCCCCAACGCAGGACTTCACTGCGCCCCAGTTCAACGGGGGCGACTTCCCGCTGTACGGATAAAGCGGTCGTTTTGGGATAGCGGAGTGCGCAAGGTGCGTTCTGCTCTAACGCGAAGGCCAACATAGGCCGCACGTCCAGCGCATCGCCAGGTGCCATAACCACCATATTGGGAAAGAGACGCAGATATCCCAGGTCGTACAAGCCGTGGTGGGTAGGACCGTCGGGTGCCGTCAGGCCAGCGCGATCGAGCATGAAGATGACTGGGAGGTCTTGTAGCGCGACTTCCTGAAAAATTTGGTCGTACGCTCGCTGCAGGAAAGTACTGTAAATGCATGCAATCGGCCGGAGGCCTGTTTTGGCCTGGCCGGCTGCGAACGCGATGGCGTGGGCCTCACAGATTCCGGTGTCAAAGAACCGTCCAGGAAAGTCGTCGCGAATCGCTTCCAACTTGTTTCCCTGGCACATGGCAGCCGTAATCGCGGTCACGCGTTCGTCCTGTTCCATCGCCGAGTGAATGGCACTGGCCGCGTAATGTGTAAATGGTTTGGCAGCGGAGCTGACAACGCCACTGGGAGTAGGCGTCGTAGTTTGAAAGGCCGGCGGTGTGTGAAAGAAAACAGGGTCTTGTTGGGCTGGTTCGAAGCCATGTCCCTTTTCGGTCACGACATGAAGCAAGATAGGGCCTTCCAGATCTTGTACCATTCGCAGGTACTTGCGCAGCAGTCGGATATTGTGGCCATCGATTGGGCCGATGTAGCGGAACCCCAATTCCTCGAAGAGCATACCTCCGTGTAAGCCAGCTTTGATGCCTTCCTTGATTTGTGATAACAGACGCTCAACGGGGTCGCCCAGCAACGGCACGTGGTTCAATATCTTGACCGCTTCGCTTTTCAATCCGGTGTAAAAGGGAGCAGTTCGCAGGCGGTCCAGATAACTCGCGATTCCTCCAACCCGCGGACAGATCGACATCTTATTGTCGTTCAGCACCATCAATAGGTTCTTTTGAAGCCCTCCCAGGTTGTTCATTGCTTCAAACACGATGCCGGATGGGAAAGCTCCATCACCAATGACAGCAACGGCGCGTCGTTCGGAGGGGTTTTTCTGCAGGTCGTCACCCGTCTTGATTCCAAGCATTGTGGAGACGCTACAACCGGCATGCCCTGTCATGAAAAGATCGAATTCGCTTTCGTGCGGGTTGGGATAGCCCATTAACCCGCCCTTTGTGCGCATCGAGTTGAATTGGTGGTATCTTCCCGTGATCAGTTTGTGGGGATAGATTTGGTGACCGGTATCCCAGATAAGACGATCGTGCGGGAAATCATAGACGCTATGTAGTGCCAGGCAGAGCTCAACAACGCCGAGGTTGGAAGCGAAATGAGCTGTGCGTGTATTGAGCAGATTGCACAGTACGTCGCGTATTTCATCTGCAACCTGTTCGAGTTGATCGACAGTCATGCCATGTAGATCGTGTGGTGTTTCGATCTTTGACAATAGCGGATGCATGGCTATTGATTCCTTGCCAATACAAATCGGGCTAGTTGCGTAAGTGGAATAGCGGATTTGCCGAGATTGCTAATCACGTCGCACGCTTCCTCGATTAATGTCGTGGCGCGATTTCGGCTCTCTACGACTCCCAGCAATCCAGGATAAGTCAGTTTTCCTTGATCGGCATCTTTTCCGACACGTTTACCGACGGCTGCTTCGTCGCCATCAACGTCTAGTAAATCATCAGTGATCTGGAACGCCAATCCCAGTCTTTCTCCATACGCATCTAGGGCGTCGATGTGTTCGGCGGAGGCGTCGGCAATGATCCCACCGAGGCGTAAAGAGACGCGGAACATGGCTCCGGTCTTGCGGCGGTGAATTGCCACCAGTTCTTCTGCATCCAAATCACCAAATTCAGCTGCTAGATCAGCCACCTGGCCGCCCACGAGACTACAGGCTCCTGCCGTCAGCGCCAGTTCCTGAAGACAACGAACGGAAATCGGAGGTGAGGGAACTTCTTGGGCGACTACTTGAAAAGCTAACGCAAGCAGCGCGTCACCTGCCAGGATCGCCGTAGCTTCATCGAATTTCTTGTGGCAGGTAGGTTGTCCACGGCGGGTGTCATCATCATCCATCGCGGGTAAGTCGTCGTGGATTAGTGAATAGGCGTGAACCATCTCAACGGCGCAGGCGGCGGGTAGTGCGGGTGAATACTGCTGGCCGCAAGCTTCGCTGGCTAACAACACCAGACATGGACGCAGTCGCTTCCCGGGTGCCAGCAAGCTGTAGCGAATTGCTGAACGCAGTTTGTCAGGGCAGTCACTGTTGAATTGTGTGTAACGATCAAGTGATACATCTACTTCTGCACGCAGTTGTTCGAGCTGCGGAGCGATGTCATCTGAGACGGTGTCGTGCATGGAAGTGTTTATTACACAGTGATTTAACACAACGTTAGGATTCAGAGCGAGGTACAACGCAACACTATTTTAGAAGAGTGTGCCGGAGTCGTCTACTTCGTCTAGCGGCGTGGATTGCGTTGAAGATTTCTTGTTCTTACGGCGGCGAGATCCCTTTTTTTTCTCTTGTTCGGTTGGTTTCTCCAATTCATCAAATGGTTGTTTGATAGGGTTTCCCTCCGCGTCGAATCCAGAGAGTAGTTCGATTTTCCGCTCGGTTTCTTCCAGAATTTGGTGACATTGTTTCAAACCCTTGATTCCCGCTTCATAACGCTCTAAGGACTCACTCAGGCCGAGTTGCCCCGTTTCGAGATCGTGGACGATTGTCCTCAGATCTTCCAACGCTTCTTCAAACGTGGTCGTCGGTTTTGATTTTTTTGGTTTTGCCATTCTGTGGAAGATCCTGCTAGACGGAAGCAATGCCAATTGATCTCTGCGGGGGAGCACCGCTAGGTTTGATGCGGATCCGTGTGAGACGGGGTTTCAATACTCTCGACACGGCTTACTACAGTGCCACGCGCCAGTCGTGTATGAATGTGTTGTGCTATCTCCAGATGCTCTGAGCTGATGAGGATTTGACCGTGCTCGGTTTGTGTGACACTGTATCCTCTCGCCAGGACCGCAAGTGGACTGAGGCTTTCAAGTTTTCCTGCAATTCCAGAAACACGTTCTTGGGATTGGCGGTGGCAGTTTCTGAGGGCGTGGGTACCGCGCATCGCCAGTTCATCGAGGTATCGGGAAAGTTCTTTGACTTGTGTGAATGGGTAGCGAAATATGTTCGCTTCGGAACAGTGTTCCAGTTCACGGCGTGCGTTTGCTGTCGTGGTCCGTAGTCCGCCAATTAGCCGGTTCTTGAGTGTATCCAGGTCTGACAGTATCTGTCTCGATGAAGCGACAATATCGCCAGCTGCAGTAGGGGTTAACGCGCGTAAATCTGCGGCCAGATCTGAAAGAGTTACATCGATTTCATGACCGACTGCGGAAACCACCGGGATCTCGCATGCCGCAATCGCACGCACTACGAGTTCGTCATTGAAACACCAGAGATCCTCCTGGCTGCCGCCACCTCTCCCTACGATTAACGCATCTGGAAGGGGGGAGAGCCGCTGGGCCGCTGCGATCCCGGCGGCAATTTCTTCTGCCGCTCCTGGGCCTTGAACACGAGACGGAATTACCACGACGTGAATGCCTTTCCAGCGGCGCTGGGCGACTTCCAGAAAGTCTCGGATGGCAGCTCCCGTAGGACTCGTTACAAATGCGATTCGTCGAGGAAAAGCGGGCAGATTGATCTTGCGTTCCGTGTCAAACAGCCCTTCCGCAGCTAGTTCTTCTTGGAGTTTCCGAAGTCGCATTTGTAGGACACCGGCGCCGATTGGCTCCAGTTGCCGGATGATCAACTGGTAGTCACCACGTGGCGGATAAACGTCGACGGAACCGGTGCAAAGGACTTCCTGGCCTTCAGGGAAATCAAATGTGAAACGTTGTGCGGTACCTCTCCAAATCACGGCACGAATCCTGGCATCTTGATCTTTTAAGGTCAGGTAGATGTGGCCCGATGGAGGTCGTTTGACATCTGACACTTCACCCACGACGCGCACGGGGGAGAAACGATCCTGTAGCGTCTCCTTGATTTGTTCATTTAACTGGGAAACGCTTAGGAACGTATCCGTGTTATCAGGTTGTGTGTCGGTCATTGAACGGAAGAAGGGGGGAAGTGGATCGCGAAGCTTGCCAAAGCGTATCGTAGGTGACCTCCGGGAGATGATCAACGATCACCCGCCCGTCGGCTGGCGACGCCTGCAAAGCCCAGGTGGATGATTTTGGTAGATTTGGTAAGTAGACCGTTGTGCGGATCGCGGTCCCGTGGCACAAGGCTAAGCTAACCAGCGCGGGGCGACCGACCGCGCGGTAGCGACAATGAATGTTCTTATCTCAAGATTGTTTCGTTGAACTGCGGGATGCGCTGCTAACTCGTCGGCGTGAGGAGCTATTGTTCGCTGTTATTTTGCTAGAGTTTGGGGACGGTATTGTCCGTAGGCCATTGTCCGTCGGCATGTTTGGCCGTACCCACGTGGCTGAGAAATCCGTTGGGAAAGTGGGGCTTCGATGCCGTCTCAGTCGGATTGGGTGTGCTGCGATGCCTGGCGCGTTGCTTTCCCGCTGAATAGTGGAACTTTTCAGTCCCCGTTTGTTGAATATTAGGGCGGTCGCGGCGAAAAACACTAGTGGTTCTGTTCGTGACGCGTGCACAGATAGCATTGCGTGTCTGAATCAGTCCAAGTTGACTGGTTGAATGTTCACGAAACGACAATAATGAACGGGTATTCGGTGTTTGAATTGAAGACGAATTGAGGGATTTTTCTAGAGTTTTGGGCACCGTGTGGTGGTGCGCGACGGGGAGATTTCGCGTATCAGAATCGTAAATTCTTTAGGTGATGAATCTGATGACAGAGCACATTTGGCGAATGGGATTCCTGGGAGTCTGGGCCCTTTTCCTGGGAATTGGAGGAGACGATCCAGTAGGTGGCCAGGAGACAGCTGTTCAACAACAACCAAAGTCGACGGCTGAAGCCCTCGCCGTTTATGGTGATGCCGCCAATTTTCAGAACAACGGTGCATTTGAAATTGCTGAGACGGAGTGGCTCAGGTTCTTGAAGAACTTTCCGGACGATCCGTTGGCTGGAAAAGCGCAGCACTATCTGGGGATTTGCAGTCTCAAATTGAAGAAACTGGGCGCGGCTGCTGAGGCGTTCCAAAAAGTAGTAACCAAGTACCAGGGGTTTGAGCTGACTGAGGAAGCTTATCTCAATCTTGGGTGGTGCCAATACACACTCGGTCAGGCAAAAGACAAGAAGTCTGACCAATTGGCGAAAGCCAAGGATACCTTTGCCCGCATGCTGAAGTTGTACCCGCCGGGTAAGGGCAACAAATGCGATCAGGCCTTGTTCTTTCAAGCGGAAACGCTGTATGGACTAAACGAAAAAGAAGCGGCCGTGCGCTCTTATTCGATATTGCTCAGCGGGTTCAGTGAATCGCCATTGTCGCGTGATGCCTTGTACGCATTGGGCGTTACACAAGAAGAACTTGGACGTTATGCCAAGGCGGGCGACGCGTATCAGAAGTTCATGGGGCAGTACGCGGATCATGAGTTGTTTTCTGAAGTTCAAATGCGGCACGCCGAGACGTTGTTACAGCAGGGTGTCTCAGCTCAGCAAGGTGGCGATGCTGAGAAGGCAGGCTCGCTATTTGCGCGCGCTGAAGCTGGATTCGCGAAGGTTGCCAAGATCAAAGACTTTTCCTCGGCCGACCACGCATTGTACCGGCAGGCTTTTTGTGTCATTCAGCGCGACGATTTGAAACGGGCTGCGACAATTTATGAGCAAATTGTCGGTGGCTTTCCCGATTCACAGTATCTCGGACAGGCGACGTTAGGGGCCGGCCGTTGTTATTACCGTGTGCAGCAATTGGATCAGGCGCGTGAAGCATTTCAACGGTTGTGGGGGCAGGGGAACCAGGAAGCCTCTGAAGCCGCGCATTGGCTTTGTCAGATTCATTTGCGCCGACGTGAATTTGTCGCTGCTGCGAAGCTCGCTAGTGAGGCTCTTAAGACCGCCGGGGAAAGTTCGTTCTTGGTGCGCCTAAAGATGGATTATGCGGATGCGTTATTTGAGCAAGTCGAGCAACGTGTCTCGGCGCTGGCGCAGTACGTGGCCATCGTGGAAATGCACCCGGAGGATGCAAGCGCGCCCCAGGCTAACTACAACGCTGCTTTCGCCGCCTTGGACCTGGGCGATTATCAGCGACTTGGTGAATTGGTTCAGGTATTTCGTACGCGTTACGCGAAACATGTACTACTTCCGGATGTCCTCTATGTCGAAGCAGAGGCGCAGTTACAACAACAGAAATACGAGCCAGCTGAGGCCATGTTTGGCATGTTGTTGCGGACGTACGCGAAGCATGTGGATCGTGCGGATTGGGTGATTCGCCTTGGTGTTTGCCAGTACGGCCGTGAAAACTACGAAGCCGTCGTTGCCGGTTTGCCCGGTTCAATCGCGGGTTTACCGAAAAAAGAACAGCAGGCGGAAGCGCATTTCCTGATTGGTGCCAGCCAGTTTTTCCTGCAACAGTTTGTAGCAGCGCAAGGCTCATTGAAAGCTTCAGTTGAGGCGTCTCCTAATTGGCGCCGTGCGGATGAGACGCTGTTGTTTCTGGCACGTACCCAGCGTCGTATGGATCAACTGGACACAGCGCGCCAGACGGTACGCGGTATGTTGCAGACTTTTCCCGAGAGCGCTGTACGCGACCAGGCCTATTACCGCTTGGGTGAATTTGAATATGCCGCCGGTGATTTTGACGCAGCGGTCAAGAATTATACGGATGTCATCAAGAACTGGCCGAAGTCGGAATTTACACCATTCGCTGTTTATGGTCGCGGGTGGTCGCAGCTGCAAGCGGGTGACTTCAAGGCCGCCGTAACGAGTTTCGGAATCTTATTGGAGCAGCACCCGAAACACTCGTTGATGGCGGATTCGCTCTTGGCCAGGGCTATTGCGCTACGTCGAGAGACAGAATACGAGCCCGCTTTGCGAGATTTAGATCAGTTCTTGAAACTTGCGCCCCAACCAGCTCAGAGGGTCAACGCGCTCTATGAGAGGGGATTGGTTGAAGTGGCACTCAAGAAGCATAGCGTTGCTGAGCAGACCTTTGATGAATTATTGCAATTGGATCCGAAGTATTCTGCGGCCGACCGAGTACTATACGAGTTGGCTTGGGCGCAGAAGTCTCAACAGAAGACAGAAGAATCGTTGGTGAGTTTCCGCAAGTTGGTAGAAGCATATCCCCAAAGTTCTATGGCTGCAGAATCTCATTTTCATCTTGCCGAGGCCAATTACGAGAAGAAATCTTATAAGTTGGCAATTGACTCGTACCTGGCTGCGAAAAAATCCCAGGCTGATGAAGAACTGGCCGAGCAAGTGGTCTATAAGATTGGCTGGTCCCACTTCAAGCTTGACGACTTTGAGGCCGCCCGCCAGCAATTTCACGCGCAGATTGAGTCCGGGCGGGACACGCCTCTGGTTGCGGAGGCGCGTTTCATGGAAGCGGAATGTTTTTTCAAGCAGCAGAAATACGAGCAAGCATTTCCACTGTTTGAATCTGCTGTAATGGCGATTGAGGCAAAAAAAAATCAGATTTCAGAGGTCATTCAAGTCTTGGTCAGGTTGCATGCGGGGCAGTCTGCTCTTCGATTAAAGCAAACAGACCGAGCCGTCGAGTTGCTGACGCCTGTGCTGGAACGTTTTCCGAAGTCGCCTTACCTTGCAGAAGCTCGCTTTGAGCGCGGTAAAGCTCGCAATGGGATGGGGCAAACGGCGGCGGCGCTTGCTGACTTTGAGCAGGCAACGCGCGAGTCGCGGTCAGTTATCGGTGCGCAGGCGCGGTTTTGGCTGGGTGAAATTCAATTCAAGATGAAAAAGTACGAATTAGCGATCAAGCATTATCAACGTGTCATGTTTGGTTATGGTGGCGAAAACGCGCCCCAAGAGATCAAGGAAGTACAGGCGACGGCGGGGTATGAATGTGCGCGCTGTGCTGAAGTGCAAATTAAGGGAGAGAAGAACGCGGCTCGCAAAGCGAAACTGCTCGCGGATGCGAAGCGGTGGTATCAGTATGTGGTTGCTGGGCATGCGGGCAGCCGTTGGGCGAGTGAGGCAGAGAAGCGACTGGCGGTTCTCGCGAAGTTGTAGCACGTCGTTTTGAATCGTGGGTGACGAGCACGTTAACGGGTAAGCTGTGCACTGCCGCATTGACGCAAGATTCGCGCTTTTTCAACGGTTTCTGACTATCGGAAAGCTGAGGGCAGCGGCTTCGAGTACGGATATCCGAAAGGCGAGTGCATGAGATTGCCGCAAGATGTTGTCGTTGGCCCGTGGTGGTCCTGTTGTGCCGCATTTCTTGCCTTCTCCCTGATTGCGTTTACGACCGTTTCCGCGCAAGAGACTACCGCAGCAGGCCCTACCCAAGATGGTGAGCAGGCGTCGACAACCGACTTACCCGAGACCTCTGATCTGTCAGGGGAAGCGGCGGCAACGGATGCCTCTGCAGCCGAGGTGGTCGAACGCAAGACCGGTATCAATCTGTTGCAGTTGATCTTGCAGGGGGGCTGGCTCATGGTGCCCATTGCGCTGATGTCCGCACTCGTGATCACGATTGCGATCGAGAGATTTATCGGTCTGCGTCGTGCGCGCGTGTTACCTAAGGTCTTGGTTGCTGAACTCGGGAAATTAGGAGGACCGCAAGGTGCGTTTGACCCTCGCATGGCATATCGATTGTGCCAGCAGTATCCCTCCTCCGCGGCATCGGTCGTGCGCACCATGTTATTGAAAGTGGGGCGCCCGCACAGTGAAGTTGAGCATATGGTAACTGAAGCGAGCCAGCGCGAAGCGGAACGGATGCACGGAAATGTGCGGTGGTTGACGATGGCAGCAGCAGTGACGCCGCTGTTGGGTCTCTTTGGTACGGTGTGGGGAATGATCCGTGCATTTCATGACATGACCCAGTTGTTGCCAGGCCAGGACAAAGCCGAATTCCTGGGAAAGGGGATTTATGTTGCGCTGGTTACTACGGTCAGTGGATTGGCTGTCGCGATTCCAGCCGCCATTTTGTCACACTATTTTGAGGGCCGCATTCAGTTCTTGTTCCATCAAATTGACGAGCTGGTTTTCAGCCTCATGCCACAAATTGAGCGATTTGAAGGCCGTGTACGGTTTGGCCCGGTCGGTGAATCAGCGGATGGGCAGAGTAGGGCTACTCCTCCGGTCGCGTCTGGAGCTGCGAAGACTCCTTTGTGATGAATGTGTTTTGGTAGCCGGAGAAGAGAGTTTCTCATTGTTGTTAATGAGCCGTGGGAGATTTCAAAGTGTGGCTTCTGAGCGTTAGTTCAAACTGGATTGTGGGTGGAGAAGGTAACTTGATTCAATGACTGTCCGGCTGAACAGAACGAGTGCGATTTCTATTCTCGCGATCAACTTGATGCCGTTGATCGACGTGCTTTTCATGCTGTTGATCTTTTTTCTTGTGACAACAAGATTTGCCAAGGCAGATCGGGAAATTGAAGTTGATTTGCCGACAGCAAGTATCGCCGTTCCAGTCACCGAAGAGCCACAAGAAGTACTGATTGGGATCGATAAGGATGGTCTGTATTTCGTAAACAGTAAAGTTCTGAGTATCGATGAGTTAGAAGGAGTGTTGCGGCAATTGGCGACTGACAATCCTGCTAACCAGTCGGTCTTGATTCGCGCTGACCGGCGCGTATTGTTGCAATTTCCGGTTGCCGCTATGGATCTCTGTAACCGATTCGGTATCCGTTACACTCTGAATACGGCTGGAGACGAGCGTTGAATGTTTCTTGACAACGCAATTGGTGACCACCGCGATCCAACGTCTCGCGATGAGGGCTGTTCGCGAAAACTACCCCGACCTCTCAGCGGGGCACGTGCCAGATGGATTTTGTTGCTGTCAGCTGTGGGATTAGTCGTTACCCGAATGGCTCTTGTCCGTGGATTTATCGCCCCTATTTACGTGGCCGGCGCGTCGATGGCTGGGACGCTGCAGGGGCAGCACGTGCGGGTGGAGTGTGAGGATTGCCAGATCAATTACGTCTCTGGCCTGCGCTTTCGTGGTGACCATGGAGAGACCACATGTCCCAATTGTGGCTTTGGCCAGCAAACGCCGGCAAGCCGTGTGTACCGCGGAGATCGCGTACTCGTTGACCAGTGGTATGGCCGCTGGCGGCAGCCATCTCGATGGGATCTCGTTGCGTTACCCTCTCCCGATGGTTCCGGCGAAATGATCGTGAAACGGATTATTGGAATGCCTGGAGAACAGGTGTCTATACAATCCGGAGATCTGTTTGTCGATGGTCGGTTGTTACGAAAGCCGCTTTCTGTATTTCGCGATATGATGGTTCTCGTGCACGACGATCGGTTTTATCCAACAACGAGTGCGAAACTACCGAGAAGATGGCGGGGTGAGCGGGCCGGTACTGCATGGAGACCTGCGACACAGGGATACCGTTTTGAAGAGCATACCGAGGTCGCTGGTAACAGCGCGCGATCCATCCAGGATTGGCTGACGTATCGACATTGGCTGTGTTTCTCCAAAGGTGTGCCCCGCACGCAGAGAACAGCAGAAACAAGTGTCTTGGACAGCCTAGGCTACAACCAGGATTCTCCTCGGGGGCAATTGAATGCTGTTTCCGATTTAGTGCTGTCGGGTAGCATTGTGATTGATGGTGAGGGGCGGTTCTCGCTCCGTGTAGCGGATGGACCTACGTGGTACATGGCCGAATTAAGCTGGCCTGAGAGAAAATGGCTGTTACGTCGGGATGATGATGTACTGCTAACCGTTGATTCACAGGGAGTGTCACGCGGAGTACCGTTTCTGGTGGAATACGGCATGTTTGATCGGACGATCTTACTAACAGTGAATGGTCGAGTCTTGTTGAAACTCGAAGTAAACCCAGTGTCTCGCGTCCCCGACGATGCGCCTACGAGTCGATTGAGCATTGGTGCCGTCGGCCTGACAATGGACGTTTCTTCCTTGCGCGTCGCACGCGACGTGTACTTCTTGGCACCGGGACCGCCCTGGACGCAGTGGAATGCACCGCGTCGTTTGCCTTCAGGTCATTTCCTGCTTCTGGGCGACAATAGCGCGATTTCGACGGATTCGCGTCATTGGGGGTCTGTGGGAGTCACGGGCAATTCCATCACAGGTCGGGTAATTCGCTGGAGCGACTCGCGTTCGTTTGTAGGGAAGTAAACTTGGTTCCCGCTCTCCTAGTCCAGTAACGTAGGGGAGGCTGAAGCTGTCGTGACGCGTTGAAGTAACTCGGTCAGCTGTGTGCCATAACCGACCCTGGCAAGTCATGACTCCTGAGTAAGGGGACATGACCTGCCAGACGCTGGCGGTTGATGCGGACGGCGGTTCGTGCTCGAACGTCGACCAGCGCAACACTGGCTCCGTGCGGAAACCAGTTCAGGCGCTTTTTGTTTTCGGCGGAGACATGTTGAACAGTCTCTTACGTCCTTCGACAATATCCGCATTGACGATGTACTTACTTCCCTGATCCTGGTCGGGGAGTTCGAACATAATGTCCATCATTACTTCTTCAATGACACTGCGCAGAGCACGTGCTCCAGTGCTCTTCGAGAGCGCTCTCTTGGCAATTGTCTGTAACGCATCGTCGGTGAAGGCCAGTTCACTGTTTGCCATCTGGAAGAGGCTCTCGTACTGTCGTACCAGCGAATTCTTGGGTTCCGTGAGAACGCGCATCAACGCTGACGTATTGAGCGGCGTTAACGAACAGCAGATCGGTAAGCGGCCGACTAGTTCAGGGATCAGGCCAAACTCAAGCACATCGTCGGTGGTCACTTTGGGCAACAATTCCGCGGCATCCGATTCTTCCTTGTAGCCACATTCTTGGCCAAAACCAATCGTCCGGTTGCCCAGACGTTTGCGAATGATGTCGTCAATCCCGACGAACGTACCGCCACAAATGAACAAGATGTTGGTTGTGTCTATTTGGATGTACTGCTGTTCGGGGTGTTTTCTTCCACCTTGTGGCGGCACATTCGCGACCGTTCCTTCGAGCATCTTCAGAAGAGACTGCTGGACACCTTCCCCAGATACATCTCGTGTAATCGAGACATTCTGGCTTGTCTTTCCAATCTTGTCGATTTCGTCAATGTAGAGGACGCCGCGCTGGGCCGCTTCGAGGTCGAAGTCGGCGGCATGTAGCAACTTGAGAAGCAGATTCTCGACGTCTTCCCCCACGTAACCGGCTTCGGTGAGCGTGGTGGCATCGCCAATGGCGAATGGAACATTGAGCATGCGGGCTAATGTACGGGCCAGGAGAGTCTTGCCGGATCCAGTCGGCCCAAGCAAGAGGATGTTCGACTTTTCAATTTCCACATCCGAACCTTCCCAATCCAGATGGAGGCGTTTGTAGTGGTTGTGAACCGCGACAGCAAGGACCTTCTTTGCGTATGCCTGGCCAATGACATACTCGTCCAGTGTTGCCACAATCTCTCGGGGAGTGAGGATTTCCTTGAAGAGTTCTTTGGATGAGCCCCGTCTTCGTTGCTCTTGTTCCAGGATCGATTGGCACAGATCGATACATTCACCACAAATGTAGACATCCCCAGGACCCTCGACGAGCGGTCCTACATCGCGATAGCTTTTGCGACAAAACGAACAGAATGCATTTTTCTTGTTCGTACTGGTTCCGCGGCGCTCTCGACCTTCTTCTTTTCCGTCGGCCATGGTCATTCCTTCCAGAGACGCCAGTATCTTTTGGAAACCAGCGCCAGTTCATCAAAGGTGTCGCTCGATTAACCATCTTAGCGCGATGGCTCGTCGGTGCCTCCCTGGCCGCAATTTCGAGCTTGCAATCGTTGTCAACACTCAATCTGATGACCACAGCCTCCCAGGCTGCAGCAACAATCTGAGGGATCGCCTCAACCCGTATGATCAGAGCAATCGCGTTGCCTGGCAGGACACTCCTGACGACGCTAACCTGTCTCATCGGGCTCGTTTGACGCTCCTTCTAGTTGTTCACTGAGCACAGTCTTAATTGTTCGGAATTCTGTTTCCGTAATGTCACCCTCGTCGTAGATTTCTCGGAAAAAGGACATATGTTCAATGGGGCCTGGCATGTCTTCATCGATTCGATCGCGAAACCTTTTCACAACGTAGACGGTGGTAAGGATCACAATCACTAAAATCGTGCTCCAGATTACAACTTGTGATGTCGGTTGAAGTAGGAATTCCATCATGGGAAGACACCACAAGAGGGGTGAGCCAGTCCGTTTTAGTCTTGTTGACACGATTACTTCGCATATTATGCACATCACATATAGCGAGTCCATAATCTACAAACCGCATAATTGAACTTGTCAGGGGCTTGAAAATTTCTGGTTCAGTGCGTATCACGCAGTTGCAGACATGTTGTTCGTGAGGAATAAGCGATGAGCAAGTCAGACGATTTAGAACGGATAATTGACAGTGGTATTGTGGCTGTCATGCGGGCGCAATCTGGGGAAAAACTGGTCGATGTGGCGGAAGCCCTACTGGCTGGGGGTGTGAAAGTCATGGAAGTCACTTTCACTGTTCCCAACGCGTTGCGCGTGCTCGAAGAAGTTGCCGATCGAATGGGTGATCGGATATTACTGGGAGCTGGAACTGTTCTGGACCCCGAAACGGCGCGGATTGCGATTTTGGCAGGGGCTCAGTTTATTGTCTCTCCTGCCACGGATCCGGAGGTCATCCAGCTCTGTCGCCGTTATGACAAGATCGTACTGCCCGGAGCGTTCACGCCGACGGAGGTGGTTCAGGCCTGGCAAGCTGGCGCCGATATCGTGAAAGTGTTTCCGTCCGACTGTGTCGGTCCCCAATACCTCAAAGCATTACGAGGCCCGTTGCCCCAAGTTCGACTGATGCCTACCGGAGGTGTGAGTCTGGATACTGCGGAAGAGTTCTTGCGCTGCGGAGCCTGTGCTTTGGGTGTGGGTGGTGCGCTTGTCAGCTCGCGGGCGGTGGCCGATGGAGACATGGCCAGCATCGAGTCGCTGGCGCGGCGTTACGTCGATCTTGTCGAGAACTTCCGCGACGGTACAAGTTGATTGTCAGGGTAGGTGTTAATAGTTCGTGGCAGGGTAGAGGCATTTGTTCGCCCGCATTGCGCCCACCGCCGTACGGCTGCCAGCGGGATTGGAGTTTCTGGATGTGTGTCTGCTTGATGGGTTCGAATGAACGCCCGGTCAGTCCAAGTGAAGACGTGATGTTGAATGGGCTGACTCGCTTGCCGCCGCCCGTTCACTGCGCTACAATTCGCGATCCTTGACGTCTCGCAACCAGTACCAGACCTTATTCTTCATTGATGTTGCAGATTGATGGCCAGAAAGCTGATTGTCGATTGTGACCCCGGCATCGACGACGCGGTGGCGCTTTGTATGGCACTGTTTGACCCGCGGTTGGATGTCGTGGCGGTTACCGCGACTGGGGGAAATATTCCAGGCGCACAGGCGAGTCGAAATGTACAGGCTTTGATCGAACGCCTTGATCCTCCCCGCTATCCTCGAATCGGAATAGTTTCGTCACCGAAGTCAGCACCTCATGTGGACGCCCGATTCATCCATGGCGATGACGGCTTAGGCAACCAGTCGCTCGATGTGTCGGTACACCATCACCGGCATGCGGCTGACAAGGTAATCATCGATGAGGTACGGGCGGCACCGCATGAAGTAACATTACTTTGTCTTGGGCCTCTAACCAATATCGCGCACGCTTTTCAACGTGACCCGGAACTTCCCAATTTGGTCGATCGTTTGGTGATCATGGGCGGAAGTGTGTGTGGAATTGGCAATATTACGCCCACGGCAGAATTCAACATCTACGCCGATCCGATAAGTGCCCAACAGGTGTTTCAGTCGCGGACTACAAAGACGTTGGTACCTCTCGATATTACAACACAGATCAAACTTACTTTGGATTTCAAAGTCGATTTACCGCTCGATACGAGTCGAGCAGGTCAGCTTTTGCATCCGATGGTGAATTTTGTTTTCCGCTCTTATCACCAGCACCTGGGCCAGGAGAGCATTCATCTACATGACGCGGTAGCCCTCGTAGCGGTCGTTAATCCTGAGCTCTTTCAATCTTCGGACATATTTGGTCAGGTAGAAACACGCGGTCAATTAACTTCAGGGATGACCGTGTTCGACCGGCGGCCACAATCCCACGCGTCCCCCAATATGGAAGTCATGACCGAGGTTGATGTCATGGCCGTCACGAACTGCATCGTACGTGGTTTGGCGCACGCCGGCCGGCTGACTGGCTGAACGAGTTGGACTGAGCGCGAGGAGCGGAACCCGCCCGGGGACGCTGCACCGCCCTACTGTGGTTTGTAAACGGCAACTAGAATGCGGATCGTGCAGGGACAAGAGCGCGCTGCCGCTTCGTCCTGTCGGTCAAAGCGAAGCGAGTCCCAATTCAGCCAGCTTTTCCGGAAGCGGCACTCCTTCCTCGTTCCACCCTCGTTCTCGGTAATAGATTGGGAGCATGGTATCTAAATCGACAGTGACACCCTCTGAAGGGCCCGAATCGTGGGGCTCTTCGAGCAGTCTTTTGGGGAGCGTGTCGTCGGCTTTCGTCAAGCCGGCTTTGAGGTTCCACAGTCGTTCCAGGTTCCAGGTTTTTTCACCGATCGCGACGAAGTCGTCCGTGATGTAATCCACCCCAGTTGCGGCGGCTACCAATGGGACAAAAGTCTCCAGAGCGCCTCCAGCGAACCCGGTAAAGAGGCAGAGTCCTGTGGCATCGTGCGCCGTGGAGCGATGTTGTTCGTTGACAACCCATTCACTCTTACCGTCGGTCGTGTGAGGCGAGCCCCCTTCCTCACTCAATTCGAATCCCGGAGTCCATGCTCTCAGGTGACAAGCGCCACGATTGCAGGTTGCGTAAGCGATGCCCATTCCTACAAAACCACGTGGGTCATATGCGGGGAATTCCTGCCCCTTGACTCCCATAAACACCCCTGGATCCTTGAATTTTTCACCCATCCTCTTTGCACCTTCCGCCAGTTCATCTCCAAAGCCCTCTCGAAATGCCGTGGCTTCGGTCATGCGGATCAGCGCTTCTGATGAACCAAAATCGAGTGGCATTTCAACCATCTCGTCAGTGACTTGTCCGTTTTGATACAGTTCCATTGCGGATGCCAGGGTAGAGCCCATTGAGATTGGATCCATGCCCAGGTCATTGCACAACCAATTGGCTTTCAACACGGCGTCGAGATCACCTACTCCGGTGTCGGCTCCAAGTGCCCAGGCCGCTTCGTACTCCGGGCCTTCGCCCGCGGTCTTCCAGTTCCTTGGATGGGTGTTCACCAGGTATTTATTCGAGTGTTCACCTAGTTCACAAACCCGGCCACAGGCGATCGTGCAGGCAAAGCACGCTTTGTTGGTGGTCATCCGGGTATCTTTGATCGTGTTCCCGTTCAGGGCCTCGGCATCTTCAAATTGGCCTTCCTGGAAATTGCGAGTGGGCAAACCACCTGCGGCATTAGTCATGTCGATCGTAGCAGCTGTCCCAAGTTCGCCAAAAGGTTTATAGCCTGGGTCTTCTTCCATAGTCTTCCGCATGGACCACAGTGATGACATGAACTTATCAGGCTGACTCAACTCGACTCCGCCAGTGCCACGAACCGCAATGGCCTTCAAATTCTTGGATCCCATCACGGTGCCGACACCACTGCGACCCGCTGCGCGATGCTTATCGTTCATGATACAGGCAAATTTGACGAGGTTTTCGCCAGCCGGTCCGATGCACGACGTGCGCAACTGTGGAATACCTAATTCGTTGCGCAAACCATCTTCTGTGACGGTGACCGTCTTGCCCCAATAATGTGAGGCGTCACGAATTTCAACCAGGTCATCGTAGATGAAGAGATAGCACGGCTTGGATGACTTGCCTTCGATAATCAGCATGTCGTAGCCAGCGAACTTAAGTTCAGGTCCCCAGAAGCCACCTGAATTCGAAGTGGTAATGCAGTCCGTCAACGCGCCTTTGGTTACGACCATGTAGCGCGAGCCGCAAGGTGCACAGGTACCGGTCAACGGACCGGTCGCAAAAATCAATACGTTCTCGGGAGACAACGGGTCAACCGTAGGGTCCATTTCTTCATAGAGATAGCGGTCAGCTAGGCCTCGGCCACCGATATACTCTTTCTGCCATTCCGCGGGGATGTCCTCCACTGAACAGCGGCCTTCGGTCAAGTTTGCTCGCAGAAGTTTTCCCGTCCAACCACCCATGTTCACATTCCAGTCATCTGATTAAGTGAGCCGATGGCGCCTGTACGCAGAGCACCTGTCTCATGCATCGCCCCTACAGCCAAGGATTATAACCAAATTCCGGGGTAGAGTTTCAATCGCAGAAGCGGAATCTATCCAGATTGGGGGTTTCCGGTATCTACTCGGCAATCAGAGGTGAGCGGAGCGTACCAATTGAACTAATAGTCGCCTCCAGGACATCACCCGGTTTGACGAATGTACTCGTTGCTGAACCCACTCCGGAGGGCGTGCCTGTTGAAATCATGTCACCCGGTTCAAGCGTTACGAAACTTGAAATGAACTCGATCACGGCTGCCACCGGAAAGATTTGCTGTGCCGTAGAAGCATCCTGGCGGATTTCGCTGTTCAGCGTCAATTTAAGCTGCAGTGATTGGGGGTCTGAAATCGCTGAAGCAGAAGTGATGCACGGTCCGCAGGGGCATGCTGTATCGTGCCATTTTCCGTGGAGCCAGTCGAAGAAGCTGTCTTTGCTGCGTTCTTTTCGATTTGGATTGGGACGGAATTTACGGTCGGATATATCGTTGATTACGGTGTACCCGGCAACGTGATTCAAGGCATCAGCCTCGCTAATGTGTTTTCCGCCCGTGCCAATGACCACACCCAATTCCAGTTCCCAGTCGATCGAGTCGGGAGAAACACTGGGGATCTGCACGGCAGCTCCTGGATTTGTCAACGTCGTTGTAGGCGGTTTCATGAAGACGTAAGGAAATGTCTCGGCCCTTTCTGCCGCGATTCCTCCTCCTTCTTCAATGTGTGCAGCGTAATTGCCGGCTAGCAGAAAGAGTTTGTTTGGTTTTGGATTAGGGACTAGCAGTTCCACATCCTCTGTAGCAAGTGAGCTGGACGTGTTTGACTCCGGATGTTCGGCGAGCCAGTTTGCTAGTGTGGCAGCGGTTTCCGCAGACTGGCCACCTGGCAGAAAAGCAAGCAGGTGATCTTCGTTAGACAGGCCCAGGTTTGTTCCGGTGGCATCTGCATAAGCCGCGGCAGCAACAGTGAGGGGGGTCACACGATCTTCACTGTAAAACGCGGCGGAAGTGGTTTCCTGATGTTTGATTCGGCACAGGCGCATTTGGTTTTCCTTGCAGCTCGTCTTGAGTACCGGTCCACAACGGTCCCTCATAGTTTGGGTAATCGAACACGGATGACAAGTATACGGATGACAAGTATGTAGTGCGGAAAAGATCGACAGTGACGTGCCGGGTGTTGATTGGTTCCCCGATGTGTACACTGAAAGACTTTGCGGTTTCCGTTCGGGTTCGAGCCGAGACCGCTGGTCCGACTTTGAGAATTTGATCGCGGATGGGCTAGCGATGCGGTATCTGCTTGTGCTGCCATTTATAGCTTTGACGTTTGTTTGCTGGGGTATCTACGGCCCTGTTTTACACAAGGGGCAAGTTGCGTTGGGTGAAGATCCAACATCAGCCACCGAGGATGGCAAGTCATCAGCACCACCCCAGTTGAGCCGCTTGCGCCCGTTCGTCTGCGTTGGCTTAGCCTATTTTCTGGTGGCGGTAGTGGTGCCGTTGTTGGCACTTAGGATGTACGGCGAGCAGGGTAAATGGACTTCCAGTGGTGCGTTCTGGTCACTGGCGGCGGGTGCCGCAGGAGCAATGGGCGCTTTAGGGATCATCATGGCTTTCAAAAGCGGTGGTAAGCCTGTCTATGTGATGCCGTTGGTGTTTGGCCTTGCACCAGTGGTAAACACGCTTGCCACGATCTTTATGAACAGGTCTTTTCGCGAAACTAGTAGGATTTTTCTTGCCGCCATTATTGTGGTTGCCCTGGGCGCGGCGGGGGTTATGTTTTTCTCCAAAGCGGGTGGTGGCAATATTGTCAGATTGAGCGTGTTTGACTTGCTACTGGTGGTGCTGTCGATATTACTGACTGCGTTATGCTGGGGAATTTACGGGCCTGTCTTACATCGAGGTCAGGTGAAGATGGAGGGAAGCCGGTTACGCCCGTTGTTGTGTGTCGGCTTGGCCTATCTGGTGATCGCCGTGATCATTCCGACTCCGATCTTGATTACCGCCGGTGAGGTGGGGAGTTGGCAGGTTGCTGGTACCGTCTGGTCTCTCGCCGGTGGAGCAGCAGGGGCCGTCGGCGCGCTGGGGATTATCCTGGCCTTTCATTTCGGCGGTAAACCGATCCTTGTGATGCCACTGGTGTTCGGTATTGCTCCTGTTATCAATACGGCTATGGAGCTACTAAATGGCGCCAGAGATGTTCCAGTACCATTAGCGTTCTATGTGAGTTTGGTAATGGTCGCGATGGGGGCGGTCGGTGTACTCGTTTTCGCGCCTAAACCACAGGTGCATTGAAGTTAGCTTTGGCAGTGTGTGGGCGCGAATGGCGACCTGGCGCATACCGAGATTGACGGAAGTAGCTGGAGCTGGAATTTCCGCGAGTTTTAATGGGTTTGATGAACCATGACGAATGAATCCCTGATGCACCAGATCGACACACTGTTGAGCCATGTTTGGATGGTGCGCACTTTTCTTAAACATAGTGAAGAGGCGCAAGAAGACGACGAGTTGCGCGAGGTGCATCGCGGGCTTTACGATTACATGTTGGCACTAGGCGGGCCCTATCGAGACAAGGACGAGCAGGCGTATTTGAAACAGGCCAGGAAGAAGTTGACGAAGCTGCGTCGCACCGTTGATTTATTTCTGGAGGTTCAACCTGAAATTTCCAGTCACACAAATTTCTTAATGGCCGCACAATCACTGTCAGCGGCAGTTGGTGCGATATCGGAGCTGCTGGAAGTGAATGACCATTGAATGAGTCTCGGAGTGTTTTGCTGACGGCGTACACGCCTCGGTGAAACGCGTCGCGAAACAGTCCTGTTTGACCGAGGGCGTATGTGGTGATGAACTTGGCGTAGTCGATTTGCTGGCCACCACCCCGCAGCGGTTATGGACAGTCCATAGAGCGGGTACTAGAATGTCGAGACCACTGGTGGACAAGAATTGCGCCAACCTGTCAGAGATTTGACGTGTGAAGTCTGAGACGCTTGCGTGTTTTGGGGCCGTTGTTGTTCCGCGACGCTTTGCCTGCCGAAAACACTGTCAACGAGGTGATTTTTCGATTCAGAGTTGCCGTACACTGGCGTCGGTTATTCCCTGACAGGATAGTAGGTTGTTGTGCATTGATGCTGGGGCCGTAGCTCATTTGGGAGAGCGCCGCGTTCGCAATGCGGAGGTAGAGGGTTCGACTCCCTTCGGCTCCACCCGCAGACCGGCTGGAAGATTCCAGGCGGTCTGTTTTTTTGCCGTAACCGCGCAGTAGTGGGGGCCGTCTTGCTCTCTTTTCCGGCCAACGATCCGTTTCGTGACATGTAAACGTTTGGCTTCAGCAAGCTTACACCGGTTAAGTGAGCGTGCCGATCCAGACCATTACGAACCTCCAGATCGCTCCTGGGGTGGCTGGTCAATTGGTTGGTAAGGCACATCCAATTTCAGTGACGCACACCTGCTGCAGGCTTACTCCTCGCATCCGGATTTTTGGCGAAAATAAGATGTCTGGGAAAGCGGGGTAAAATTTAACGGTTGTCAGTGTCGCACCGCATCAGTTGAGGGGGTAGATGCCGATCAGAGTTCCTGGGTAGACCGCTGCCACAGGTCATGTTCTCAAGATCTGGCCGCGCGAGGTAACGGTGAGGAGAAGCATCATTCGACCTGGATTAGATCACCTTCATATTGAGTAGAGTTGTGACTCAGCCCAAGAATTCACTCGTCGCTGTACATCAGCTGATTGATGCCTGGCAGCAAGAAGTTGCTCCGGGATTACCGGTTCACTGGGAGGAATCCCTACTCTTGCGCGACGGATTCTTGTGGGGCCGGAAGTTCTGTGCCGATGGGCTCGTGGTTGTTTGGGAGCTCGCCTCTGGCAGACTGGTGTTCGTCGATGAGAATGGACAAACGTGCGAAGTCAGTGTGCATGGGATCTCGGATCTGGAGGATCCGCCGATCGCTAAGGCGGCATGATCGACGGTGGGCCGACACCGCACAGCTCAGATGACGTGAGGTTGAGAGTTTCCGGTGCTCTCTTCCTGCTTGTCCGCTTCTGGCAGCTGACTGTGGCCAGTCCACATTTTTCCGCGACGAAATAGCACTGACGAACACCGGAACGAGTGCGCAGTGAAAGGTATAACCCCGGATTGATTGGAAGTTATGCTGCACCCATCTCACAGCAAGCCGGGAATGGAACGGCCATGCTCAAGGACCGGTCGTGGACGTCCTTGGAAGTCGTTGACCATAGCATAAGGTCTAATACCAATCGCAGAATAGATCGTGGCTGCGACGTCAGCGGGCGAATATCCAGTGGAAACCGGTTCGGCTGCGTGTGCGTCGGTTGCACCGATGACTTGCCCGCCCTTAACACCGCCACCGGCGAAGAACAGAGAACCCGCAGCACCCCAATGATCACGACCGCCACGGGCATTGATTCGAGGAGTCCTGCCAAACTCAGTGAGAAATACCACTAACGTTTGTGCGAGTCGCCCGCGGCGCGCAAGGTCGCGAATCAGTGCGGCGAAAGCTTGGTCCATGCCGGCCAGGTGGTAACCCCGCTTTACCATTTCCTGAATCGGCGGGTGTTTTTGCGATGCTGCATTGTGGTTATCCCAGACATTTCCGTAGTCGGGATCGTAGCCGTAATCTACCATGACAAACCGCGCACCGGCTTCAACAAGGCGGCGTGCGAGGAGGCAGCGGCCGCCGATCTTGGTCCGGCCATATTCTTCGCGAATGCTTGCTGGTTCTTCAGTGATGGCAAACGCGGATCGAATCGCGGGGTTTTGCAACAGACGCAGTGCATCGCGAAACTTGGTTTCCGCGCTGCGCATTGTTTCATCACTTTGTTCAAGTGATCGCAAAGCGAGGTCTAGTTGTTCTCGTAAACGAGACCGACTGCCTAAACGCCGTAACTGACCACTTGTGACGTTAAGCGAACCGGGTCGCCAATCCTCCTCGACCAAAGCTGAGGGATGTTCCTTTTTTTCGCCCACGGTAAAGTCGGGTTGTTCTGGAGTTCCACAAAGGCAATAGGGAGCGTATTGACTACCCAGCCAACCGCCGAGAAAGAAATTGTGAGGCGGTGGTCCGGGACGTGTGATGCCGGGAACTGCGATATAGGCGGGCAAGCCACGACGGGATCCCAAGGTCCGTGCTACCACAGAACCGATGTTTGGTTCAGTGAACAGGTGGGCGCGATCGACTTTCCTGCCAGACAAGGTAAACACCTGGCTTAGCAGGTGGTCGTTACTATCGTGCGAGTAACTGCGGAGGATTGCCAGCTGGTCCGCCATTTCTGCCAGATGAGGAACTGTCTCACTGAAACGCACGCCCGGAAGCGACGTTGCGATATCTTCCAAGGTGCCACGAATTTCTGCCGGGGCCGTCGGTTTCGGGTCGAAGGAGTCAATGTGGGTAACACCGCCCCCCATCCACAAAAAGATCACCGATCTGGAGTCAACTGGAGCACGCGCCGCGGCTGGCAACGTTTCACCGCAGGCGGCGAGCGCCGTCGCTCCCACACTCATGGCGCCCACACGCAGTAGATCCCGCCGGTCGTACGGCATGCTACTCTGTTGAGAAATGTGCATCGGTCCCCAACGGTTGCAAGGTGTTGGTGCTCATATTTCCAGTCGAGCGGAAGACGACTCTCTTCATATTATCACTGAGCTGTAGGGTTCTCGCAATGTCGTGTCGTGAGTCTCTTCCCGGCAATTGACCGCTTACACTGGTGCCGCTAAGTTGTGGGCACCTCTCAACTGGGAAGCAGCTGTCCGACCTCGATATTTCGCCGGCCCTGACGCCCGCTTCTAGGCTTCGAAGCTCTCGTTCGTTCCACTGGTCCAGTCAGGCAGAGTTTGGTGAAATACGCATCGATTGGCCCGATCGCCATCCATCTTCCAAGCAAGGTGGAAACCAATGAGCAATTGCAAGAGGAATTTCCCTCTTGGGACCTGGATTTGATCTTTTCCAAGACGGGAATTGACAGGCGGCACATTGCTGCGCCTGACGAATGTGCGTCCGATCTTGCGGTTGAGGCGGCGCGGAAATTATTCACAGAGAATTCGATCGACCCTGCGTCGATTGATTTCTTGCTACTCTGCACACAAACTCCCGATTACCCCCTTCCGACGACAGCGTGTTTGCTCCAGGAACGGCTCGGCCTGCCAACTACGGTTGGTGCTTTAGATTTCAACCTGGGGTGCTCCGGGTTTGTGTATGGATTGTCACTTGCGGAGGGCTTTATTCGGGCCGGAACTGCGCAACGTGTCCTGCTGATTACGTCCGAGACCTACTCGAAATACATCCACCCGACGGATCGGAGTTTAAGGACTATTTTTGGCGATGGTGCTGCCGCTACGTTGATTGAATCTGGCGACAAGCCTTCGCTGTCAGCTTTTCAGTTTGGAACCGATGGGAGTGGCGCGGACACGCTCCTTGTAACTGATGGAGGGGCGCGGCCTGTCAAGCATGCAATACAGCCACGCCACCGCAAACGCTGGCCAAGCGAATTGTATATGGATGGCCCGAGTTTGATCTCATTTGCGGTCGGGGCCATTCCCAAGCTTGTAGATAATGTGCTCGCTTCGGCAGATCTCCAGCGGGCGGATGTTGACTTTTTTATCATGCATCAGGCGACCTGTAAGATGATGGAGCAATTGCGGGCTTGTATGGAAACGGACGAAGCACACATGCCGATTGTCCTGCGGGATTACGGGAACACGGTTTCTTCGACCATCCCGATTGTCCTTCACGAACTTCGGTCTGCTGGGCAACTTGCTTCTGGCATGAAGAATCTGTTGATTGGTTTCGGAGTGGGGTGGTCGTGGGCTGGCTGTGTTTGGCAGGTGGACTGACGGTCTTTTTGAACAGACCCTTTGTGAAACCGAAATAGCGTACGGTGCATAGCAACATCCGTATCACGGTCTCCTTTTGCTTGTCCGGTGGGTGTTTGGGCAGTTATTGCTCGTGAGACGAACGCAACGAGCGCTTCAATAATTTTCCGGTTGGTCCCTTGGGGAGCTCATCGCGAATCTCAACGATCCTGGGATATTTGTAGGCCGCCACATATTGCTTGCAAAAGTTCACCAATTCATCAGGAACTACCTGGTGATCTGGTTTCAGCGAAACAATCGCTTTGACCTCTTCGCCGTAACGGTCATCTAAGACACCGATTACTGCGGCTTCCTTGATCGCAGGATGTGTGTACAGCACCTCTTCGATTTCCCGCGGGTACACGTTGTAACCGCCTCTCAAGATCATGTCCTTCTTACGGTCGACGATGGAAATGTCGCCTTCAGAGTCGAGCGATGCGATGTCCCCGGAATGGAACCACCCGTTCGTAAGAACTTCGCCTGTGGCCTGTGGTTGCTTGAAATAGCCTTTCATGACATTCGGGCCTCGAATCAGTAACTCACCTCGCTCGCCATTGGGTACCGTGTGTCCTTGATCATCAACTATCCGGAATTCGACACCGTCGATGGGTTTTCCGATGGTCCCTGCCTTGGTTGTTTCATTAACTTTTTGCATTGCAGCAAGAGGAGAGGTCTCGGTAAGTCCGTACCCTTCCTGAATCGCGACGTTGAAACGAGCTTCGAATTGGCGTTTTATCTCAATCGGTATAGGGGCGCCACCTGATACGCAGAACTGCAGACTGGATAGATTTGTTTTCGAGTTGGCATCGTCGTGTAACAATGCAAAGTACATCGTTGGTACTGCGGGGAAAAACGTGACCCGGTCACGCTCGATTACGTGCATGGCTTCCGCAGAGCTGAAACGCTTCAGGTAAGTGACAGCTCCCCCGCCAAACAACATTCCGTTTTGGATGTTGGTTTGTCCGAACGTGTGGTATAGCGGCAAGGCGGCCAGTCCCACATGCCCAGGCCCCAGGATGTTGATTTGATCGGGCCAGAGGCTAAAGCTACGCTCTGAAACGTACTGGGCGTTGTAGTAGAGGTTGAAGTGAGATAGTTCAGCACCTTTAGGTATTCCTGTGGTGCCGCTTGTATATTGGATCACCGCTGTGTCATCGGGCATTGTTGGAAATACTTCAGCTTCTGTCGCCTCCGCGACCAATTGTTCGAAGGGTATGGCGTCAGGCCTTGTGGTGTCACAGTCACCAAAGTCAATCGAGATCAAGTGCCTGCAGGTTGGTACACGTTTGAATGCGGTCAGGCCCGTTGCCTGGCAATCGCCATGTACGATTAGCGTTGTCGCTTCACTGTTCGTCAATTGAAACGCCAACTCATCAGCAGTTTGCAAGGTGTTGAGTGAGACGACCGTGGCACCCGCGTAAAGGATCCCGTAATAACTGATCGTAAAGGCCGAACAATTCGGCGACAGTAATGCGACATGTTGACCAGTTCCAACATTCAACTCATGCAGTGCACCGGCCAGCCGCCGGGCGCGAATGTCGATTTCCGCATAGCGGAAGTAACGGGAGTTTTCGATCAACGCGATCGCCTGAGGATGTTTCCCGGCTGAATTCGCCAGTAACCCCCCGAGATTGAGTGTCATGCGTAACGATCAACTCCAGTTAGAAGTACCTGGGTTTATGATGTTTTCCTGAGAAGTTACCATCTGCAGCGGGTGAAGTACTGAAGTATATCGTCCTGGCCTCTCGACGTCGGTAGTTAGGCGATGTACCAAGTGCGATGTGTGAAGTGATGATGCGCGGTCTAGGAATAGGGTTTTCAGTGGAGTGTGAAAGTAACTGCTATGGCGACGGGCGACTCACAGCAATCGCACCCTGATCGTGCACAAATAAAGACATTGACGAGATACACAGACTTGGCCAATCGCCAGGCGCTGTATCACGTATTGCGTTTAGCTCGATCGTGCGGAGTGTTTGACGTATTGGAGCGTGGGCCGTGCACTGTTGAGACGTTGGCTACATCCTGTGATGTGGACCTGGCAACAATGCGCGCCCTGGTTTACCTGTTATGTCACTTGGAGGTGGTTGAGCAGTATGGCGATGACATCGCGCTCGCTGCGGTAATGCGGCTGCGGAGCGACATGAATCCCGATTTTGGACAGACACAATGGGAACGTCTGGTGGGCCCTGCGGGTGGTGAGTGTGTTGTGCGAAAATGCGGTACTCTGGAGCAGGCTCAGCGAACGGTCCGCGGTCGGATGTTCGAACGAGAGTGGACCTTGACGCCGTCGGCACTCGAATTGGCCCGTGTTTTGGAAATGGGTTCCCAACGTCGCGGTCTGGAAATTCTCGATTGGGGTTGTGGGACAGGCATTTGGGGATTGACGTTGGCCCATCGTGACGTTCAGGCCAACGTGACGATGGTGGATTGGCTGGAACCAATCGAGACCGTTAAGGGCATGGCCGAGAGTATCGGCATTGCGGAGCGTGTGACTTGCGTGGCGGGAAAATTTTCAGAGGTGGATTTGCCTGAGGAGCGGTTTGACCTGGTATTGCTCGCAAATCACTTGCACCTAATGTCTCCGAGTTCTTGGGCACCTTTACTGGAGCGCATCGGGACATTCTTGAAAGTCGGTGGAGAAGTTGCAGTGGTTGATATCTTTGAGGGCCAGCAAGAGGGTGACTTGAGCCGAAATGTACTGGCTCTGGAGTTGTCACTTGAGCATCCCGAGTTTCAAATTTGTCCACCAACGATGTTGCAGGAGCAACTGATCGCCAATCGGTTTGGTAAGCCGAGATTTAGCCATTTAGAGGTGCCCCCTTACCTGTTTGGAGTTATGTTGGCTGCAAAGGAGCCGGCATAGAGGGCGTTTTACAGCGGAGCGTTGTTACGATCCGCGCCAGTCTCATGCGGGTCTCTATGCCTTCGACTTCAAGTTATTGGTTGAACGAGTGTGGGCTGATTCAGGTGTTTTACTGTTTGGTTGAAAATGAGGTGTTCGGTAAATTATTGCTGAGTTGTTTGGACCCAACCGCGATCTGGCTGTGCGATCATTATTACGCCCGTTATTACTGATCGGTGTCTTGCTCGTAGTCTTGCTGTTGCCGTTCTTAGCGATTGGCAATCAGCTAGACCAGTGGTTTGCGAGGTGGAGCGCGGATCCACCTGCCCCACATGTGACTGCCCTGGTGGTGATTGGTATTCTCTCGACGGACATTCTGCTGCCCATTCCATCCAGCGGTGTTAGTACATTGGCGGGCTGGCAATTAGGAACCATCTGGGGAACGTTGGCGTCCTGGGCCGGTATGACGTTGAGCGCTGCGGCGGGGTTTGCTTTGGCATTGTCCTGTGGCCGTTGCTTCACGCGGTGGTTTGTTGGTGAGGAAGATCTGAAGCGGATGAAGACGACTAGTGATCGACTAGGCCCGCTGTTCTTGATTGTGATGCGAGGTGTGCCGGTGCTGGCTGAGGCCAGTGTGTTGTTGGTTGGCGTAAATCACCTGCAGTGGAGACGGTTTCTGCCGCCCGTTCTATTGAGCAACTTTGTCATATCTCTGGTCTATGCGGCAGCCGGCACTGTTGCGGGCCATCGACAAGAAATGACGCTTGGCATTGCGATCGCGGTTGGATTGCCGATTGTTCTTGGCTTGGCTGTGCGTCGCTGGTTGGTCTAACACAGAGTGAAGGTTTCCACGCCCATGCGTAACGCACAGTTCTCTTTGCTCTTCTTGGTTTGCTGCGCGCATGCGTTAGTCCACATCTATGAGCTGTCGTTGCCTAGTGTGGAGCAACAGATTGCCGATGAGTATTACGGGGGTGATACGGCACGCGGAAAACTTCTGACAGGCCAGATGTCGAATAGTTGGCGGTTCACATGGGGATTTGGCGCTCTGGGAGCCGGATGGTTGGTGGATCGTTACGGTAGTCGACAGATGTTGGCACTCTATCTCGCAGGTTGTGGTGCGCTGTGTTTGGCGGTTATCTGGTGTCAGACGACGGCGTCGCTGTTTGTCGTGATGTTCGCAATGGGAGCGTGCGCGAGTATTTATCATCCCGCCGGCTTGGCATTGATTTCACATTCATCAAGTGTTGCTAGTCGTTCCAGGGCATTGGGAATGCACGGAGTTTTCGGATCCTTGGGAATCGGATTTGCACCTTTCGTAGCCGCGTTGATGCTAGATGCAGGAATGAGTTGGAGAGCCGTCTACGGCTGGCTTGCCGTACCTGGTGTCTTGCTGGGGGGAATTTTCGTGTGGATTTCCTGGCGACATCGATCATCCTTGCATTCAGTTGTCTCCCCTCTGGTCCCCGACAGCGTTATACCTCGTTGGCGGTCGTTTTTTACGTTGACGGTCTTGGCCATGTTGCAGGGATTTGTTTATGCCGCGGTGTTTAGTTTCTTGCCCCGCTATCTGAGCGAAGTTCCGGAAGGTACTTTCGGAGCGGAATCCTTGAACCAGGTACAGGCAGTACAATTGGATCGTTCTGGTGATGCGGAAGCATCACGTTACACATCAAGGGGCATGTGGTGGGCAATGCCGGTGCTGCTGAGTGGCTGTGTGGGACAGTTTGTTGCTGGACGCTGGGCTCGTCCTGCGTGGCTAGAGAAGCAGCTTGTTGCAGTCATCTTGCTGAACATTCCGTTCTTACTATGGATGAGTGTCGCTGATGGTATGCCCCGCGTTTGGGCGGCTGCAGGCTTTGCACTCGTTCATTTTATGCACCAACCGATATACAACAGCTTGATCGCGCAGTACACGCCGCTTGCGCGTCGAAGTGTCTGTTATGGCTTCAGCTTTGCGGCAGGATTGGGATTAGGCAGCGTGGGGGCCTTGTTTGCCGGATCGAGTCCTAGTGACCGAATCACTTATTTGACGTTGGGATGTACCGCTGGGATCGCCGCAGTCGTCGGACTGGAGCTGGTCCGCCTAAACTCCTATTTCGTCTCTACAGCGCTTGAAGGTGAGACCTAGTATTCAGTGGGTGTCTTGTGCTCTCACAGCGTTGTTTGCTGTAGTTGGGTTTGACTCAGACTGTTTCGCTTGCCAAGAAATTTGTGTTTGCTACAGGATTCGCGACCGTGAACTTTCTTACGGCGTTGTGTCAGGCTCTGAGCCGACCTTTACCAGGGGTTAGAGCGCACCGCCAGTTTGCACCTGAATTGGCTTATGGCCGACATCAAGGTCCGCAGCCGGCAGATGCGCGGGCAGCCGCAGTGTTGGCACTGTTTTACCCGCGCGACCAAGTCTGGAAGCTGGTGTTAACCCTGCGGTCGGACCATCTTCCTGACCATCCGGGGCAGGTTAGTTTACCAGGTGGTGTGCTAAAACCAGGAGAGTCCGCCGAGCAGGGTGCCTTGCGGGAATTGAACGAAGAGTTGGGTGTTGCTACGGAGCGTGTTGAATTAGTCGGTCGATTGTCACCCATTTATGTGTTCAATAGTAATTTCATTGTCCAGCCCGTTGTGGGGGTGCTGGATGAATCGCCGGTTTTTCGGAGCAATGCCTCCGAAGTTGCCGAGGTGCTTGAGGTGCCACTTGCGGATCTACTCAAGTGGATGCCAGAAGACAGGCAATGGAAATTGCCACCATCAGTCTCTATTACGGCTCCGGCGATTTCCTGGCAGCACACGCAAGTGTGGGGCGCGACACTGCTGATCTTGGGCGAGTTAATTAACGTGCTACGGGAGAATTTGCCCCAGGATGCGGTTGGTTAGAAGGTGATCAGCGTAAAGGACTGTACCCCAAACAGGTGAGTCGTATTGCCGTGATGCGCTTTGGAGAAAAATAGGAGGCCCGACCTCACAGGAGATCGGGCCTCGCGTGCTCGCAAAATCATCAATAGGTGATCTTGTCGAGTGAGTGGCTGTTTGTTTACAGCCCGCCAGCTGTCACTAGAAACAGCCACCTCGTTGGCTACTACTCGAAGCAGATTCCACAGACCACCTCCTTTCTACTAAAGTAA
>PAQH01000035.1 GCA_002709225.1 Planctomycetaceae bacterium
AGCTTTTCCTGGCCGGCAGCCACGCCGCGCTTGACTTTCTTGTCCAAGACCAGCTGCTCGTTGAGCCAGATCTTGATGCTGTCGTCGCTTCCCAGCTCTACCGGCAGCGCGGCCTTCACGCTGGTGGTGATCGTGCGGAACGCGTAAGTCGCAGAATTATCGCCTTGCAGAGAAATCACCTGGCCATCTTTCCAGCCTGCCTGGGCGGTCCATTTGATTTTTTCTTCCTGGTAAGTGCGGGCCAGATCGACTCCGGTTTCGGGGCCGAAATTGTTGTCGTGGGCCTCATCAAAACTGGCAGCCGCGAACGGTCCCAGTGAATGCCAGGCGCTCAGCTTGAGTGCCAGTTGGTCCAACTGTGGTTGGATTTTCGCTTCCCAGGTAGCGAGTTGCTCGTCCAGCTCAGGTGTTTGGGTGTCGAGTGTCTGCTGGACTTTTGCGAGCTGGCCGTCCAGCTCAGCGATGCGCTGCTGGTGTTCGGCGACCGGAATCGGGGTCGGTTGCTGGCGGCCCACCGCGGTTTCGGTAAGATCGGCGAAGAAGGCGGCCAGACTATAGAAGTCCTTCATAGTGAAGGCGTCGAATTTATGATCGTGGCATTCAGAGCAGCCCATCGTGGCACCCAACCAGACGGAAGAGACATTCCGGACACGGTCGGCCGCATACTTGGCCAGATATTCTTTAGCCTGCCCTCCTCCTTCTTGCGTCGTTTGTAACAGTCGGTTGTAGCCCGAGGCGATCCATTGCTGATTGGTCCGCTTGGGCAGCAGATCGCCGGCCAGGTTTTCGATCGTGAAGGTGTCGAATGGCGTATTGTTGTTAAACGCCGCGATCACGTAATCGCGGTAGAGGCTGACTTCGCGGACATTGTCACTGTGGTAGCCAATCGAGTCGGCGTAACGTACCAGGTCGAGCCAGTACAGGGCCAGCCGTTCGCCAAAATGCTGCGAATCGAGCAGACCGTCGACCACGCGTTCGTACTGTTCTGTGGAGGGGTCGTTGGCGAAGATCTCCACGGCCTGAGGTGAAGGTGGCAACCCGATCAGATCGAAATACAACCGCCGGATGAGGGTCCGCGGTGCGGCCATGGGAGCGGGTTCGACCCCGCGGGCGCCCAGACGCGCGAGGATGAACTGGTCAATGGCGCTGGCGCCATCTCGAACGTGTGGAACTGCCGGTCGCTGGGGTGGAATCAATGACCAGTGGCGCTGGTACTTGGCACCTTGCGCAATCCAGGTGGTGACTAATGCGATTTCTTGTTTGCTGAGTGGCTTGCCAGCATCGGGAGGTGGCATCCGCATTTCTTCGTCATCGGTGACCAGTCGCCGGAGGAGTTCACTCTGCTCGGGCTGGCCCGGAATAATCGCCGGTTTGCCATCCCGATCGGCTGTGGCACTATCGGCCAGATCCAAACGCAATTCTGCCTGGAGTTGGTCCTTATCGGGCCCATGACAGGCAAAACACCGGTCGGCCAGAATCGGTCGGATATCGCGATTGAACTGTACCGGTTCGGCAGCCGTGGCCAGCCCGCAGAGCAGCGTCAGCGCAGCGGGCATGATCGTGGAGGTCCAGTGGCGTGGCATCGATGGAAGCTCCCAGGCGAATAGGTTGTATGTTGTTGCCGAACAGTAGGTTACACCGGCATTGGGCAATCCTCAAGAGACGGCAACGGGCCTAAGGGCGAGTTTGCCCGGATCGATTGCCGGTGGGCCCGCATTTGCTGCCGTAGAGGCGGTACGCCGGACCGTTGTGCCCGTTTTACCGCTGTGAGAATTACCACGGCCAGCCCCTGGGCGGTCGCGCGTGCATCGGTCTGCAGCGGTGGTGTCAGTCTCGGAGGGCAAAGCGGAGGATACACCACAGCGCGGACAGACCATCTCGCCAGCCGATTTTTTTGCCATCCTCGTAACTGCGCCCGGAGTAGCTGATCGATCGTTCGTAGATACGGAATTTCCGGCGGGCGACTTTGGCGGTCAGCTCCGGTTCGATTCCAAACCGACACTGTTTCAGCGTCGGTGTGATTTCGTCCAGAGCAGAGCGACGGAATACCTTGTAGCAGGTTTCCATATCGGTCAGGTTGAGATTGGTGCAACAATTTGAGAGGGTCGTCAAGAAGCGATTGCCCAAATAGTGCCAGTAGTACAGGACGCGGTGGGCGTGGTCTCCCAGGAACCTGGAGCCGTACACGACGTCCGCTTTGCCAGTGACGATCGGATGGATCAGGTTGGGGAATTCCGCAGGGTCGTATTCGAGGTCGGCGTCCTGGATGATGACGATGTCTCCCCGAACTTGCTGAAAAGCGGTTTTCAGCGCCGCGCCTTTCCCCTGATTGTGCTGGTGATAGTAGACCCGGATTTCATTATCCGCATCGTTGGGATGCGATTCGTTCAGATTGGCCAGCAGGTTGTAGGTGCCGTCCGTACTAGCGTCGTCCACCAGCAGGATTTCCTTGCGGATTGGTACGGCCAGGACGCGTTCCAGGCAGGGCAGCAGGGTCGCCTCTTCGTTGTAGACCGGAATCACCACGGAGAGGACCAGGTCCGCGGGGATCGCGTAGATCGCCAGGCGGCGGCAGGTGGTGTCGCCCAGTGTGTCACGCAGGTGTTCGTACCAGGCAGCACTGTAGGGACGCTCTACGCCACCTGCTGTTGCGGGTGCCGTCGTGTCACAGGATTCCGGGGACGTCGTCATACCGTGTCGCGTGAAAGAAAGAGGAGATCTAGATTCACGCCGCTGCAGGCAAATTAACGGGCTTCGTTGTTGTCGGTCAAGTGCTGGTAGCGACAGAGCCGTAACTGACACGGGGTCCGGCTTGGGTCCAGCCTATCTGGTGCTTGATGATTTAGCACCGCTTTTGTCGCCCCAACAAATCGCAGCAAGGTTGACCTGCCCCAACGCAATCCGTGTAGTCCAGGGCAGCCTTATGCCCTGTGGTCACAACTTCCCATGACCACAACATGGAACGGTCTAAAACACTGGTTGGTCTAAAACAGCGTGTAGACGAACGGTGCCGCCCCGGTGGAGCCGAACATCACGAGCAGACCGACCAGACCGAAGACCAGTAGGATCGGAATCAGCCACCACTTTTTGTTTTCACGGACAAACAGCAGAAATTCCTGGACGAGGTTGAGGGATTCCTGCTGGCCGGCTTGCTGAAACTCATCAGCCGCCGAACTTTCCCGTGGGTTGTTGGGTTCTGTCATGGATGCTCACTCCAAAGCAGCGTTGTAGATGATCTCGGATGGGGTGGGATCAAAATTGTCGGTAGTAGCTGGTGACGCTTCGGGGCTGTGGCTTGGGCTGCCAGTACGTGGTCCGCTCACGGTTCAGCTGTCCATTTAGCAACGGTTAGTGTGTCTATGAGAGTGGATACATTATTGCGGTTCTGGTCATGGTCGATTTACTCGGCGCGACTCCGTTCAGCTTCACTCTACTCAGCAACCATGGCTTCCCGGACAGCCGCGGAAGCCGCAGTGCCCGAAAACTTGTGTTGTTTTTTCAGTTGTGGTTCTAGCTGATTGGTAATAGTCTGTGCGACGAATCGTGAACCATGATTCGTGAAATGGACCAGGTCGTACATGAATTCTTGTTTCGGTGGCACTTGTTTTTCAAGGTCGATCAAGAAAGCTTGCTGCTTCTCGGCAACCTGCCGAATCACATTGTTGAAGTGCATTTCATTTTGTACGAACTTCTCGAAAGGGTAGTTCATGCCCGCAGTATGGACTTTCCATTGCTGCAGCATTTCAGTAGTGGGCACTGTGCCACGATGTGCTTGAGTCATCAATACGGGTTCGATCTTGTACGTGCGGCAGGTGGTACAAAAAAGGGTCAGTGATCTGGCGAATTGTTGCGAAAGCGCGTCAAGATCGTATTGCAGAGGTCGATGACGGAACTGTTCCCACTCGTCCCGCCGTTGGCTGGTTAGAGCGGATGGTGTGGTGATTTGTCGTTTGATAGTGAGCGCGCGTCGGTAGAGTTCTGGAAAAGTCTGGTTCAGTAATTGTTTGAACCCCGTCCAGGGTGCAAAAGAGTTTACGTGTCGCTCCGAGCGCGTGCTAACAACGATAGAGCGTTTGAGGAGGGAGTCATCGTAGTTGCTCCAGTAACTGCCGGTGTATGTCAAAATGTTCAGATCGTTAATACAGTGCATCAGGACGACCATGTCTGGTTGGAGTGGCAATACTTTGGCCAGCAAGATGTGGTTGGAGTGCATCGAATGGTTGCCTGACATACCCATGTTGTAACCATTTACCTTAGCCGGCAGGCGCTTTTCCAGTTCTCTTCCGGCTAGGTGAGGGAACCTGGTCTTTTCGTCGACGTATAAGCACTCGGTCGTTGAGCCGCCGAGGAACACGATTTCCAGGTCTGCGTTCAGGTGAACGCGCGACGGTTCAATAAAACCATCCGCGTCAACGCGCACGAGAACCTGCTTCTTTGCCGAGTTCTGGCAGCTCTGCAAGAAAACGCTGGGGCGTTCTCCGAGCGAGCTGCTTGATGGACGATGTTCTCTCAGCCGTATCGATCGTTCGATTTTTTCGGTATTGGCTGCAGCGGGCCGCAGTGATTCTAGTACCAGCTCAGCGATTAGCAGACATCCGACCATCGAGATCGTTGCCAGAATGACTTTGGATCGCCATGTTGGTCGATTGGAAGTGGCGTTTGACATGCGTGCAAATGTAATAGGACAGAAATAAAGAGTGGTTGGGATCAACGCCGGTCAGAACTGTCGGTAGTAGCTGGTGACGCTTCGGGGCTGTGGCTTGGGCTGCCAGTACGTGGTCCGCTCACGGTTCAGCTGTAACTGCAGCGCGTCGCGGCGCAACAGGCGGAATCCCAGACCTATCGGCCAGAAGAGGCCAAAATAGATCGTGAGCATCGCCAGCTCGCCCAGCACGATTCCGATCGGCGTGGTGATGACCATCAGTGTCAGATAGAGAGGTTGGACCGTCTTGGGCGCTACGTAGCCAACCAATCCGATCACCAGCCCACCAGCAGCCATGGCGATCACGACGTTTTCCGAGACACCCCAGAGCCAGCCTAATACGGGTAGTACAACCAGGCAGGTGCCGGCGAACTGCCGTAGTTGCCGTGGGGTGGGCTGCCAGTTGGCTTGAATGAGTTTCATGAGCGGTGTGGGTCAATCGAGTTGGAATTGGGCCAGATGCGATGCGCGATCTGTTTCACTCATCCGAGCGCCCTGTTCGTGTTTCAGCAAAATATGGCGTCCCAGTACCAGCACATCCATGTCGGTCATCAAAAAACAGCGATAGGCGTCTTCCGGGGTGCAGACGATCGGTTCGCTTCGGACATTAAAGCTGGTATTGATCAGGACGGGGCAGTCGGTCAGCTGGTGGAAGCGTGTGAGCAGCTGGTGGAGCAGCGGGTTGCGTTCCGTATCGACGGTCTGCACGCGGGCCGAATAGTCGACGTGGGTGATCGCCGGTAGCGTTGAGCGAGCAAAATTCAATTTGTCGATACCGAAAGCGGACTCGTAGTCGGCGTCGAGTTCGCTGCGAATCTCCTCCTGTACCGGAGCGACCAAGAGCATGTAGGGGCTGTCTTCGTAGGGTCGCATCTGGAAATAGCGATCGACGTATTCGCGTAACACGATCGGTGCGAAAGGGCGAAACGACTCGCGAAACTTGATCTTCAGGTTCATCACGGATTGCATTTTGCGGCTGCGTGGATCACCCAGGATGCTGCGTGCGCCGAGCGCTCGAGGACCGAATTCCATTGGCCCCTGGAACCAGCCGATCACGTTTTCTTCGGCAATCAGTTGCGCTACCTGGTCACAGAGCTCCTCGTCGCTGTCACAGGTCCTAAAGTGCGCTTCCTGGAAAGTGAGTCTGCCAGCGACCTCTTCATCGGTGAAGGCGGGTCCCAGCAGGGAGCCTCGTTGGTGGTCATGACCTTGTGGCTGGCGTGGGTTGTCCAGCAACTGATGCCAGATGAAGAGGGCCGCTCCCAAGGCGCCTCCCGCGTCGCCCGCCGCGGGTTGGATCCAGAGGTTCTCAAAAGGCCCTTCTCGTAAGATCTTGCCGTTACCGACGCAGTTGAGGGCGACGCCACCCGCCAGCACCAGGTTGTTCAGCCCCGTTTGCCGATGCAGGTGCCGCGCCATTCGCAACATGATCTCTTCGCTGACGACCTGCACCGAGGCGGCCAGGTCCATCTCGCGTTGTGTGATTTCCGATTCCGCGGCCCGTGGGGGACCACCGAACAGCCGGTGGAATTTGGGCGACGTCATCGTCAGCCCCTGGCAGTAATTGAAATAGCTCATATCCATGCGAAATGAGCCATCTGCTTTGAGATCGAGCAAGTGTTCGAGAATCAAATCCCTGAATCTGGGTTCCCCGTAGGGGGCCAGTCCCATCACCTTGTACTCGCCGCTGTTAACCCGAAATCCGGTGTAATAGGTGAAGGCCGAATAAAGCAGGCCCAGAGAATGGGGAAAACGGATTTCATCGGTCAGTTCCAGGCGATTGCCACGACCGGTTCCCAGGCAACTGGTCGACCATTCCCCTACCCCATCAATGGTCAAGACGGCCGCTTCCTCAAAGGGGGACGGAAAAAATGCGCTGGCGGCGTGCGATTCGTGATGGTCGGTGAAGACCAGCGGCCCTTGGTAACGCCCGTCGAGTCCCCGGCGGATTTCCCGCGGCAGATGCAGTTTTTCACGGAGCCAGAGCGGCATCGCCTGGCGAAAAGAACGGTAACCGGCGGGTGCGAACGCCAGGTATGTTTCCAGCAGTCGTTCGAACTTGCTGAGAGGCTTATCGTAGAAGCCGACGTAATCGAGATTCTCCGGCTCGACGTTGGCCGCCGTCAGGCAGTATTCGATGGCCCGCTTGGGAAACGCGTGGTCGTGTTTCTGGCGCGTAAAGCGCTCTTCCTGGGCCGCTGCCAGAATCTGGCCATCGCGCACCAGGGCAGCCGCGGAATCGTGATAGAAGGCGGAAATACCGAGTATGGTGGTCATTGGGCAACGGGAGAAAACGGTTGTGTGTGAGCATCAATTGTGAACACGGCGACAAAGTACCGCGGTCGCCGGCGCACACGGTTCATATAAGACGATTCACATCACGTTGACGCAACAATGGGGATGGCTTACATCCTTCTATCATTCATCTTAATTCTGGGTTTCGCTGTTGCAGTAGTTCTTGGGGGAGAATGGCTACAGGAACGAGGCCTGTAGTTCATGTGGTATCGGTCGTCACGGTCGCTCGTCAATGAACGATTGTGTTATTGGCGGCTGCGCAGCGACCTGAAACAGCGTGCGGGAGGCCGGTCTTAACGGTTGGACTTCGTCGCCGGCGGTTGACTCCGCAAGGAACCTATAAATTCGACAAGATCGGCAAATTCGGTACGACTGAGATGGTCGACCAGGCCATCCGGCATCAGCGATTGTTGGCTGGGTCGACGGATTTCAATTTCTTCCGTTGCCAGGCGGACGACGCGTCCCTCCCCGTCGATCAACTCAAGTGAAACGCCCGACTCGTTGCGCACCAGGCCGGTTAGAACTTGTCCGCTGTCGGTTGCCAGAATGACAGAGATATAGCCGTTGGCCAGCCTTCGGGAAGGTGCCAGAATCGAGTCAATGGTCTCGGCGCGACTAAATTGTGCTGCGAAACCAGCCAGGTCGGGTCCCACCTGCCCACCGCGCCCCGCGACTGCATGACAGTGTGAACAGCGCACTTTATCCGTGTTGAAGAAAAGTTGTTTGCCCCGCGCCGCATCGCCTCGGTTGGCGAGTGCATAGGCGCGGAGTAGCGGTGAACGTGAGAGGGCCAACCGTTGCGGATCGATGTCTTGGTCCGGCGTCGAAACCCGGACGCTGAATTGCCAGGTTCCGATACCGACATGACTTTGTACCAGTAGTTCGTTTGCGCCCGGCTCAAGTCGGATGGGGATCAGATCCTCGTCCGCTGCAAAGAGCCGTCCTGACCAGTCACGAAAGCGATAGACTTGCTGGCCGTTGACCCAGATTCGCAGCGAACCACTTGAGCCGACCGAGAGCACGGCACGCAGGGCGGTAGGTGCGGTGAGCAGGGTGTGAGCAAAGACATTGATCCGGCTGTTGTTGTTGTCATCAAACCCAAGCTGTTTCGCGAGGTTTGAGATCGTCCCATACTCTGTCAGTGTGGTAACGCCGTTGGTTTTCTCGGCCGCGGTCCAGCGCCACGTGACGGGGGTCCCGTCGGCACCGGGGTGGGCTTGTGAAAAGTCCATACGGGTTTGTCCGAAAACGTCGCCGGTAACTTCGCGTGGGAAGGGACCGATCGTCCGCCAACGGATGACAGGTTGCAACCGCAGCAACACGCGTTCGACTTGGGCCCGCACCGCGGCAGGCAAATCGGTTCGTTTGCGCAGGTCGCTGGCAACCTCGTTTCGTAGTGCATGGAGCGCTGCTCGGCATTGGCGGCGTCGAGTGGGATTTTGATCGGCCAGCCCCGCCAGATAAATCTCAACCGCCTGGGTGGTGGGCATGGTGGCCAGGGCATCAATGACCGCTGTGCGCAATTCGGCAATCGCAAATTGTTTGACTAGTTCGGGGATGGCCTGCTGGTAGCGGTGTCGCCTGACCGTTTCGATGGCCGCCTGCCGTACCGCCAGGCTGGTATGTTGCAAGTGCTCGACGACCAAAGTTTGCCAGCGCCGCGCGTGGTTGTTCTCGAGTTGGTTGACTGCTTGCAGGCCGGCGACCAGTACTGCGGGATTGCGATGTTCTAGAAGCTGTTCGAGTCGTTCCTCAGGCAGGTCGTCGCGCTGGGCCAGGGTGGGTACCGCGAGGGCTAATAGGACCGCAGGTGTTGTTGGATGCTGGACCAACTCTTGCAATCCCCGGGTGGCTGTTTCACTGGGGTTCGCCAGCAGACCGGTCAATGCCAGTTGTCGCAATACCAGGGGCTCTGTGGTGGTCGTCGCACAGGTTACCAGACGTTGCAGTGCGATCGGTCGGTCGAATTGAACGAGCACCCCGATCGCCGCCCGTCGCACAGGCAGGGAGACGGTGTTGTTGTCTACCCAAGGCAGTGCTAAATCGACCGCTGCGGAACCGATAGACGGCAGGAGCTCGAGAATTGCCACACGTTCCTCGTCGGTACGTAGTTGCAGGTTGTGGACGAATGTCTGGCGGATTCTCCGGCTGGCGGTGAGAGACCAGGGCGCGCTGCGGACTGGGCGGTTGCCGATCAGCGGATTGGTACCAAACCAGGCGCCGTCCCAAGCAGGAAAGCGAAAATAGAGGTCCGCTAGGCAGCGATAGGCGATCGCGCGCAGTTCCTCGTCGGAAGCCCCGTTGGCAACTTGGCACCAGGTTTCCACGACGCGATCGTCCCATTGGCGTTCCAAGAGCCAAACAACCGACCTCCGCGCTGTTCCCTGTCGGCTGAGAAGCTGGTCCACCAGTTGCTTGGTATTCCAGTGGTTAATCCGCTGCAGTGCGCGGCGCACGGACCAGGCAACAAACGGGTCCGAGTCGTCCAACGCAGCGAGTAATGCGGTCACGCTGTCGGCCAACCCGATCCGCCCCAGGGCGATCGCCGCTTCACGGCGGACACGCGGTTCCTGGTCGGTCAGACAGTGGGCCACTGACGCCGCCAGTTGGTTGTACCGTCGGACCCCGATTACTCGGAGTGCTTCCGCGCGGAGATGGGAGTCCGGATCGTTAATCAGTTGGGGCAGCAGTGAATCTGCCGTCTCGCGGCCACCGTCCAGTGCCCAGAGCGCATGGCGTCGCGCCTCCGTCGAAGTGGCTGTTTGTAGTAGGGTTCTGAGCACCGCGAGCTTGCCAGCGTCTTGACCTATGAGAAAGCGTTGGGCCGCCAGCCGCGCGCGGCGGGCCGGGTGTGCGAGGTTGGCGAGGGCCTCTGCTACGTTTGTGGGAGCTGGTGCTGGAGGTGGCCGAGTGGCGTCGGCGCCGTGATAACGCAGCCGGTACAAGCGGCCGCGCTGGATGCCGGTTTGAAGTTTGGAGGGGATCGCCCAATCGACCAGCAGGATGCTATTACCATCACCGCCGACAGCGGCGCAAAACGGTCGGAAACTTTCGAGTGGTCCCGCTTGTACGACGTCGCTACGGCGATTGAGGCGATAGCTGGCGCCAACCGGTTCGATCTCGAAACGGATCAGCGTTTGCAGACCCCAATCGGCAAAAAACAGGTTGCCTTGAAATTGGGGCGCCAAGCCCGCCTCTTCGAAGCAAAAACCTTGTGACCCGGCGCCACCGATACGACCTGTGATTAGGGGCAAGGCGTGCTGGGGTGCGGCCAGGAACTCGTACGGGTAGCCGTAGTGGCCCCCATCGATGAGGTGGACCAGGCCATTGGGCCATTGTTTCGAGTCGTCGTCGTTGCCGTAGGCGAAGGTGTCTCCATGGCGATTGATGGCGACCGAGAGTGGGTTTCGCAAGCCACTGGCGACAAGTTCCAGGTCGGTGCCATCAGGTCGCACACGCAACACGCCACCCCCACGCACGCGCAACGTCTTACCGTCACTGCCTACCGCCGCGGGAATCCCCTTGTCTCCGAATGGGACGTACACGAAACCGTCCATGCCGAGACGCATACCGGAAATCACGTGGTCGTTGTAACCGTTGAAGGCCGGGTTCCGGGGTCCCAACCCGCGCACCAGGTCGATGCGCTGGTCTGCGCGACCGTCTCCGTCGGTATCGCGCAGCGCCGTCAGTAACGGCGCGTGCGCCACCAGTAACGTGTCTCCGGTCCATTCCAGGCCCATGACAGGGCCCAGGTTTTCCGCGAAGCGGGTGCGCACCCATTGGCCGTTCACGTTTCGCAGTGTGACAATGTAGTCAACCCGCTCGGTGGCCGGCCCATTGAGGTCCATTGGATCCTGCGCCAGGAAGAGCAGGCCCGCGGGGGTTTCCAGTACGGCAGTTGGAGCGTGGATCAAAGGCGCCTGCGCGAGCAGTTCAATCGACCACCCGTCGGTCGTCGTTGGCAGTGGCACAGGATCAGCCGCTTCCGCGGTTGGCATCCCGCCGACCAGCACCAGGACGAGCCAGAGGGACTGCAATCGCATTGGCGTCTCCACGCGGTGGAAGTCGTTTGCTAGCACATCGGAGGTTGCCTGTCGGGCGCAGATGTGGCGGTTTCAGGCCCATTCAGGGTTTGGCTGGAGCCGCGGTCGCCAGCGGCTTCAAGGAGAGATTGCGAAATCGTACCGAACTGCCCGGGTCGTGTTGCTGGAGCGCCAAGTAGCCGCGGCCGAGTTTCCTGGGACCTTGGGCCCCTTTCGGTTCGGTATAGTCGATCACAATCTTGCCATTGAGGCGCACCACGATGTTCTGTCCCGAGACTCGAATATGAACCTGAAACCACTCGTTGTCCTGGACCGGAGAGTCGTACAACTTGACAACTGCCCACAAGCTGCCCGTCTTGACCGGATCACGGTGTGAATTGTTGATTTGCACTTCGTGGCCATCAAAAAACCACCCTGCGGGATGATGCGCGATGTGGAAATAGATTCCGGAGTTGCCTCCCTTATTGATCATCACATCACCGCGGAATTCAAAGTCCCGAAGTTCGGTTTTTGTGTAGTACAAGTGGCTCCGCGCACCACTGCCCACGATGGCACCATCCTTGACCGTCCAGTTTTCTGGTCGTTCATTGGGCTTCCAGCCTGCCAGGGACTTGCCATCAAAAATCGAGACCCAACCCTTGTCCTGGCCGGGGTCTTGGGGCGGATCCGCTGCGAACAGCGGGCCACAAAGCAGAAAGCTGACGGCGGTGCCAAAAAGGTGTTTCATCAGTCCATACTCCCGGAGTGTTGGCGGAGTGTGTCGGTCGATCTCACTGGAGCCGTGTTCCCAGCGCCACGTATCCTAACCGCTGTTCTGGCGCGGTGCCAATTCACCGACGGTGTGGCGTTACCGGTGTGTGCAGAACCAGCATCCTAGTCGCTTGGTTGGCCCGTATTGAGGCAGCTGATCTAGCGTCTGGGATCGGGTAAGTGCTGCCGTAGTATGGCACGCGCACGCGAAAGTCGGCTACGTACGGTGCCCAGGGAGATGTGCAGCATCTCGGCGATTGCCTGGTAGTCAAAACCCTCAATTTCCCGCAGTACCAGGATGGTCCGGTGTTCTTCGCTGATGCGTTCCAATGCCCTGGCGATCTGATCCGCCAGCTCGAGCCGTTCGAGCCGTTGGCCTGGCGTTTCGGACTGGCGTGCGCGGTCCAACAGGGACGCCGTTTCGAGTTGATCGGTTGACACCGCTGAGCGAGTTTGCCGCTTGCGTGTCATTGCCCGATTAAAGGCGATGCGGTAGAGCCAGGTGTAAAAACCGCTCTGACCACGGAATTGCCGGAGGTTCAGATAGGCTTGAATGAAGGCCTCCTGAACGACATCTTCGGCTTCCGCGTGGCACCCGGTGACATGGACGAAACTGGTGAACAACCGGTCCTGATACCGGCGTACCAGCTGGTCGAAGGCGCTTGCGTCACCCTCAAGCGTTTGCGCGATGAGCCGTTCCTCGTCGTTCACAGACCTGTGGCGCCCGATGAGTATGGAAAAGGAGATCGCGTGAAGCCACGGCGGACACACCCGAACTGGTGGAAAAGGCAGGGCGTTTGCTGGCCTCGTCTATCATGCGGCCATCGTCACGGGCTGTCAAACGCGAACCACTCTCTGGACTTGCCCAGTAGTGCCCAGCCGCTGCGCCGCGCGGCCTTCAATTGGCCGTGGGGTTCGATCGATCGCGTCCTGTTCGTACGAGCGGGACGGGAGTTTGTCGTGCGCTCTTGTCAGCCTGTTACCATTCGCGTCAGTCCACAGGGACACCGCTGGCCCGCAGTACGGCTGCTTGGACCGCCAGGTCGTGGGCCGGCGAGTAGTCGGATTTTTTTGCGCCGCGCAGGACTTTGGCCAAGTCACGGAAGTCGCCATCGTACCGGCCTCCCAGTGGCTTGAGCGGGATTTCCATTTGCGTCCCGCGTTGGTAGTGGCCCCGATTCTGTTCCAGAGTCAGCAGCAATTTGGGTGGTTCTAGGGGTTTAATGTCGATAGTCCCTTCGCTTCCACAGAGTACAAACTGTCGACGACTGCCCCCGGCCACTTCGACCACAGCACTGCGGATGGTGGCAGTGGCGCGCGCGTATTCAAAGACAGCCAGCTGGTTGTCAGCGAGCTGATCCAGATCCGGCCGCGTACGGCGTGTAAAGGGTGTGACTTTATCCGGGGGCCCCATGGCGACAGTCAATGCGTCGATCAGGTGGCAGCCCAGTTCAAACATGGTTCCGCCCGGATATTCGGCGAGTTTCCGACGTGTAGCAGGATTGACTTTCTTACTGATCACACCATGGGCTTCAAAAGGTTCCCCCAGCCAGCCTTTCCGCAAGGCGTCGAACAAGAATGCAAACGCCGGGTTGTAGCGAAACATATAACCCATTTGCACCGTCAGGCGTTGTCGCGTCGCGTTGTCCAGCACCTTTTTGAAGTCCGACAGGTTTTCGCCAGCCGGCTTGTCCAGGTGGATGTGCTTTCCGGCTGCGACACAACGGGCTGCAGTGGGAACGAGGTCGCGAACGGTCGTTTCCACCGCGACGAGTTCTAGACCTGGCGCGTTGAGCATTTGCTCTTCGGTCATGCGCGGGACATCGCGATAGGCAGGCTGGTCCTTCACTGCCGCCCAACGCGCATCGTCTGGTTCGACGACACCGAGCACTTCGAATTCGTCACTGAACTTGCGTAGCGTGGACATCTTTCCACCTGCATGGGCATGCTTGGTACCAATCTGTCCGGCCTTAATTTTTTTTCCGGTCGCATCACCAGCAGGTGCCTGGACATGCCATGTGCTGAGCGCGGCGACCGCCGCGGCGGATGTGCCGTATTGAAACGCCTGTCGCCGGTTGGGGAAGTTCATAAGTCGGATCCTGTGGCTGGGGAAAGTGGCGGACGTTGGACGCCCAGGGTACTCCCGGTTACCTGGGACGCAGGTTCCAAGGCGTTGCACGCGCTGACCACATTGTCCGGGATCGAGTCGGTAATTGCGACGGGTCTCACAGATCTGTCCGCGAACCCGGGCCGGTTCAGGATGCCGTGTATTCGTGGCCGGGCAGCCATTCGCCAGGCGCCAGGCCCAGTGTGCGGATTTCCAGCGCTCCACTGCGTGGGCCGGATGAGACGAGAATTGCCCCGATATCGGCATGCTCCTGGCAATAGGTTCTACTTCGTTCGTAACCGAGCACAAAAAACGCGGTCGACAAGGCGTCCGCCAGTGCGGCGGAAGGGGCGAGTACGGTGGCGGAAAGCAGCTCTTCCGCAGGCCAGCCGTTGCGGGGATCGAGTATGTGGCTGAAACGTCTTCCTTGAAAATGGAAAAACTGATTGGCCGAGCCCGAGGTGCCCAGGGCTCGATCACGCAGGCGAACCTGACCCAACTCGGCATCCGGTTTGAGCGGATGCTTCAGGGCGACCAGCCAGCCGTCGGGATGGACATCGTGACCGGTGCGATGACCGCATGCCAGCACGCTACTGCGACCCCCATGGAGTAGAAAACTGGTGACATCGTGATCGCGCAGGATTTCCTGACACTGGTCGAGGGCAAAACCCTTACCGATGCCACCAAGGTTCACTTCCAGTTCCGGATGATCGAATGTGATTGTGCGATCGGTGGGACACACGTTGAGCCGACTCGCTCCCACACACTGGAGAGCCTGGTCAATTTCATCTGGTGACGGCAGACGCCCCTGGCGGCGGTAAAAGCCCCAGGTTTTGGAGAGCGGTCCGGAGGTGACATCGAAGGCACCACTTGTTTCGTGATAAAGTTCCACGCATTGGTTCAACAGGCCGAACAAGTTTGCCGTGAGCGGGCAACGGCGGTTCGCGGCGAGGCGATTCAATACGCTGACCTCGCTCTCAGGCCTGTAAACGCTCAACTGTTCTTCCAGGCAGCTTACCTCTTCCAGCGCGGTGAGTGCCGCTTCGGTACCCAGGTCGGCTTCACCGGCGTTGAGCAGCACTTGGAATTCACAGGCCATGGCGGTACGACCGACCTGGACCAGGTAACGTGGGACGGCGGTTTCCACGGCTGCTGGTTTGAGTGGTAAGGCCCCAGGCGGTCCAGGATTGGGGAGCAGGTTTTCGGCTGCTCGCAAGGCACTTTTGCCTTGCAGGAAATCACGTCGGCTAGAAGGGCTGTGTGACATGACACCCGCTCGTTGCCCTGAACGGCTTCCACCTGCCGTTACGATCTATTCATGACGCAACGCTTCGATGGGGTCCATCTGTGCGGCGCGGTAGGCGGGATAGAGCCCAAACAGGACTCCAATCACGACCGCAATCCCGAAGGCGAGTGGGATCGACGCGGGCACGATGGTTGGCTCGACATTGCGGACCACATCGGGCAAGTTGCTGATCAACTGCGGGGCGTAGGTTTCCAGGACCCAACGCAGCAATAACACCGATGGTTTGCAGAGATAGCCAGCCGCGATGCCGATAAAACCACCGACGCTGGACAACACGATCGTCTCGGCGAGAAATTGACGAACGATGTCGGCACGCTTGGCGCCGATGGCGCGGCGGATGCCAATCTCACGCGTGCGTTCGGTAACGGTGGCCAGCATGATATTCATAATACCAATCCCACCAACGAGCAACGAAATCCCGGCGATGACACCCATGAAGACCATGAACATCAGCCGTGTGTTTCTAGCCTGGTCGAGCAGTTCTTTGGGGACGACAACGGCCGTATCCCCGACTTCGTCGTGATGGCTAAGGCTAGTCTTGACCAGCCGCGCCGTTTTCATCACGTTGTCGATGCTGTTGATTCTCAAGGTGATCTGGTCAAGTTCAATCGTTTGACCTTCGCGCGATCCGCTGCGCCGGACTACGATCGTGTCACCGATTCTGCGGCGGATCGTGGAAATCGGCACGTACACGTCTTTGGAGAAGTCCTGGGCAGAAAGGGATCCGCCCACGGCGGCTGTGGCATCACGGTGTTTCAGGACGCCGACGACCTGGTAGTAATCCATGTGGTCCAGGAGGTAGATGCGGCGACCAATGGGATCCTCGAAGGGAAACAACGTGTCGGCAACTTCCTTGGCCAGGACACAGTGGTTCTGTTCTAGCTTGACCTCCGCCGCGGTGATGAAGTGTCCACGGTCGACTTCGAGGCGTGTCACTTCGGCATACTCGGGAACGGACCCAACCAGGCGCCCATCGATACTGCGGTCACGAAAACGAATTTCGCGGCGCATTTCACGGATCGGAATGGCGCTGGTGATCGTGGGAATCGTCTCGACCAGTTTGTCGTAATCCGATCGCAACAATCCGTAAGCCAGAATGAAGCTGTTGGCACCTGCATTGGGAGGATTAACGGGCTTGATGGACCGCACGATAATGTTGTCGGCTCCCAGACCTTCAATTTGCCGCTGGGCCTCCTGACTGATTCCCTCACCGATCGCCAGCAGCCAGATGACGCTGGCCACGCCAATAAAGATCCCCAGCACGGTCAGTGCCGAGCGCATTGGGTGGAGCAACAGGCTCTTAATACCCAGCACAAAAGTTCGCAGAATCAACATGGGCAATTCAGGGTCTAGACCGCCGTGCAATGAGACCACCGCCGCGTCGCGGAAGTAGTACGAAAGACAACCATCAGCCGTTCAATCAGAGTCCATCGGAGGGCGGAGGTGTCCAACCCAGATTCTCAGGCGGATTGGTTGCGGGGGCGTTCGCCTTCAAGGCCTCTTCGGCTGATGAACCGAGCGAGTAATGTCCGTAGGTTTCATTGCCGCGATCAAACTCCATCAACCCGTCGCGCAAGCGAATGACGCGTTTCGTGAAGGCGGCAACTTCGTCTTCGTGCGTCACCATGACGATCGTTTTGCCCGCTTCATTGAGTTTCATAAACAGGTTGAGAATTTCTTCCGTTGTTTTGGTATCGAGGTTACCAGTCGGTTCGTCCGCCAGTACGAAGAACGGATCGTTCACCAGGCTGCGCGCGATGGCGGCACGTTGCTGCTGACCGCCCGAAAGCTGGGCGGGACGGTGGCTGAGGCGGTCGCCAAGTCCGACCAGGTCAGCCATTTCCTCACAGTGCTTGCGTGCGGACCGGCTCAGTCGTCCCTGGTAGTAGAGGGGGACTTCGATGTTTTCCACGAGTGTCAGTTGAGGGATCAAATTGAACGACTGGAACACAAATCCAATCCGCGTGGCGCGAATGTTGGAGAGTTCGTTGTCGCTCATTTGGCTGACGTCGTCCGGTCCCATGTAGAGCCTGCCGCCCGTCGGTCGGTCAAGGCATCCCACCAGGTTCAGCAAGGTACTTTTCCCAGAACCCGATGGTCCCATGATGGAGACGAAATCTCCTTCGGGGACTTCGAAGGACACGCCATTCAGTGCGTGGACCGTTTCCCCTTTGAGAAAATAATCCTTTTGCAGGTCTTCGAGTTTGAGCGCGACATTATTACCGCTTGCGCTGCTGTTGAAGTTTGCGGTGGCAAATCCTGGATCGTTCATTCGGCTCCTCCAGAGGTGGCCAACATTTTTCCAGCGGGCGCTACATCCGACTGCTGCGTGACGGCTTCCTCTTCCGGCGCCGGTGCTTCGAGATCCGGGAACCCGGAAAAGTCGAACTTTTCAAAGTGTTCCCGGGGATTCATGACGACTTCATCACCTACTTTGATACTGTCGGACTCCTCCTCATTGATAGCGACCGTTTTGTCGTTGGTCGAAGCAAATACAACGCGTTTGGTCTGGTAGTTCTTACCTTGTCGAAACAGGCAGAACGTCTTGCCGCGATGTTCCAGTACGCATTGGACAGGGACTTGTAACGCGTCAGCACGGTCATCGACATGGATGCGAACTTCCGCGGTCAAGCCGTTACGTATCGCAGGTGGTGGGTCGGTGATTTGAATCAAGCAAACGTATTCTTTGGTATTGGAACTCCACCAGTTGCCGGGTTCGGCATATTTGTTGACCTTACTTACTTCACCCTGGAGTTCCAAATCTCCGAAAGCGTCGATGCCAATTTCCACCGGCATACTCTTTTCAACCAGATTAATCCGATTTTCACTAATCTTGGCTTCGATTTGCATTTTCCCGGGCGCGGGGAGCCGCAAGATCACCTGGCGCTCGCGTACGGCAGCACCTTTTTCCACTACGAATTCTGCCGAGCTACGGCTGCTTTGGACATTCGCGTAGACGACTTGTCCATCCTGGGGAGCTACGACTTTACAGACCGCGATCTGGTCCCGAATCTCCTTCAGTTTTTGTTCTTCCTCTTCAAAACTCAACTTTTCGTTGTTGTATTGAACTTCATAGGCCTCGATGTCTGTCTCCAGTTGGGTCAACATTTTGGCTTTGGTGAACTCGCGGAGTACTTGTAGTTTCTTGTTTCCCAGTTCCAGGTCATTCTTGGCGGCGTCGACTTTGAATTTCTCACCTTCCAACTGGAGCGCGTCGAGGAGTCCGCGGGCGACCGATCGCTTGACGGAATCGTAGGAGAGCTCCGCTTTTTTCAGCGTTTCCGTGGAGACAAAGATCTCGTTTTGAATGGTCTTTACTTCCTGCACAAACGTCCCTTCCAGATACTCGACTTTGGCCTGGATGGCCGTATCCAAGAGCGCCTTGGCTTTGATGACGATGGTTTTCTGAGTGTTGGTCAGGATATTTTGCTGGCGCAGTTCATTTTCCAGCACACTCGAATCGAAGGAGATCAACCAATCACCTTTCTTGACCTGGATGCCTTCCTTGACGATGTCGAGGATCGTGGTCGAGGGGTTATTTCCTCCGGTTCGATTCTTGACTTCACACTTGATCTCGAAATTGTCCGAGCTTTGCACTTCGCCCTGCTCCAGGACGATGTGGGAATAACTCTCGCGGACGACTTTTTGAAGGATCGGTGTTTCTCCCTCTTCATTGCCCGAACTGCCAAAGGCGAGCCACAAAACTCCGAGTAACGCCCCAATGACGAGCATTGCGATGACCAACAAGGCCGTCACATTTCCGGAGCGGCGCGGTGAGAAACGAGCATGTGGTTCACCAGCAGCGGAGCGGGTTGAGTGCATGGGAGACACCTTAGTGAGATGACAGTAACGGTTGATGTTGCCCTAACTTAGTTTTGGCTGCGACTGGTCTCAATCTTGACTGTCACGGAAGACCACCGACAGCAACCCGCCCGGCAACCTCGTTTGGCGCCGTCGCGTACACCGGACTCACAGGTACCAGTACGCAGAGCGTTGGCCAGCGTACACCCAGATCCGATATTTTCCTATCTTAATGGGCCAATAGGCGGATGTCATCGTCAAGCGTGAGATAATTCCCCAGATCTGTGGTAATGAACGGGGTGCTACGCGGGTCGCGGCGGCTGGAAGGCCGTTGATGGGCGGTGGCGCGAGGGGGCCGCTGGCTGGTAGGCCGGGACTTAGGCTGCTGGGAACGATTGGGTGGGTATTCTCGTTTGTGTTGCTACGCTTGTGTTACTAACTGACCGGAAGTTCGAGGGCGACTAGGCGGTCCGGTAGCCAGTGGGGCTTGTTTCGCGACCTACTCTGTGGCCGCCTGAGAGGTGCTCAGGCGGCCACAGCGACGATTACTTGACTACGGTCGGTCGGGTTGCGCGGACGGCTGCCTGCCGTGCTGGGGCAGCTGGGGATCGCGTTGAAATCCGTACGGAATCCGCTAATGCCTGGTCTGTTTCCGCCAGCATCGCGGCATGTTTTTGCTCATGAGTAATCACCAGTGAGACCTGGCCACCCTCCCGGTTTGCCAGGTACCAATAAGTCCAGATCAGTTTGACATCCTCGGCTGCTCCGGCGGCGCGGATGCGGAGTATACGGTAGCCGCGTCCATCTTGTCGCTGCGTGGAGTCGACGATACGCGTGAATTTGTCTCCCAACGAGGCACGAATCTTCTTTTCCAACTGAGCAGGAGACCAGGCCGGTTTGTCCCCGCGGTCGGGGAGCCGAGAAATATTGGCCTGCGCCACCAATTCACCCTGTTGGACACAACGCAAGATGCTGACTTCCGGATTATCTGTCAGTACGCGCCAGCGACGGTCGTGGAGGAGTTGAAAGCCACCTTGGGATGCTTGGAAGGAAAGGAGGAGCAGGTCGTCTGGCAACGTGTTGAGATCGCTAGTGGGAGTCTTCCTGACCGCCGCAGCGGCTGGCGCGGAGGCAGCTAACGGTGTGGCGACCGCGTGGACCTGGGCTTCTATCTTGAAGCCCGGTTGTGCGTGGCCCATCTGTCGCTCTTCCCAGATTGTCAGTTTGAACTCGGCAATTTGCTTACGTGTCAGGTCGACTTGGCAGGTGCCGTCGACGCGCAGCTGGCTGGCAGCTCCTCCAGCCGCCCCTTCGACAGTGCCTGCGATGGCAATCGTGAGCATTTTTCCAGCCACTTTTTGCAATTTACAACGTACGGCCCATTTGCTGATCGCTTCCAGACGCAGTAACGTCTTGACCGCCGCCCGGCTGAGGAACCAGGCGTCACCGAGCTTGACGGGTTGCGTGGGCAGAAGCCTCCACCACTGTGCTGAGTTTCCTGGAACGTCGATCAGATCCAGTTCGTCTCGAGTCAATGGTCCCTGGGTCGCAAAAAGTTCATCGCCATGCTCTCCACCTCCGCAAATGATCTGGCGATGATCGGCGGCCAGTTCCGATTGGGTCCTTTGTTGGGCAATTTCGATCTCGGCCGCGGCGTGCGTATAGTGGCGAGTCGCGATCGTCCGAGTCGTACTGGCAGGGCGTAGCTCTTCGACATACTCCAACCGGCCGTCAACGTGGAGGGGGAGTTCCTGTTGAGGCTCGGACAGGCCAGCCCGCAGGTATCCGCTCACTGAGATTTGGATCGCCACGTTGTGTAGTGCGGGACGCGGCTTGCGCACGATATCGTGTTGCGCACCAGCCGTTCCATTACCGGCGACCGGTTGGTTCTGGGACAGGGACCAGACACCGCTTCCCAGCGCGAGGTAGCGCAAGAAACGCCGCCGCTGGAGCAGCTGCTGGCGACTGGTTTGTAGGCATCTGATCCCCGCTTGCGGCGCAGCCATCTGGGTCCCTCCGAGACCTGCATCGTCCTTCTGCAAACGTAGTCGGTAGATCGACTGGTCGGCGGTCCAAGATTGATCCAATTCGTCGAGAAACCGGTTAGATTCCGCGAGTTTGGACTGCCGGTGCAGGTGCCCCTGTGCCAACGGCGGCGGCGGGTGCCCAACCCGGTCCCCGGCAAAAACGCATGACAGAAAGGCCGGGATCCCTTATTATGAGGGGTGTGTATGGGAGCCTTCTGGTCGACCTGTTCGTAGTTGGAAGAGGTAGGAACGGTACACCAAGGGGGTGGCATCCAGCTCGCGTTGGGACAGGGGCCTCGACGCGCGGGGGAAGGTAGCGAAAACGATGAAACGACAATACCATAGCGGTGATCTTGAGCAGCTTTGCAATCAGCAGGTTCGTTTTGCTCCCCGGGAGAAGAAGATCCAGCAGATCGATCGGGCCGAGCGTTTGCACAACGAACTGAAGCCTGAGCAGATGTACTCGTACGAGTACATCTGCTTTCGGATTACCGATTATCGCCCTGATTTCAAACCTCCACAGCCGATTTCTGGAATCCACGCAGGCCATGATCTCCGCTTGTTTATTGAAGACGTTTCCGATGCGGCGAATCTGGCCGTTGCGGATAGCGCCGAGCCGGTCCACACGGTTGACGAATTAAGTCGCAAATTCCATGTTGCGACCAAGACGATCGCACGTTGGCGCCAACAGGGCCTTGTGAGCCGCCGTTTCTTGTTTGGCAAGCGCAAGCGTTTGGGGTTTCTGGCCAGCAGCGTCGAACGCTTTATCGCCCAGCATCCGCAACGAGTGCAGCGTGGGTGCCAGTTCAGCCAACTCAGCGAAGCGGAACGTGGCGAGGTGCTGGTGCGCGCGCGACGACTGGCGGAGGAGGGCGCCAGCCCTTCGCAAGTTGCCCAGCAAGTTGCGGGCGGTATGCGGCGTAGCGTGGAGACCATTCGCTACACGATCAAGCGGCATGATCAGGCGAATCCACAACGCACGATTTTTCCCAGCGAGTCAGGACCACTGTCGGATGATCGGAAGGAGCAGTTATATACGGCCTATCGCCAGGGCGAATCGGTTGAAGTGCTGGCTCGACGCTATGGCCGGACCCGCGCCAGCATCTATCGCATTGTCAATGAACAGCGTGCCAAGCGTCTGTTGCAGTTGCCGCTGAACTACATCGACAACCCGGCGTTTGATGCCCGGGGTGCGGCGGAAGCGATCCTGCAACCAGTGCCCAAACAGGAGTCCCCTGCTCCGCGATCGCGCATGCCCAGTGGGCTGCCCCATTATCTGGCATCACTGTACGAGGTTCCGTTGCTGTCGCGAGAACAAGAGCAGCATCTGTTCCGCAAATACAACTATTTGAAACATTGCGCCGCTGCGTTACGCAATCAGCTCGATCTGGCGCGGCCCAAAGGGCGATTGATGGATCAGATCGAAGAAACCTATGGACGGGCGGTTGCGGCCAAGAAGCAAATTGTGCAGGCGAACTTGCGGTTAGTCGTTTCGATTGCCAAACGGCATGTTGATTTCACCGGCGAGTTTTTTGCATTGGTCAGTGATGGTAATGTTTCGTTGATCCGGGCAGTTGAGAATTTTGACTACGGTCGCGGAAACAAATTCAGCACGTACGCAAGCTGGGCGATTATGAAGAATTTTGCTCGGACCATCCCGGGGGAATACAAGCATCGCGATCGCTTTCGCACCAGCTACGAGGATCTGTTTTTCAGTGAGCAAGATGACCGTGCCGACCCCTATTCACAGGAAGTTGCGCAGCAAATGCGTGCCCAGCAGGTCGGCAACATTTTGTCGTATCTTGACGAGCGGGAGCAGAAGATTATTATCAGCCGCTTCGGCCTTGATCACGCTTGCGAGCCTCAGACCTTGCATGAAATAGGGGTTACTTTGGGCGTGACCAAGGAGCGAATCCGGCAGATCGAAGCCAAGGCATTGGATAAGTTGCGTGTGGCGGCAGAGAGCGAGAAGATCGAGCACCTCGAATAGGACTACAGCGACTAGGACTGCAGCGCGATCGGATTGACGAATGTCGCCCGGAAGGAATAGGGGCGCCTCGAGCCAGGGGATCGATTCCAAGGGGATTTGGCAGGCAGCGACCACTACATAATCGGGTGTCAACGACCCAGGCGAGCCTGGTGGGCTAGGTTTCCTCGTGCCCAGGTTGGGTACGCTGTGGAGTTGGGTGCGCTGTGGAATCGGTTGACAAGACTTCGGCCGGATGGGCCGCGCCGTTGCCGACTGGCGATGCCACAGGTGCGCGTCAACTGGCTCCCGCGGGTGGGCGGTGTTCGCAGGCAACGCTGCGGGCTCTTGCGTGGGGGAGTTGTGGCTGGGGCGGCTGTTTTGCTCGCCTTGCAAGATGTGGAAACATCGGTATATTAACCGGTTTTCACCTCGCGGACTCTGGGCCAGCGTAGCTCAGTTG
>PAQH01000036.1 GCA_002709225.1 Planctomycetaceae bacterium
ACGCGGCGATTTCTGCGGGGTCACAAAGCGGGGCGTTATGGAGTCTGGAACTCTTGAAGATCCCGGCCAGAGAGTAATAGTCCTGGGTCGGAATGGGGTCAAATTTATGATCATGGCAACGGGCACAGGAAACGGTTAAACCCAGGAAAGCGCGTGTCAGTGTATCGACGCGATCATCGAGTTCATCCGCAGCGGCCTTGGCCGCGTCACTGTTCTTGTAATACTGCGCTCCGAGGCCAAAAAATCCGAGTGCCACCAGGTGCTCGTACGATTGATCGGCGACCGGCCCCAACAAGTCACCGGCAATCTGGAGTTTGACAAACCGATCGTATGCCATGGCGGAGTTGAACGCAGAAATCACCCAATCCCGGTACCGAAAACCGCTGGTATTTGGCTTCACGGCAAAGGTGTGTGCCTGGTCCTCGGCGTAACGGGCCACATCGAGCCAATAGCGACCCCAGCGCTCACCGTAATGCGGCGACGACAACAACCGATCGACCACCTTGGCGAATGCTGCGGGAGAGGTATCTCTGAGAAAATCGGCGACCTCCGCGGGCTGGGGAGGAAGTCCGATCAAATCGTACGTGGCCCGTCGAATGAGCTCCTGTTTCCCGGCCGGATCGACGGGGCGGACGCCGGCCGATTCCATTTTCGCGAGCGTGAAATAATCGATCGTCGCTTGTGGCCAATCCGCCCGCTTGACCGCAGGCAGTGGCGGCGAAACAACTGCCCGAAAGGGCCAGTTCTGTCGCGCGGCGGCAAAGTCGATTGCGGTGGGCGCGGCTACCTCACCAGCACGTGGGTCGGGAGCTCCCATCTCGACCCACTTAACGAAGTCCTCCACCACCGCGTCAGGAAGCTTGCCCTGAGGTGGCATCTGGAAATTCTCTTGTCGCAACGCATCGATCAAGAGACTCTCTGCGACTTGCTTTGGCACGACCGCAGGGCCGGAATCACCACCCTTGCGCGTGGCAGCGCGGGAATCGAGTAAGAGACCACCTTGGACTTTCTTGGCATCGGCTGAATGACATTGATAACAGTGCTTGACCAAGACAGGGCGAATTTTTTGCTCAAAGAATTCAAGCTGCTCGGCAGGTAATTGCTGTTCGGCCGCCGGTTCCGCCGCCGCCGAAACACAACGAGCGCTGATCAGCACAACGAACCACGCCACCGCCATGCGTGCCGGACTACGGAGAAAAAACATATCACAGATGTTCATCATCAGCCTTTGTCAAAGCTACTACTTGGCACTAACCAATACCGACCCGCGGCGCCAACCCGCACACCACCTTTGTAGTCGGAGAAGTTCGTTGCTGGGACCGACCACGATCTTATCTTAGCGTAAACGCGAGTCAGATCTTAGCGCAAACAGCAGGGCCGGAACCAGAATATTAAGTTTCTCAAGGTATTCGGAAAAGACCACTCGCGACGTCCGGCGGGCTCTGCGCGGCAGCCGGCGGGCGCTCATCAAAGCTACCTGTAGATTTCACAGTCCGGCAGTGCGTCCTGCAACTTCCCAACGGCCGACGCGGAGACCTTGGTGCCCAGCAAATTCAGCCCGCGTAATTGGGTCATCTGTTTGAGGTGGACCAGACCCGCACTCGTGATGGGGCTACCGCTCAACGTCAGGTTCTGTAACTTCGTCAGCGGTTGCAAATGGACCAAGCCGCTATCTCGAACCTGCGTATTGTCGAGTGACAGTCTTTGCAATTGCGTGAGCCGCTTGAGGTGTACCAAGCCCCGCTGGGTCAGTGCGTTGCTGCCCAGAACAAGCAACCTCAAATGAGCCAGGCCGGCCAAGTGCATCAAGCCAGCATCCGTAATCTGCGTTTTGTTCAGGCTGAGTTCGTGCAAATGGGTCATCACGGCCAGCTGTTGCAGACCGTCGTCGGTAATCTGAGTACTGCCCAGACCGAGATGCTGTAAACCGCTTAAACCGTGCAGATAAGGCAGGGCTGCATCGGTAATCTGAGTACTACCCAGTCGCAACTCTTGCAGTGACCTTAGACCTTGCAGGTGCAATATCCCGTGATCGCTGATCTCAGTGCGCTCCAGATGCAACCTCTGCAAACCAGTCAACTGCTTTAACTGTTGCAAGCCGCGGTCGGTAATGCCCGTATTATTGAGATTGACCTCAATGATATTCCCTTTGACATCCCGCTCGACATGGGCACCTAATTCAACCCAGAGCGCGGGCGCCGTGGTCTGCACTTCACGAACTGTCGCTGGCTTCTCTGAACCCAGCTCAAACGTGCGCCAGTCGCCAGTCTTGTTTTGGAGAACAATCTGGCATTGCGGTAAGGCTGTTTGAAGTTCACCCAATCCCGCTGTCGTCAACTTTCCTTCGGCCAGCATTAACGTGCGCAGCTTTGGCAAACGCTGCAGATGCACGAGTCCCGCATCGGTAATACGCGTGTCGAGCAGTTGCAGGCCTACCAGCTGCTTCAAGGGCACCAAATGGAGCAACCCATCATCTGTGACCTTGGTGCTGTCCAACCGGAGCCACTGTAAACCGGTCAAGTTGCTTAGATGCACCAGACCAGCACTGCTAATCTCTGTTCGATCTAGATAAAGCCGCCGCAGCTGCGTCAACCCGCGCAGATGCACTAACCCGTGATCGGTGATCTCGGTGCGCTGCAAATCAAGTTGTTGCAGCCCCGTCAGGGTCTGCACATGCACTAAACCCGCATCGGTCACGCGCGGTTGCTGGAAGGAAAGTCCGAGAACTTCACCCGACGCGTCCCGCTCGAACTCGCCACCCAGCTTTTTCAGTTCGGTAACCGGATCAGCGCACCCGGTGAGTGATAGCGCCAGCCAGGCAGCTCCGAGCAGGCGTTTCATGGCCGGGTCCTTTCGATCAGGGTCACAGACTCCATCAATCTAGAGCCCACAGGGGCGCAGTACACACTATTGGCGGGCGGCTCATTGGTCGGATGCATCCTCGATCCAAAAACTGAACACGCGCGCGCGACTCAACTCAAACTTCAATCGCGGCCGAACCACCTGAGACAAGTCTGTGCCTCCTCGCCAAGTCAACACCCGGTCGATGGTGTCACCGGTCACCGCTTCACAATCATCCAGCGTAAAACCCGGGATCGGCTGATGATCTTGCGTGAGCAATGCTGCTCGCAGTCGGCCACCGGCGGCAACCTTTGCGTTGACGTGCAACCGTTCTCCCTGGAATGTCAATGGCCGGGTCGTCAGGGTACCCGGATGATCACCAGCATCGATCGATACAAATCGGTCGCGCTGGAGAGTGGCTAGTCCCAGTGCATAATCCGTCTGGTGATGGGCGGGCAACTCGGGATTGTTGGCCTCAAGTTCGGTCGGTGCCCCAAAATAGTAAACCCAAACTTCCTGCCCCACCTCAAGCACCGAAATCGGCCGCATGATGCTGGCATCCCAACGATCGTGGCGCTCGTTAAACGCCATGAACGGCTGCCCCGCACCGACGCGCGTCCACGCTCGGCCATCCCGACTGCAGTCAAGCTCCACATAGGTCGCGTGTCGACGGCTGTGCGCTGGTACAAAAACCCATCGCAGCCCGAGGTAGATACCCTGGTAAGTAAATCCCCAGTGGCCATAGATTTGTGTTTCAATACGGCGCGCCATGAATGTCGGTGTGGGGCGCGTCCAGTGGACCAGATCCTGGCTCGCCATTACGGCTCGCGCACGAACCGTGCCGGGAGAAACAACTAACTTGACGTCACCGATAAACTGTTGCCCAATGGAATCCCACCAGAAACGCGTGGTGTCACCTATCCCATTCTGCGGAATACCATAACCACCGGTCAGACTTGGTAAGACGGGTCGTGACAAGTCGCCGCTCCAATGCACCCCGTCGGGCGAATAGTGCAGGTAGTAGCCCTCACGAACTGTCGGGTTCTTGCGTTCCACCAGAACCAGGGACTGAAAACGACGCGACGGATCCGGGTCATCGGGTCGATAAAATACCCCCTGCATCTGACCATAAGGAATGACTACGTTGTTGGGCCCAACGAGTCCCTCCACGGTATGCAAATTCAACTCGGGCCGCCTCCAATGAACCCCATCGTCACTGATTGCATAGCTATTCGCAAAGCGGATTTGCTGGCCAGTCGGCAACGTCTGCCAGTCATCCCAAGAAACGTACCACATGCGAAAATGGGGAGCTTCGTTAAATCGCAACACGGTTTCCACAACGGCCTGGTTTCGTGGTGCTGACGCCGCCTTGAAAACCGGATTTGACGGGTGGCGCGAAGGAGGATGAACACGACGCACCACGTTCTCAGCACGGGCGAACAGTTGATTATCGACCAGCAGTTGTCGCTGCGGACCGATCCGAACCGCGATATCCTGCATGTCCAGCGGAAACCGCAGTTGCTCGTTGGCCAAGTTACGCCAGGCTGATTTCAACTGCGCTATATCAACCGGTTCACGGAGCGCAGCAGGGATTCCCTGCTGCGCGCTGGCGGTCACTGGCAGCATTGCAAGAAGGTAACCCAGTCGTAGTAGCTGGTTCATGTACGGCTCTCTGTTGGCGGGCGGAGCGATGGTCCTCAGTATAGGGTCGTCCCTCAGGTTAGACTGCACAGCCAGGCTCGCTGAAGGCAGTGGCACCGCCAGCCGCGATCAGCGCTGGGGCGATACCATTTGCGAAGCCCGTACCGGGCCATTCATCCCGAGTTGGCTAAGGGAACCGCACGACGCGCCGAGCGAGCGCTCCAGGATGGCGGAGGCGCCTCCGCCATCGACGCAAGCGATTTACTGCAGGGTACTTGCGATCCAGCGATGACCCAAGTAGCATATTGAGATCGAGTCTCATTATTATACCTACAGGCGTCACTCCCGCGCAGCGGAAGAAAGGTCATCACCACTATGAAAACCTGGAAATTCTCTCTCCTTCTCCTGCTGACGTTGTCTGGCGCCCGGGCGGTGCCGGCGCAAGTCGTGAACGTCTATTCAGCCCGACACTATGACACGGATGATCAAATCTACCAAAAATTTGAAGAGACAACCGGAATCAAAGTACGGCTCATTGAGGGCGGTTCCGACGCGCTCTTGGCGCGGTTGAAACGGGAGGGCAAGCGAAGCCCCGCGGATGTGTTCATCACAGTCGACTCGGCCCGTCTCTACAAGGCTGAACAACAGGGCGTCTTTCAATCCACTAAATCGGCAACACTGGCCAAACGAATTCCCGCCCATTTGCGACATCCGCAGGGGCTCTGGTTCGGGCTTACGAAACGGGCCCGAATTCTGCTGGTCTCGAAAGAGCGCGTGAAACCGGGACAGATTACGAGCTACGAAGACCTCGCCAAGCCGGCCCTCAAAGGGCGTGTTTTGATCCGCAGTTCCTCGAATGTCTACAACCAGTCGCTGGTAGGATCGATTATCCAAGCCCATGGTGAAAAATCCGCCGAACAGTGGTGCCAGAATCTGGTCAAGAACATGGCCCGGAAGCCACAAGGTGGTGACCGTGATCAAATCAAAGGCGTGGCTGCCGGTGAAGGTGACGTCGCTGTCGCCAACTCATACTATTTCGCGCGGATGCTGGGAGGAACGCCTGAGGAGCGCAGCGCGGCGTCGAAAGTCAGAGTTGTCTTCCCGAACCAGTCGGGACGCGGTACGCACGTGAACTTGTGTGGCGCCGGTGTTGTCGCCACGGCTCCCAATAAAGCCAATGCGGTAAAATTGATCGAGTTTCTGGCGAGCGATTTCTCGCAAGTCCGGTTTGCCGCGGGGAACAATGAATATCCCGTCGTCAGCGGTGTCAAGTCGGTACCCGTCCTGGAAAAACTGGGATCCTTCAAAGAAGATGTTCTGAATGCGGCGGTCTTCGGGAAAAATACTCTGAAGGCAATTCGCATGATGGATCGAGCGGGCTGGCGTTAAACGCGTTCCTGTGGGCTACCACGAGGGCGTGCAGTGGGCGATGCTGGTCATTCGCTCTCGGTTTTGTTACCCCACGGAAGCAAAAGTGATTCAAGTGATCCGGATGTGCCGTGGTCGCTGGGCCTGGACTTGCGCCAGTTTGAGTATTGCTGCGCTCGTGGTGGTACCACTGGTCGACATCCTGCTGCACATCGGTCAGGACTCTCAAGGAACCTGGCAGCACCTGACCGAAACGGTCCTGACAAACTACGTCACCAACACGCTTTTGCTGGGAGGTGGGGTGGCCATCGGTACGTTGGCGATCGGGGTCCCGTCGGCGTGGGTTGTCACGATGTGCCGGTTTCCCGGCCAAACGATTTTTGGCTGGGCACTGCTGCTACCACTGGCGATCCCAACATACCTACTCGCCTATGCCACGACCGATCTACTGCAATTCTCCGGTCCAATTCAAACGGCCCTCCGGGAAACATTCGATTGGACCAGAGACGATTACTGGTTTCCCAACGTCAGGTCACTGCCGGGCGCCATCGTCATTCTCGTCTTGGGCCTTTATCCCTACGTCTACCTGGCCGCCCGCTCGGCATTCCTTGAACAGTCACTTTGCGTGCTGGAGGTCAGCCGCACCCTCGGCGTGGGCGCGTGGGCCAGTTTTTGGCGGGTGGCCATGCCGCTGGCTCGCCCGTCGATTGCAGCGGGACTTTCCCTGGCACTGATGGAGACATTTGCTGAGTTTGGCGCCGTGGACTACTGCGCAGTGGATACGTTTGCAACTGGAATCTACCGAACCTGGTTCGCCCTCGGGTCGATCACCGCCGCAGCGCAACTCTCCGCCTGTCTCCTAGCCTTTATCTTGCTCTTATTGTTGTTGGAATCGGCTTCACGCCGGTCTGCCCGCTTCCACCACGCCACCCATCGCTATCGGCGACACAGTCCCCTACGGCTCACGAAGTGGACCGCGACCCCAGCGGTGATTGGCTGCGCGTTGCCGATCCTGTTGGGGTTCGTACTGCCCACGGGGCTGTTTCTGTTCAAGAGCTGGCACCACGGCGACGAACGCGCCACCGAGACATTTTTCGAACTGGGTCGCAATAGCGTGATCCTGGCAGGCATCGCGGGTCTCCTCGGGATGTGCCTGGCATTGCTGGCCGCCTACAGCCGTCGTCTGCAACCCAATCGAATCGTTCAAATCTCCACAAGGGTGGCCAGCCTGGGTTACGCCATTCCTGGCGGCGTCATCGCGATCGGACTGCTGGGACCTTTGTTGTCGCTGGAATTGGGTTTCAATGAACTATGCGAATACCTGTTTGATTGGACACCGGGATTTTTATTTACCGGTACGATCCTGGGCGTATTAATGGGATATCAAACTCGGTTTCTGGCCGTTGCGCTGAACCTCATTCAGGCTGGCATGACCCGTATTCGTACTTCACTGGATGACGCCGCGACCACGCTGGGGGCCTCACCCAGGCGAACTCTGATGCGCGTCCATGCGCCACTCCTCCGGGGCAGTATGCTGTGTGCCAGTTTGCTGGTCTTCGTGGATGCACTCAAGGAACTCCCTGTCACGCTGATCTTGCGGCCATTCGATTTTGAGACTCTGGCAGTGCGTGTGTATCAACTGGCCTCAGACGAACGACTGGACGAGGCTTCCACGGGTGGCTTGGCAATGATCGCCGCCGGATTGATTCCAGTGATTGTCTTATCGCAGCTGATGGCACGGGCGCGTCCCGGTAAGAGCAGTAACGAGGCAATGTCATGAGCGGCGCTTCTTCAGTCCGTCAACTCCGCGTCGAACAGGTAACCCATTCGTATGGCAATACCACTGTCGTGCGAAACGTCAGTCTGGATGTGGAAGCGGGTCAAGTCCACTGTCTGCTGGGACCATCGGGCAGCGGAAAATCGACGCTGCTGCGCGTGATCGCTGGGCTGGAGACGCCAGACAGCGGAACGGTTTCTATTGGGAGTGCCCAAGTCACAGGAGAACACATCGCTGTACCTCCAGAACAACGGGCTATCGGCTTTGTGTTCCAGGATTATGCACTCTTTCCACATCTCAACGTACGACGCAATATTCTCTATGGCATGCCCCCTGGAACCCGTGCTGAACGGCACGCCAAGATGCAATCACTGCTGGAACGAGTCGAACTGGCCGACGCGGCGAGCGCCATGCCGCATACCCTCAGTGGGGGCGAGCAGCAGCGCGTCGCGCTGGCGCGGGCACTGGCTCGTGAGCCGGGTGTCATGTTATTGGATGAACCGTTTTCCAGTCTCGACGTACGACTCCGAACCGAGGTCCGTGAAACGACGCTGCGCGTATTGCGGGAATTCAATACCGCCACGCTGTTGGTGACCCACGACCCACAAGAATCAATGCGTTGTGCGGATCAGGTCAGCGTAATTCGAGCTGGACAGATCATCCAAACCGCGACACCTCAGGACCTCTATTTCTTTCCCGCTGATCGTGAGACCGCTGAGACTTTCGGCGTCATCAACACGCTCAAGGTGCGACGCGAGGGTACCCAACGCGTCACTGTGTTGGGGTGTTTGCCCGGCGCGGCTGCGTTGGACGACTCGAACGAAACCGCGCTACTACGCCCTGAGTGCATTGCGCTGGAACCCGCGCACGGTCCGACCACGACCGGACAGGGGACCGTCTGCACCATCGAACCCGAGGGCGGGACGAATTTGATTGGCGTCCAGTTGTCGCAAGGGCCGCTGGTGAAAGCCCGCTGCCTAGCACCTGGTAACTGGAACATTGGCGCAGCGGTGCGCGTGCGATTGCGGAATCCCTGAGGCGAAAGCAAGCCCGGCGCCATGTCGTCCGCGCAGTAGAACCCACCCATTGCACGTACCGCCGCTGCAGCCTCGTCGGGCGCGGCAAGGCACGCGCTTTTCAATATCTTTTCGCTACGACCTGGATCTTTTCGTTACGACCCCGGCGCCGGCCAATTGAGATGTTTATGCAGAAATTTGTAGGTCCCCACCCCGTTGATCGTATGGGGTCCATCAAACCACTCGATTTCCGTCCGTTCACCGATTTTCAGTTTTCCCTGATAGAGAAACCGCACTTTGCCGAACTCGTAGGCCACCCATTCGTCAACGCCGACGCCGTCAAAATGACCGCGTTCGACCATGAACGGACGGGGACAAATCAGATAGGCCATCTCTGCATAGTTGAAGGTCCCACCCAAATTCCACTCAAAAATCTCGTACTCACCTGTCCACACGTAGCTGAAACCGTGACGGGTCGAGGCATTCTTGCGAACCCATTCATTAAAATCGGCCGAACAGATCGACAAACAGTAACCACTTACCAGCGGGGGAATCCGCATGGCACTCTTGCCGCCGTAGGAGAGTCCGTAGAAAGCGATCCTCTGGGAATCGACGAAAGGCAAGCCGCCGAGCCAATTGACAATCTGCTGGTGCTGCGGCACGATCGTTGAAAATAACGTTTTCTTGAGCACGTAGCTCTTTCGCTGCAACGTGCGAAAACGGTCGCCGAAGATATAGAGATTCTGGGGCGCGAAGGTAATGAATCCGCGCTCGGCAAGTACGGTGGCAAACCGAGAGTACGCATACTCATCTTTCTTCCCGATGGTACTCTGAGGCCGGCCTTCCAGGCCGTGCTGACAAACGACGACCGGACGCCGCTCACCCTCTTTCAAACCCTTCGGGATCGTCAACAACCCGTAGGCGATGACATCCTCGAACACATCCAGTACGACTTCGTAGCGGGTCCACTTGTCCGTTTCCTCGGTCATCCGACTACGGGGATCCGCCGGTAATAACTCCAGGTCGAAGTGACCGATTACTTCGTGTCGGAAATAGTCGCGATACGACTCCACCGACTTTTCATAGGCCGCCAGATTGCTGGTATCGAGTTTGCTCATGAACTGCTTGCGGACAAACGGGCTCTCGCGTAACAGCCACTGGTTGTGATCGTCGATCTCCTTCAACTGGCGGGCCTGGCGGGCAGCCTCGTCAACCACACCATTCGGCTGGGGCGGTTCACCCGGGCCAGCCAGCTTGAGCTGCGGATCAAGCGCGCTGAGCAGGGCCTGTAACGTCTTCTCGGTCGCAAACGGCCCGGTTCCGTCACCACTTCGTACCAGCTGAAACTGGCATAATTCCGCTTTGTCCGCCAGCAGTTTCGCGGCGCGGTCCAGTTCCCCTTTGACCACTGCAGGTCGTGGAGTATCCAGCACCGCCGGGGCGCCACCCCCACCCGGTAGTTTGAATTCAGGCCCCCGGGCCACTTCAATGATCAATTTTCGGGGGGCGATAAGTGTGGCGAGTTCCGCATCCCCGAACTGGTCCAACAACCCAAAGACATTACGCGAAATCGGTTCCTGCCAGATGTCTTGACGAGAATCGAAATAACCACTCACACAAGTCACATCGATCCGCTGGTCGAGCGCTGCGGCGTACAAAGCCAGCAACCCGCCCTCACCCCAGCCCATCACAGCAACACGATTCTTCTGGTCGCTATATTGGCGCTCGATGCCATCGATCAGGGCCAGGATTTTTTGCACCTCGTAGCCAATCAGGTGCCGGCCCAGCTCGTAGGCACTCCGGTAGAGAAACTCCCGGCTCGTCATTTTAGCTCGACCATTACGCGGGCCGTAGTTGCGACTGATGATCGAGGGGACAAATACGGTGCAGCCACTTTCCGCCAGCCGGCGGGCGTATTGTTGCGCGACTGGCAATCCCGGGCTCACGCCACACAGCATCTCGGGAGTCTGGTCGGCATCGGGAATCACAATCACAAAGCGATCGTTCTGCTGCTGCTCGTTTGTACAGACGAGCGCCAGACCTTCGCCGTGCATATTGCGGATCGAAGGCCAGCGGATATTCATTGCCCGGAATCCCTTTCCCACACCACTTACGGGAAACTGATTTCCACGCACGAACAACAACTGGCGATCTGCGAGGCTCTGCGGATTCACCCGCGCATCGACAACCCCAGTGATCTCAGCCAACCGCGCTCGGTTCGCGGCCACGGATTTGATATAGGCCTCTGGCGAAGCAAGGTCGCGGTTCCAGTGCGCAGCCCGGCGATCAATCGACGCCTCCAAATGGCGCAGTAGAAAGCGGTCGACACCCGCCACCAGCTGGGAAGGGATGTCGCCTTCCAGTTTCAAAGGACGGGACCCCGGCAACTGATCAGCAGCCAATGGTCCCGCGATCACCATAAGTTGCAAAACTGATAGTACAAGCACTCGAAGAATCAGCAAACGCATCCGGGACTCCCTGGAGTCAAAATGAGACGGGCTACCAACAAAACCGTATCGGGACAAGCAAACGTAGCACCAGTATGGCGAATCTCCGCCGGCAAGCAACAATCCGCGCCCAGAGAGCGCGAACCGTCCTGCCTGGGCCAGCTGCGGTCCAGCAATGAACCTGCACTGAGCAAACCGGGCGAATCCTCCCAGTTCGAGAAATCACCCAGAATTTGTTTTCTCTTTGCCCGATCTTCACGGTTCCCAGGCAGTTTCGAGAGCGGTTTCTATAGTGGAACCAACGTGTTGGTCTCCAGCGCCGCTCAGCGGCGCGGTCATGGCAGTTCCACTCTTGGAGTCAACCGCGCGGCGCGCTCGAGGTGACACGCGCCAGGCGGTCACTGGACCCTGGAAAGATGGGGCGCTGTAAATACCCTGGTCCGCGCTGGAGCAGCTATGGATTGCGGGCTTGCTCCAGTTGGCGGAAGTCGATCCGTCGATCAACGAAACTTCTCGATTGGGGCAAACTGCCGTCGTGCGAGGTGATCACAATGCAGTTGGTTGTGTCGATCGCTTCGAAAACTTGTCGGTACCCTGTCACCATCGTCAACAACGCATTGACGAAACAGCTCGAATGTCGCTGCACAATCACCCGTTCCACATGCTCGCTGTAGCAACCGATGATGTCGTTACTGGTGCCTAATTGGGCATCCTGAAGGCGTCCGGGTGGAACATCAAACACGTAACCATCCGCACCACTTTCGAGGACCTGGCCATAAAACATGTTCCCCGTCCCCAGGCAGCGTACGGCGATCTGGCAGGTACTAATCCGACCTCCGATTACCGAATTGGAGTTTGCCGATTGACGCTGTTCCCTCGCGTCGGAGCAGAAATCAAAGCCAACACACTGGTTGGTTGACCAGTTGGCCGTCCCGGCAACGTGACACGCGGTGAACAGGTTGTAGTAGGGTGAAACACCGTTTCCCGGTCCAAAAAATCCGGAAGTATTACTGGCCCGCAAATGGAGATGCAGATCGTCGAATCGACTGTAACTCATGCCGCGCAGATCAACTCCGTAGGCAGCCTCGCTGCGGACTTCAATATTCAATCGGGCTACATGAAAAGCCCAGCTCTTGGCTGGCTGGTGGGATTGCAGACAACCCGTACCAGCCGGACCGTCGTACTGCAAAATCGAACCTAAACCGTCCCCCATGAGTGCGACCCCCTGATGCAATTTCAAAGGGCGCAACACCCGATACGACCCGGAGGGCAGGACCACCGTCGCACCTCCTGCCGCCGTATCAAGCGCTGACTGAAGCGCAGCGGTGTTATCTCGGCCGTCACCCAAGGCACCGAACCAGCGGACGTTGATCGCACCCGAATAGAGTCGTTGCCAGTGGCCTGAGGCAGAGTGATTACTGGGCAACGTCGTACCCAGATCAGTGGCCACCGATTGAGGTCGCCAGCAAAATAAACCATCGCCACCGTCTCCCGGTTGACTATGACCGGCCACTTGTACGTATTGGCCTGAGTCGGGCGGTGTGGCTTGTAGCTCGGCAAGACTTTCGACGACGAACAGATGCTCCATGGGATGACCCTCCGCGAACAAGAGACAAAGAGCGTCGCCACCACCGTCAGCAACTCGCTCGACAGGGGTGGTGCCCGAGCTGGATACTGCTGGGCGGCCATTCTAGAAAACACCGTTTTGCAGCGTCAACTAACGCCTCAGCTCGAGCGGCCCGATATGCGCCACAGCGCTGCGCCCGTATGCTTGACCAACCTTCCCGAGCCGCCGGCCACCATCGCAGGCGGCGGGCGAAGTCGGTGTCGCAAAGCGACGATCAAGCTTGCCTGACAACCGCAAATTACTGGTTGAGCGCAACTTAGCGGTCTACTGGCTGACCGGTTGTCGGCTGACGTAAAATAGTCCTCCGTCGCTGATCCGCTCAGTGCGTGCGCTCGACGGAACGGGCGGTTGGCCACAACGCTTGTCGGCACCCGATCGCGCGTTTTCAAGAATTGGATACCGAGATGGACAAACTTTCATTGCAGCCCCCAGGCACGAACTCCTCAAGGACGGCCCAGGCACCACCTCGTTTTCAAGTCTACACCCAGCGCAACCTCGATCAGATTCAACAATTACAGTGTCTCTCTGAGGAACTGCGGTTCGACATCCGGGTCGTCGCGCAAGTCCTTCCCTTTCGGGTCAACCAGTACGTAATCGACGAGCTGATCGCCTGGGAAGATGTTCCCCACGATCCCATCTTTCGGCTGGTCTTTCCACAGCGCGAAATGCTTGACCCTGTGCATTTTTCACACATCGCGGATCTGTTGCGCACCAAGGCCGAGCAGTCTGTCCTGAAGAGCGCGGCTGCAGAAATTCACCTGGAACTGAATCCCCACCCGGCCGGCCAGACTACGCAAAACGTACCCCGTATCGGCAACGAGTACCTTGAGGGGGCTCAGCACAAATACCGTGAGACGCTGCTCTTCTTTCCGAGCCAGGGTCAAACCTGCCACTCCTACTGTAGCTTCTGTTTTCGCTGGCCACAGTTTGTTCAAAATGAAGCCTTTCGGATTTCCTCCCGCGAAGTGGCCACGCTGCATGAGTATCTACAGAGCCATACCGAGGTGACCGATCTGCTGGTGACAGGTGGCGACCCGATGGTCATGAGCAGCGCCCGACTGGGTGAGTACCTGAAGCCGCTGACGGCTCCCGCATTTGCGCATCTGCAGACGATTCGCATCGGCACGAAGTCCTTGACCTTCTGGCCCCATCGTTTTGTCACCGACAAAGACGCGGACGACGTATTAAGGCTCTTTGATGAACTCGTCAAGGCCGGCAAACACCTGGCCGTGATGGCGCACTTTGAACACGGACGAGAAATGGAAAATGATCTCGTCCACAAAGCGGTACGCCGCATTCGCGATACGGGGGCCATCATTCGCACCCAGGCCCCCGTGCTGCGCAATATCAATGACGACCCTGTCGTGTGGGCCGCGATGTGGCAGCGCCAGGTACAAATGGGGATGATCCCCTATTACATGTTCGTCGAAAGAGATACCGGAGCGCGACGTTACTTCGAGTTGCCTTTGGTACGCGCCTGGGAAATCTATCAGCAGGCAATCCAGCGCGTGTCGGGGCTGGGCCGCACCGCGCGGGGGCCCTCCATGAGTGCCAATCCGGGTAAAGTCGAACTCCAGGGTGTGGCCCATGTCCGGGGGGAACGTGTCTTCGTACTGCGCTTTATCCAGGCCCGCAATCCGGAGTGGGTCCAGCAGCCGTTTTTCGCCAAGTACGATCCACAAGCAACATGGCTGGATCAGCTACGGCCCGCTTTCGGCGAGGAAAAGTTCTTCTTTGAAGAATAAGCGACGTGGGGATGCACCGTCGGACCTACAGCGCAGCCGCTGTCCCAGCAATCTGCACCAGCCGTTGCTTCCGATGTGGCCAAACTGCCATTTTACTACGGGCGCTGAATCCGGTTGACTATTTTCGGCGGTAACGGACGCACCATGGCAAACTACCGTGGCATGGCGAACGCGACTGCGCAACTGAAAGGCGTGGCAGGCCCCATTGGTAGCTGCTAGAGATTTCCCACTGTTGAGCGGCGGCCAGCACGAACTTAGTGGATCCACACTGGTTCATCCGGCGTCGAGCGTCACTTGTCCTGATTGGTGGAACCTTCTTCGTAGCGCACTTTGGTAACCGCACGAGCCGTGTAGAGAACGGCCAGAAACAACAACAGCGCGCCCGCCGGAAGCACCAGGATCCCCAGACCCGGGTCACCACCAACAAAGAAAAATCCTCCCAGGAAAAAGCCTCCCGGGATCAGAATCGCCGCACCCAACAATGCGCGTGACGCCAACGACCGCGAGGAAGTCGACCACTGGGGAAAGGTAGCGACGGTCGTGCCAAAAACAATATGCACGATTGCCAGTAGAGTTCCGTGGGCATGCGCCAATGTCCACAACATACGGCGCGTTTCCTCAGACAGGTACCAGCCTATCTTGAGGCCGTGCATGACCTCCAATACGACACCCAGACTCAAGAAGAACAACAACAGCCACCAGCCAAGCATGACGTGGAATCGCGCAAAGCGAAAAGCCTCCACCCGTTGCTGGGGAGTTCCCAAGAGCTCGGCGATCCGATCGTCTTGATGCGTCGTCACTATTCCGGAATAGACAGAGGTCGATTGTCGCGTTCACCCATCAGGCGATCGATCCGTAGTTGATCGATCGTACCGTCAGGCGTGCGCAGCAGGTGCGACCAGGTTTCGACGTCGCGTTGGGGCGACATCTGGCGACTGATTCGCAGCGCCTCGCGCCTGGCCTGNNTCTGCTGGGCTTTCGTACCGATGAAATCATACTCAAAGTCTGTAAATTCCGGGAGACTTGTCAGAGAACGGTGGGCCATCCAACGCACGATCGAATAGGGATCGTCCAGAAGCTGCGCCAGCAGGGCCGCCTGCCAACCCCTGCCCGACGCCTGTTGGGCGGGCTGCCAGCCTAAATGCCAGGCGGCAAACACCCGTTGCACGGCGTCACCGCGGAGCAACCACAACAGACTGGCCGCGATCTGCTGTTCGTCTGCGGTCAACTCCGCCAGGGGAGCGCCGTACCAGCTGGTCAGATGCTCGGATGTCCACTGCAGCGTGCGATCAACGTGACACAGATTGCATGCGTTGGGCCGATCACTTTGGGTGCCAGATAGGGCGCGGGGAGAATCAATACGGTGAGAACGCATCGCCGTAAACAGCGCGTAGGTCGTATGGGGCATGTGGCAATTGTAACAAAGACTCCCCGCCGACTCGGGTCCGTGGTGCGTGTGTTCCGAGAGACGTGCGGCAAATAAAGGCTCATCGTGGCACTGCACACAAGCCTGATTGCCCTGGTGACCTGGCTTCATTTGGTCATTCGCCCAGTCCAGGGAGGGACGGGCATCTGTCTCTTTCTGGTGCATCGAGTGGCAAGACAGACAGGTCAATGTGGGCCGGCCACCGGGTACCTGTTTGCCTTGCTGGTAGCAGGGTGACTCGATGTGGGCATTGTATTCGTCACCCCCGACACGGCAGGTTCCATCGTTCCAGAACACATTGCGCGAATTCTCGTAGGGATCCCCTCCGGACGTATCGAAGGTATTCGCGGGCCGCTGGTATTTCAGCAGGCTGGTGAACTTCTCTAGATCGTCACCCGCGGTGTAACGCACTCCGTGTTCAAGATAATCGGCGAAATTCCGATCGTTGGCGGCCGAGTGACAGCGACCACAGATCTGTGTGGATGTTTTTGGGTCACAGCGCGCCGGATTGACAATTGAAGGATCCGGCTGCTTGTCAAAGTGTCGTAGATAACGATTCACTGGATTCTGGTGCCGGCGGACGTGTTCTTCGCCCGGCCCGTGGCAGGATTCGCAGGAAATTCCAAATTCCGCAATTTCGAGATCATACTGACCCGTCCGCGCGTCGTATCCCGGGCTGGCAGCCAGGCTATGGCAGCGACTGCAACGGGCGGTCCAGTTGGCCACGTAGGGACCCATATCCGGAGGAGACAAGACCGAGTCCTTTTTCGGAATCCAACGCCCCTGGTCGATGCTGTAATACATGGGCACCTCCCTGAGTGTTGGGTCTTCACCGTCGGTGACCCAGCAGATCTGGATGTGATGGGAACCGGTTAACATCACTACCCGGTGTGGTAGTAAACCCGCATTGGGACCCGAGGTATCTTCCGGAGTACCAATATGGACCCAGAACTCGTCTCCTCGGCGTTCAAACCGGAAGCGGGTTCCCCACGTGGTGTATTCTGTTTCACCATCAAAAATGCCCCGCACCGTCTGCGGACTGGCCAGCTGAGTCATTGTCCGATGGTAAGACTTCTGCCAGGTGCCGTGCGCCCCTGGATGACAATTACGGCAGGTGTTGGACTGAACGTGACCGGTCCGTTTGACGACCCTGGGAGCATGGTCGGCAGCCCGCCAGGGCCGCGGCTTAAGCGCTGGAACGACCAGGCACAACGAAACCGCCGCCAGCGCGATGCGCCGGCCGGGACCCCGCATGCGGCGCGCCAACAAAAACGCGCCGCAGCCGACCAGCAGCACCCACAAGAGATTCAGTGTCATCAACGCGCCAAGCGAACGAGCTGACTGGCTGACCGTCTCGAAAAGCTCAATGGGAAATCCAATACCGATCATCAGAACTTTCAAATGCGTTCTGGAAAATATCGCCTGGACGACGCAACCGGGCCGCTTCACCGACGAGTCGGAGAATAGATCAATCACCGTTTCAAATCAAGATTTCAAGAATCCGGGTAGCTTTATCTGCCAACCTATCGCTGCTAACGGGAAAATCGCTCGCCAGGGTTGGCGATCCAGGATGCGACATTGAATCGCTTCCCTGAGGTGTGCGGCTGGGAGGCGGAACGCGCCCGCCAGGTCGGCGATGGTCCGCGCCACGCGTACACATTTCGCTGCTACTGGTACCCCCTGCCTGACTTGTCAGCTCGTCGAAGGAAAGCACGGCGACTTCGATCTGGATGTCGATCCGATCCAGCAGAGGGCCGGATATCTTCGACAGATAGCGATCGATTTGCTGCGTCGAGCATTGGCAATCACGTCGTGGATGTCCTCGAAATCCACAAAGACACGAGTTGTTTACCTACCAGTAACCAAACCGTCCGTCTTCCGCATGAAACACCGGGAGGAGGAGCCAACGCATGCGCATTGCCGATTCTACTATGTGATAGGGTCCGTCTCTTGTGCGGCGCTGGGATTAGATCATTCTTGCACCAAGCGGTAGAATTGCGACTGCGACTTGTGGCGGCCTGCCACAACAGATAGGGGCCGGACTGCGATCTCCGCAGGTTCGCATGTCCACACCAGATTACCACTCTGCCCGGCGCCCTGACTGCGACAGCAACGCTCGTTACCAGCAGTTCGTTCGAAAGGATACCACCACGTGTCTGTCTTGGCCCAAAACACGATATCCATCGGTTTGATCATCATGGTCTTGGTCGCCATCGCCAGTGGTGTGGGCATCTTCTTTTATCTCAAGTATCGAAAAGGGAGCGTTGCACTGCGTCTGACGCGTACCGCTTTTTCCGTCGGTGAAACCGTGGACGGTGTGCTCGCCGTAACTTGTCGACAGGATCTGTTCGTCGACCGAATTACGGTGTCGCTGGTCTGTATCGCGCACTGGAAATCCAGCTATTACGACCACGAAGGCAAACGCAAAACGCGGAGCCACCGCGAAGAGCAGCTGCGACGCGAATACGAACTCGCCCGTCGGGTCTCGTTAACCGCAGGGTCGAACGAAGAATATGCTGTGGACTTGAAGATTCCCCGATCGGCGCATTCGTTTTCCAGCAGCTCCACCTCGGGGGGATTACTGGGAAATCTACTGCGACAAATGATCAGCTCCCGTCGTTATGTATGGAGACTCGAAGCCCGGCTGGACATGAAGGGATTGGATCTGACAACCAGCAAACGGATTTCTATCCATTAGGGTCTCGCGGTCCGGGGCTCCATTGTGGGGTCCCATTTCTTGTTCCTATCGCCACCAACGATCAAGAACACGCCGGGGCGATATCAAGGCAACCTGTTGAGATTGCGCAGACCGGTGACTTGAACCGCTTGTTCTTGGCGCAGTCGGTTGCACCGATGTCGGAGCGTTGCGTTCGCTGGCAACTTGCGCAGCTACAACAAACGTCTGGAGTTTTGGACTGCGCTAGTACGACGGCGGCGAGGGACCGACACAGGTGGGTCGCCAGCTTCCGAGCCCTTGGATACAGAAGGTGGCAAGATCGTCGTAATGGTGTGTTTTCACGTCCTTTGGTTCTGGCGAATCAGAAGACATGAAAACGGCCAGTTTTGACGGTGCTCGTCAGCCACTACGCGCGGTCTTACCGCGGCGAATCCGTTCACCCAAAAACGCTGTGGTAGGTTTCGCCGACGCGCCAAGCGAATCGTGTCTGTATCTTGTTTTCGTGATCGCAGTGGTTTACAATTCCGTCCCGAAATAGAGGGGTTGGTTATGCTTTGCGTGATGCACTTTCACCATCCTCATTGATTGTTCCGAAACTCTCATCGGAGTTTCCTTCCGCACAATCGATCCGGATGGCGGCCCAAATGCATTTCTCGGACCTATCCAACCTACGAGAGCGACCTTCGGAGCGACGCAGCTTCTGAGAGGTAGTGATTCTCTCGTCGCGATTTTTCCGACGACGACCGGCATTGCTCACGCCCTAATCGAAGTGGGGACGCGCTGGCGAATGTCGTTTGAGAGTGCCGACGAGGATGGGTTTTTTCCACTCCCTTTGCGCTGGGACTTGAGTCCTTCCTGCAACATTACCAGTTAAGTAACACCCCCCGATAAAACACATCGTCATCCACTCCCTTAATTTGGCAGGCGCGGCATTGGATCGCATGACAACGACGATTCGTACGCCGACCGCCGACTTCTGGTTGGTGAAGTGAGCGCCACAGGCGGCTCAGCCTTCATGGATGCCGGTCGCAATCCGCAGAAACGAGATCGAAAATGAGCACGACGAGCACGGATAACTCCGGCAATGAGGCAAAACCAATGAATCGCGAAATTACTGTGGCCCGGGGTGATGGTATCGGACCCGAGATTATGGACGCCTGTCTGCGTATCCTCGAGGCGGCTGGGGCACCGCTCGACTACGATGAGGTCAACGTCGGCGAGAAAGTTTACCTGTCAGGGAATACTTCGGGAATCGAGCCGAACGTCTGGGACTCGTTGCGGCGAACGAAGGTGTTCTACAAGGCTCCCCTAACAACGCCTCAGGGCACAGGGTTCAAGAGCATCAACGTGACTACGCGGAAGACACTGGGGCTCTACTCGAATGTAAGGCCCTGCGTGTCGTTCGACCCGTTTGTTCGCACCAAACACCCTGGCATGGATGTGGTTATCATTCGCGAAAACGAGGAAGATCTCTATGCCGGGATCGAGCATCGTCAGACCGACGAAGTTTGTCAGACGCTGAAGCTCATCAGTCGTCCCGGATCGGAGAAGATCTGCCGCTACGCTTTCGAATACGCCCGCGCCTACGGCCGCAAGAAAGTAACGTGCTTCACCAAGGACAACATTATGAAGCAGTCGGACGGACTGTTTCACAGTGTGTTCGACGAGGTCGCGTCTGAATACAGTGATATCGAGAGTGAGCACTGGATCGTCGACATCGGTGCGGCGAAACTGGCCGACACTCCGGAAAACTTCGACGTTGTCGTACTCCCAAATCTATACGGCGATGTCCTCAGCGATGTGGCCGCACAGATCGCCGGTTCGGTGGGGATGGCGGGATCGGCGAACATCGGTGAGCACGCAGCAATGTTCGAAGCGATCCATGGCTCCGCGCCGCGCCGCGCCGGACAGAACCTGGCCAACCCGTCCGGGTTGCTCATGGGTGGCGTGCTGATGTTGGTTCACCTGGGTATGCGCGAGACCGCAGGCAAGGTCCATAATGCATGGCTCAAAACCCTTGAGGACGGTATCCACACCTACGACATTTTCCGTGACGGTGTAAGCAAACAGAAAGTCGGTACGCGCGAGTTCGGTGACGCCGTTATCGAGCGGATCGGTGCCAAGCCAGAAAATCTTCCTGCCGTCGAGTATCCCGATCGGCCGATGACAATACCGACAGCGACACCCCGAGCCCCGCAGCAGAAACTACTGCGGGGAGTGGACGTGTTCATTGCATGGACCGACTCCGACCGCAACCCAGACGTGCTGGGTGAAGGACTCGCCCGGGCCGACGGTGATGGACTCACGTTGTCAATGATCACCAATCGCGGGCTCAAAGTCTGGCCCAACGGCGCTCCCGAGACGTTTTGCACCGACCACTGGAGATGTCGATTCGGGGTTGCCGACGACGCCAGTCTCGAACAGGAGCGGATCTTTCAATTGCTCTCGCGCGTGGGAGCGCTCGGTTATGATGTGATCAAGACCGAACACCTCTACACGTTCGACGGCGTTCCTGGCTATTCGCTGGGGCAGGGGCAATGAGTACCCGTGGGGCGACTACCCGTGGGGCTAAGAATGGGCCACAATGCCGGGCGATCCTGGCGGGCAGGTGGAAAATCTGACCGCTGTTGACAGCGAGCGCCGCCAGCCGCCCGATCACTCACCAGGGTTGACGATCCAGGATGCGGTATTGGATCGCTTCACTGACGTGGTCGGTTTGGATGCCTGAGGCGCCGGACAGGTCGCCCAGTTTCCGTGCAGCGCGGCATTCAACGGATCGGTCGACTTGTAGGCCTATTCCTTCTCAATGGGCACGTCGAAGTAGTTCTCCAGCTCGTGGCAGGCCATGCACCATTCGCCCAGCACGTCCCAGGAGTCGAGGTTCCTGTACATCTCCAGCCCGCGCCCGCCGCGAGCAGCGGCATCGGCGTCGATCTTGCCGTGGGCCAGCTTGTTGTCGTACAGGAACTGCCACTGGTACCAGACCGTTCCCGAAAACGGGCCCGACGTATTGAAGGCCGCGTCCCTGCTATACCATTTGTGCTTGCGGGCCACCCAGCGGAAATCCTTCCATGCTCCGATGCTGTTACTCCCGGGACGGTCGCCCCAGTCGACGGCCAGAGACCGGTTGCGATAGTCCAGCACGCGCCTGGCGGCGTCGATGCGCGCCTGCAGGTACTGGTCGGGCGTGTACTTCGTCGGATGGGAGTAATACCGCAGCACCGCCTCGCGCCCGCCGCGCTTGTGCTCGAGTAGCACACGGCGGACCTTGAACATGCCGTTTCCCACCTTGGTTGCCGTATGGGAATACCCGTAGATGTTGCCCCCGCCGGGAGGCGCCTGGTAGGCGCGGGCCAGCTTTCCCATCGCGGACACGTTGGGTCGATCCTGGTGCAGGTAACCGCCGTACTCTCTGATCTGTTTGGACGTAAGCGGCATCAACGGGTGCATTCTGCCGAGAGGGGTAGGACCCCAGTTCGAAGCATCGGGCAGGTAGGCATCGGGCAGACCGGGGCGATACGGGAGCCGGGCGTACGAAGGGGAGTCGGTCCAGACTTCTTGAATCGCCTTCCAGTCGGCCAGGTATTTCAGGTCCTCCTTACGGATGCGTTCGTGCGTGGCGTAGGCCCTCTTCAGCAACTGGATGTGGGCCTCGTCGCCGTCCATCAGGTACAGCCAGGTCAGCAGCGGTCCCACGTGCCAGGGTATCACCCGCGTGTAGGGCACATCGATCTCGTACGGGCGCGCCCGCGCGGGCCGGCCATCGTCGTGATACTGCTGACACCAGCCGGCCACCTCACCCTTGCCAAGGTTCGCCTTCGCGATCCACGGGCCCAGTTTGCCGAGGTTGGCGATGTACTTCCTGTCCCCGGTCAGATGGTACATCATGACCATCATGCGGAACGCATCGTTGGTGGCGCTGTCGTTGAACGAGATGCCGTGTACCACGCCGGTACGTCGCGTGCCTTGCCCGCTGAACCTCCACTGGTCACCCCAGCCACCGCCGGGCCGCTGCAACGAGAGCAGCACGTCGGCCGCACGCCGGGCCGACTCGAAGTACTTCTTGTCGCCGCTGACCTTGTGAGCGTACAGCATCACCCAGAACGGCCCGCTGAAGAATCCGTCCTGAATGCGGACGAAGTCCTCCCCGTAGTCTCCCCACGGCCAGTGCCCCTTCGGCCATTGCTTTGCCAGAATCGTGTCGGCGCACTTCAGTCCGGCGTCGCGGTACTTCTCGGCGCCGAAGATCTCGTAGGCCCGGAAGAAGCCGACCGCGGCATGCCTCAGCCGCTCGGCGTCCCCGCCGTCATACGCCGACGGAATCTGCTGCGTCTGCGCGTCGAGCCACTTGCGGACGATCTCCTCGAGCCTGTCGGCTTCGTAGGGGGGATGAACGATTAGTCTATCGGCGATGACGATTCTGCGCAGCAGCTCGGCCAGCTCCGCCTCTTTGGCCGCGCGCTGCTCGTCGGTGAGCTCGGCGTAGTGCACCGTCTCGCCGCCGAACAGTCGTACACGCTCCTTCCACGACAGACCTTCGACGCTGAGGGCCTCGTAGGACAGGTCCTTGTAATGCCCGGTCGCTTTGTCCAGGACCAGCGGCCCGTCGGCCGAAGCCACCTCAGCACTCGACGCGACAAGAGCAATCGCCGAGCACAGCAGGAAAATCTGGAAACATGGTTTGCGGCTTGTCATGGTTTATTCTCTCAGTCCCCATGGAATGTGGCTGCGCTCTGCATACCGATCAGCGCGTGCGGCTGACCGTTGTGATTATAGATGGTACGACAAATGCGTTCCAAATCGACGGACTCGTCAGGATTGACCAAACCGATCGGCAAGTAATGTGCCCTCTTCAAGCCATTCACACTGTCGGTCAATGTACCCGCTCTGGAGAAACGCGCGCGCGGTAGCGGGGCGCCATCTACTCTCGGGGGATTCAACGGCCGCGACGGCAAGCAGATTGACGACAACTCTTGCCGGAAAGGCAAGAAACGCGAAACGCCGAGAGGCGGAACTCTCGGCGTCGTGCGTGAACTGCGTTGTCGGCCGGTTTCGTAGCCAACAAACGAGCTGCCCGAAAGCAATCCTCTTCGTAACGATTCTCCTTTTTCTAGAATCTGTAAACGGTCGCAGCCGCAATTGAACAGGAGACGGTTGTGAACAGGCTGATCGGTTGTACTGTGAAAATCTTGGTACTGGGGCTGGCGTCTGGAACCGACGCTGGTGAAACGTTCGTTGACAAGTCAGCCACACTCGGGCTCAAACTGCAATCGCGCCGCACGATCGCCGCCGGTGTACACGGCGCGGGACTCGCGATACGCTCGGGTTGGGTCGACTCCGACAACGACGGCGACGTCGATGTGTTCATCCGCGCGGTTTCTTCCGGTGACCATGCGCGGCTGTTGCGTAAGTTGCGATTGTGGTCGGGCGAGGTGCCACTGGTTGTCACATGGTCCGCGTTGTCAGACTTTTCTACCCACGCTACGATGAGCAACTAACGCCATTGCTTCTCTCGCTCCCAGAGGAGAACTATGCAATCCAGCCGTTCATGAAACCTGTCAGTTCAGGCGATTGACAGTTCCGGTCCACCTTAATATGGAATATTGAAGAGTTGACCATGCAGAAACATCTGGTTTGGGTTCCCCTGTTGGTTCTGGTGGCGGCGGTCACCGCGGCTGCCGACGTCCAACTACCGCGGATGATTGGTAACAACATGGTGTTGCAGCGGGACAAGCCGCTGCCGATCTGGGGCTGGGACGAGGTCGGACAGAAAGTCGCGGTGACGCTGGGCAAGGCCAGCGCCACTGCCACCGCCGGCCAGAACGGTAAGTGGCTGGTGACGCTACCGGCGCAAAAGGCGGGCGGACCACACATCCTCTCGATCCGCGGCAGCAGCAACGTAAAACTGAAGAACGTGTTGATCGGAGAGGTGTGGATCTGCTCCGGTCAGTCGAACATGACGTGGCCTCTTCACCGCTGCCAGCCGCCAGACGGGAAGACCGTTCCCGGGGCCAATCTCCCCAAGATCCGCCACATCAGGCTCCCCACCGTAATGGCGGCGAAGCCGCTGGGTAACGATAGCGCTGCCGTCGGCCTAACCCATTTCGGCAAACAGAGAGGAACAAAGGAGGCTGTCCTTTTGCCACGTCCTCCGGATCGTGATGCAACGGCGCAACATCCAGGTGCCGGCTGGCAGGTGTGCAGTCCGGCTGCTGCGCGTAGCAGCTTTACCGCGGTGCCTTATTTCTTTGCCCGCGAGCTTCATAAAGAACTAGGTGTGCCGATCGGGGTGATCAACTCGGGCTGGGGCGGCTCGAAAATCGAGCCGTGGATCCCGCCGTCCGGCTTCAAGTCGGTGCCGGAACTGAAAGAGACCTTGGACAGTTTGGACAAACGACTGAGCGGCCGCATCGACTTCAACGTGCCCACGGCGATCTATAACGGCATGGTCCATCCGCTGGTACCCTACGCGATTCGCGGTACCATTTGGTACCAGGGCGAATCGAATGGAAATGAAGGTGATTCGTACGTTCATAAGAAGCGTGCTTTGATCAACGGGTGGCGTAAAGAATGGAAGCAAGGCGATTTTCCGTTCTATTTCGTTCAGTTGCCAAATTACCTGGGTTCGAATAATGATCCGCAGGGAGGAGACGGTTGGGCCAGGATCCGTGAAGCGCAGAGTAAAGTCCCCGCGCAGCTGAAGAACACCGGCATGGCCGTCACCATCGACGTTGGCGAAGGGGGTAATATCCATCCGTCCAACAAATACAGCGTGGCCAGGCGGCTCGCGATTTGGGCTCTGGCAAAAGACTATGGCAAGAAACATCTTGTCTATAGTGGACCCATCTACAGATCAATGAAAGCTGTGGGCGACACTATTGAGCTGACCTTCGATTATGTCGGCAGCGGACTCATGGCGGCCAAGACGTCCGAATTCCGAAGTCGTGAATCGGCAAAACCGATGGACAAACTCGACGGTTTTGCCCTGGCTGGCGCAGGCACTGAAATTCCAGAACCAGTGGACAAACTCGACGGCTTTGCCATCGCCGGCGCCGATCAGAAATGGCACTGGGCCGACGCCGTCATCAAAGACAATAAAGTCATTGTGTCGTCTTTGAAAGTGGAGCAACCTGTGGCGGTCCGTTACGCGTTTTCAGCGAACCCTGTCCGTGCCAACCTCTACAACCGAGAGGGTCTTCCCGCTTCTCCGTTTCGAACCGACACTTGGAACTTTCTTCGCTATCGCGACCATACTTTGAGTGCACTTGTTGATGAGCGGAAGTCTCCACCCTAGCTACTTAATCCGGTACATATTTGCTTTGGCAACCCCGCAGCTTTTGAGCCAGGGTGAAGTGGTTCACCGATTCTTGCGCATTCGCCGTACAACCTCACTCCAAGTTAATACTTCAGTTATCCTGGCCTACAATAGAATTTGGCGGCTGAATGCGAAAACGCAATCAGTTCAATCCCCCTGCCCAAGAAGTGACCGCTGCGCGTGAAGTCGGTTGTGCTTCACGTCATCTCAATGGCCCAATTCGCCACGGCACATTCTCGCGGTTGGGCGGCGAACAGTGTCAATGCGCGTGTCTGTCTGAAGGCCCGCTGCGCCGAGCTCGAAGAGCACGTTTTTCGGCGGGAGCAACCATTGCGCATCCGGAGCATGTGTCATCCTGTCCGACAACGATGACGCTGGCCGCGCGTACGCCGATAAGGTGGCGACGTCCCTCCAAGCGACTATGGCCTCCCGGAAGTTGGATAGGCGAACTTCGGTGAACTCAAAGGTCGCAACATCGTTAG
>PAQH01000037.1 GCA_002709225.1 Planctomycetaceae bacterium
CTACGCCCTCACTCCAGCAGCACACCGCGGAATCCCCTACTCAACCCGTACTCTCATAACACCTGGTACTGAAAATGGGGGCACCCCAATGTAGAGTAGTTAAATAGCAGCCAAAGTTGCCTCCCCGTCTCGTATGATCCTGCCGGGCCACGCACCTCGCACCTACAGATCGGGGGCGTTCGTACATCCTGATTGACTAGATAGCGATAGCTCATTTGGAGTAGCGGTGTGACTAGTTTGACAAAAAAGGGTATTACGGCATCTCCGTGAATGTGAAGCGACGGGCAGACAACATCACCGCCGTCTGTCACTTGCGCCGAACCACGCAACAGGAAGGGCATCGAAACTGGCCCAAAGACACGACCGGTCTTTCGCACTGATACGGCAACGTGAAGAAACGTTCACGCTTCGGAGTAACTCCGGTCAGTCTTGCCTTGACCGGCTCCCTTTGACCCTGCATTCCTGTTCCATACACCCGTCCCCTCTCCGAGCTTGACACGCCGAAGACTGGAGAAATCAGAAATGAAACCAGAACTGAAAAGACGCTTGTTTTGTTTTGTTGCCGTAACACTAGCCATATTTATTTCATACGGGTATGGCGTGTTTACTGGTGCATATCATGTATTCCCATATTATCACATAAGGTCACTCAAGAGGTTCGTCGCCAATCGGGACGCTTATGTTCATCAGGCATCTCATGCTCTCAGTGATGCTTATGAATGGATCGAAGTATCCAAGAAGGCAGAGTTTGCTCCGAGAGACGGCGCTGGCGCACTGGTGTTTGGTGATCGTATGTGGTTGATCGGTGGCTGGAATCCGAACGACGTGGACAACTTCCCTTTGGTATGCAACAACGAGGTATGGAGTTCTCCAGATGGACTTAGCTGGCAATTGGAAAAAGCAAACACGTTCCTGGATGGCAGTTTCGATGTGCATTCTGATTGGGAGGGACGACATACGGCGGGATATGTCGTCTACAAAGGAAAGATGTGGATTGTCGGTGGAGACGCAAACCAAGGACATTACCAGTCCGATGTTTGGAATTCAGAGGACGGGAGAGCTTGGAAATGGGTCAATGAAGGGCATCCTGTGCCATGGGGCCCAAGGGTCTTGCACTATACAGTGGTATTCCAGGACAGAATTTGGGTTATCGGTGGGCAGACACTTCCACAGTTTGCACCGGCTAACGAAACATATTATTCCGATATCTGGGCTACTTCTGATGGGATAGAGTGGGAGCACATAATACCGAAACAACCGTCCTGGCTCGCTCGTGGGATGATTGGCGGGTGCGTGGTTTATGACGGCAGAATCTGGATTCTCGGTGGTGGTACATACGACATAATAAAAAACAAGAATCGAGACAAGAATCGAGGAGAATACTACAACGATGTGTGGAGTTCCGCCGATGGCTTAAACTGGACACTGCATACCAAATCAGCGCAATGGCATCCTCGCTCGTATCATGATGTCGCCGTGTTTGACGGGTTCATGTGGGTTTTGGAGGGTTCGTATAAGGGCAACAGAAATGATGTTTGGTTCTCGAATGATGGAGTCAATTGGACTGAGGTGCCGAATACGCCGTGGAAGCCCAGGCACGCATCAAGTATATTTGTTCACGATGGTTCCCTATGGGTTGTAGCCGGGAACAATATGGAAAGTGATGTGTGGAGACTAGATAAGAAGAAAAGAAGTGGCCTTGAGCTAGAGTCCAGCAAATGAGTCCCTCCGTTATTAGACAACACGGTATGCATAAGGGAAGGCAAACTTGCTGTCAGTTCTCGGCACTTCGGCACTGAGACCACCGTTTCCCGTCGTCACTCCATAGGAACAACGGCTGGTGGGCGGACGGCGTACCTTGGCGATTTCCATTGCATTCTCACAGATCATCTACTCTCACATATCAACTCCAACGCTCGCTGGGAATGCACGGAGCAGTTGAGCTTCGTCACTCGCACGAGTTCCCAGTAGCGATACGATCTCGATTGCCATGGCGTCCGGCTGACATCGCTCGGCACGGATCGACCAGCGTGCCGAATTGGTTTTCAGTGAGACATGAGACTTCACCCTCATCGCTCGGGCCAACTTCTTTGCTCTAGCACACGTGCGAGCGAACCAGCCCTGTTTCAATTGCGGCACGGTCACATTCTGGGTTCCGGGGCTTCGCTCTAGAGTCTCAAATCCCAGCCCATCACCGATCAACGCCAGTTCTCAGAGCAGGACACCTGCTATAGAGGGTTCGTCGCTTCGGCCACGCCGACGCACCGAGGAGGACACCGGCAAGGCCAGTCGTTCATAGCTTCACAATCAAGCAGGGAGAACGACGTGAAAAGCCAAGCAGAAATCCGCCGTAGCGTAACTGGTCAGATCCTCCAAGCATTGAAGAGTGGCCTGCCACCCTGGCGCAGACCCTGGAGTGACGATCCAAATGCCCCTGGTCATCACACCTCCTTGAGCACGGGATGCCCCTACAGGGGAGTCAATCAAATCATCTTGCAGTGTTCAGCCATGCGGAGTGGCTGTTTCAAGAGCAAGTGGTGGAGCACCTACAACCAGATCCAGCAGAACGGTGCTAATGTTCGCAAAGGCCAGAAAGGCACCCGGATTCTGTTGTGGAAACCGATCTGCCGCAAGCGGGTGAGCGAAGAAGGGAAGGAGATCGATGAGAACTTCCTCGTGATGCGAGAATTCGTCGTTTTCAATATTGAACAGAGCACAACCTTCCGGCTCGGATGGCGTTTGAGAACATCACGACGAAAATCGAAGAGGTCGTCCAGCAGAGTGGGGTAAGGGAGGGCCTTGTCTTATGTAATGCAATGCATATTACTGCCTCCGTCTTTATCAACGACAATGAACGGGGCCTGCACGAGGACTACAAGAAGTGGCTGGAAGGTCTCGCACCTTTTGACGCATCGCCCGAGCGATATGCCCACAACCGCACAGGCGAGGACAACGCCGATGCTCACATGAAACGGCAGATTATGGGCAGGGAGGTCGTGGTCGCCATCACCAACGGGAAGCTCGATTTCGGGCCGTGGGAACAGATCTTCTACGGTGAGTTCGACGGTCGTAGGGCCAAGCGGGTTCTAGTCAAGGTGATTGGGGAATAACGCTCGTGAATCCCAGTGACCCCATTAGAGATGGTCTAGGTGAAGATGTCGTCATGGGAACGACCGGAGGAGTTTCACAATCTGCTGAGGATGTCGCCACGGCTTCCCAGTGCGAGTTCTGAACCCAAGCTCGTTAAGGGCCTCGCAGACCTCCATGTGCGTCTTCCCTTGATCTCGGAGTTTTGCAGCCATTGCAGCGACCTCGGCATACAACGGGCGAAGTTCCTCTGGTATCTTGTTCTTTGGTCGGCGTGGTTTTGGAGTCGGAGGGGCTGGTTTTCGGCGGGAAATCAAGAGTATCCCAATAGGGTTTGGGGAACGCAATGCACATCACGGCGAGTGTATTCATCAACGACAACGAGTCGGGCCTGCACGCGGACTACGAGCGATGGCTCGAAGAACTCGTGCCGTTCGACCCCGGCAGCGACCCAGCCAGCGGCGGCTACCTGCACAACCGGACCGGCGAAGACAACGCCGACGCCCATCACAAACGCCAGATCATGGGCCGCGAAGTCGTCGTGGCCATTACCGAAGGCAAACTACACCTCGGAACCTGGGAGCACATCTTCTATTACGAGTTTGATGGGCGGCGCAGAAAGCGCGTGCTGGTAAAGATCATTGGAGAGTAGATTGGCGGCACAAACATGCTTGCGTGGATTCGCAAGATGATTCAGGAGTGGCACTGTGCGCTCAAGTCGCGTAGAGAAGATAAGGCATCCATTGATCGGGCAGTTTCGTAGTTCGAAGCTACCTCTTCCCAGCGATCCTGGCAAGCCATGAGTCGCGTAATTCACCGCGACGACGACCGAGTCGTTGTCCGTGTTTGCCACGGTACGACTCGTCCATCAAGGCGCACATACTTTGCGATTTCGCGTACTGACAAAATCGCGAAAGTTGAGTTCAAAGCCGTCAGACAGTACGGCGAGAGACCGTGGAGATAAGTCCATGCGTCTGATTCGTGTTGAAGACAGAGCGCACTTGTCAGAATTGCGCCAAGAACTAGACACGCGCGGTGACTTTGACCACGTCGATTGGATGGAACTCCACTTGTTTTCGATCATGGAAATCACGAACCTCGCAGCCGCGGACCACGTCTGGCGTCAAACGTTCAATAGAAAACAGGCTTCTTCCGGCCAACGCCGCCCTCACAGCAAAGCCGTAAAGCAAAACGATGGCAACGATACCAAGATAACCCGTCGTGGCATACCAATGCTCGGAATTGGGGGTGGCTACTAACAAGATCAGCGTACGACAAAACAGCCAGGTCGCGCTCATCAGTGCCCCAAAGCGAAGAATGCAATTGGCGATGCCACAAACCACCATCGTGAAACCGAACAGGTCAAGATATTGACGATCGGATCCGCTACCGGCCACCAACAGCACCACCAGCACGCCTAGCACTATCAAGTCTTTCCTCAGCAGGATCTTGCTCAGCACCATGACCGTCGTGAGCAGGAGCACGGTCATGGTCAGCGCGCTCGTCGCCGCATCAAACAATAAAGCCAGAAAATAAATCGCCTTGGAATGCACTTCAACCGGTGTGGAGAGTAAAGGCCGGGGGACCATGAATGACCAAGGGGCCGACACCAGGAACTGGTCAGCCAAATGCAGAACGATCGCCAGGTGGATGCCAATCATCAGATCACGTCCAACTGCCGCGTCACGAAATTCCCCCTTCAGCAGGCGGGTACTCGAGATCAGGTAGTGGGGCCAAGAACGACGGGCAAAAGGTTCTACCGCGGCATCAGGCATCACGACCAGGAAGGTCGTGAAACTGGCGCGCACTACCAGGAAAAACAGGTAGCGGAGTTCACGTAGAGAAAAATCATGTGTCAGGCTGGTAAAACCAGCAACAGCGCTGAGCACAAAAGAAATCACCGCCAACTTCACCAGGGTTTCTCGATCTGCTCGACCCGACCGAATATTACGAAACCCGAAAATCAACGCCACAACCAAGACGTTCCCCAAAAGGGTCGTCGTCCCATCACTGGGAGACGGGCTAGCGCCAATAGCCGCTTGTCCATCGGCATCCGAGTGTTGCCATTCAGGCAGCACGGCAAAATAACAGAGTCGCCCGTTCAAGGAGCCGCATTCAACATAGATGGTGATTTCCGGATTTCCCGGGTAAACCCCTTTGAACGACGCACGCGCATCGGTGAGAACCAGTGGGACCCAGTTTACTTTGGACTCAAAGAATGTCCCTCTGTCCAAACGGGCCCACTGGAAGCCCAAGTCCCAGAGCGGAGAGACGTCGGCGGGCGTGGTAGCCGTAGTGAGACGTGGCAAGACTGTTATCAAATCTTCAAATGCCTGAAACAGAATCAAGCGCCCCTGCGCATCAAATTGCACGGTTTTCGCGCCCCAAGCAGGCAGCGGATCGTAATGCCGCGCAATCCCCGAATTAACCGAGGACACACCGCCGAGCAAAGACGCAGAAAAAACATCTGTTCGGATCTCGACGCCCCTGGAATTCGTTGTACCAGTTAAACACGAGTGCCGGCTGCCCCGTCTTGAGTTTGTCGCGCTGCCCCACTTTCCAGGCCGTCCCTTTTTCCGCCGTCGGCTGGTGAGCGGGCCAGGGGGCAGTGGCATCGGCGACACCACAAGAGGAAGTCACTCCGCGAGTGTATCCCGCCACTTGCAGAAACTCACGCGCCTTGGTTTTCGTCACTTGGGGCGGGTAAATCGGATTGACCACACCGAGAACGGTTGTGCGAGACGCCAGTGAGAAAATTCCCATCAGCGTCGCAACAAACAGGGTCAGTGAAACGTAGATCCAATTCTTGTGAATTGCCTCACCGTTGTCGCATTGGGCAACTTGCTCCGGCGAAGACAACTGCCCCATCGTCATCAGCGGATCGATCGGCGAATCACCGGGCAACGCACGCAAGACCTCAACCAGACCGCCAGAGCGGTTTTGACTCTTCGGCATCGTACACAACTTGATCACATCGTCGATCGCCGGATCGAGTTCGGGCACACTGCTGAGAGCGGAAACCTGGTGATCGCTGCTACGGAGTTCCAGAGCATGCTTGAACGAAGAGATCTGCTCTTTCGGCTGACCGACAAACAGCTCGTACAAGATCAGACCATACTCGTAAATGTCGGTGGAGATTGTCTCCCGCTCACCCCGTAATTGCTCGGGCGCGATGTAGGCGGGAGTGCCGGCTAGCACACCTTGCTGCCCTTCCGATGGTTGGGGGATCGCCAAGCCAAAGTCCATGATGCGCACTTGCCCATCTTTGTCGAGCATGATATTGGCGGGCTTGAGATCACGGTGAACGATGCCGTGATGGTGCGCGGCATGCAAACCCGCACCGATCTGTTTGGCAATCTCCAGTCCCTTCTCTTGCGGAAGACGACCGATGCGTCGTAATAGAACGGACAGGTCCTCGCCGGTGATGTACTCCATCGAGCGAAAAACCATACCGCCATATTCGGCGATGTCATAAACCCGAGAGACATTCGGGTGTGCAATTCGACGGGCCAGGCGAACTTCTGCACGTAACAGCTCGAGCTTACGTTCATTGTCTGATAACCCTCAGGCAAGAACTTCAGAGCGACCGCTTGCCCAAGTGTCAGGTCATCAGCGCGGTACACTTCACCCATGGCACCCGCCCCGAGACGGGCAATGATGCGATAGCGGCCCAAGAGCACGTCGCCCGGAGTGAAATGCCCATGCTCGGCGGAAGCAACTGAACGCCGGACAGCACCACCCGACTGTGCTGACGCGAGAGCGGGCACGGGCTCTGCAGGGGCCGGCCGCAGGGCGTCTGTCCCAACCAACGTAGGGGTGGCCTCCGGATCCAACGGATCCCCCGTCGCGCCCGATTCCACCGATCCCGGATTGGCCAAAGGCGTCCCACAGTGCGGACAGAAATTGGCGTCGTTGTGACTCTCGTATGCACAACCAGGACAAATACGCGTCAGACTTTTTCCAGGCGAAACGTTACGCCGGCAATTATCGATGAACAACGAGGATGCTGCCGATTGGGGCATGCCACGTTCAGTCCAACCGGTACGCGGAAACCGTTCGCAATCACTCTGATAGGTCCGCCCAGCCTGCTACCACAATATCTGGTCCACCAAAGTGGGTTCACGATCGACAGGGCCCAGTCGCCGCTGGCAGCCCATGGCGGCCAGCATTGTGTTGTAGACATCCAACCCTTCCTGACCTATGTCCATAATCTGCCCTGTCTTGAAACGGCCCTGGGCACTGGTAATCGCGTGAAAAACCCCCGACAGCTCGCGCTTCGAGTCGTTGTGACGACCGTCCCCCGATTCGGTAGAGACCGTCAACAGTGAATTCTCCAGGACGCTGCGACCGTTGGCATCCTGGATCTGATCAAGCTTGTGCAGCAGGTAAGCGACTTCGCGCATTTTCATGTGTGCGTGAGCTCGCAGCTGTTCGTTCTGTTTGCCTGGACTGAACTTATGCCACCACTCGTGGCTGCACCCCATATCACCAGAAGCATTCAAGTCCCTGGCGTCATCGAATGAATAGATCGATCTGCCGGCGTATTCGTAAGCACCCTTAACCCGTAGTCGCTCACCGGCGGCCAGAAACGTGATCGATCCAAAACGCACGCGATCCATTTCAATCGACAGCGCGTAAAGATCAGCCATCAGCCGCCATTCGGCAACAAGATCATCCAACTGGATGTCGATTCCTTGTCCACCTGGGTCTGCGGCGCCGCCATGTTGGAGCTTTGAAGGCCGAGGTCGCGTCGGACCCGGGGCACCTTCCCGGGGGGTGTCTTTGAGTGTAAAAGCGCGTTGCTCAAACTCGCGAATTCGTTCAAGGTGATCCGTGATACGAGCTCGCGAAGCAATCCCCAGTGGCGAACGTGCGCCGGTGAAATAACGATACTCGCTCAATACCGAATCGAGCACACTTCGTTTGATCCTTAATTGACGAGCATTCTTCACTCCATCGAACGCTACCACACCAAACACGCGATCGAACACATCCCGAGGTCGTTCCTGCATGGCCGCAGCAACCGTTCCGTTGGCGTTGTAGCTGTGCACAAATCGCCCCACGCGGCTGCGCCGGAAAAACGTTCCACTGACCAGGGTCGGCACCATACCAGTAGGCAACCCGTCGGGGTGCCAAGCCTGGCGGACCACTTGATCGATGGAGGGACCTCCAGCCTTCGCTTCACCGTTGGGAGCTTCCGCAGTAAACGCAGCTGTCGCGCCGTCAAAGTGCGCATTGATACCATTGGCGTCCGCGCGAATATGATCCACATTACGCATCAACAGTAATTTGTCACTGAGAGGCTGGAGTGGCTCCAAAACACCACTTAGACCTTCCGCCTGTAGCGGCGCAGGAATACCGAGACCGAAAAATACGTTGAACGCACGGACAGGAACCGCGGCACTAGCTGGCGCAGCCAGTGTCGGTCCGGGGAGCATTTCCTCGAGTAACGGCAAACCAACGGTGACGCCACCCAGCCCTTTGAGAAACGTCCGTCGTGCTAGTCTTGGTGCAGGCATGCTGTGGCTCGCTATTGTTCCTCACCAGTCATTATTAAAGTCACCAATTCACTGCTGACGATAGCGCCAATAGTGGCCTTGTACGTACCACCACGACGCTGTGCCTTGGCATGGATTTCCTGCAACGCGCCAGCATCAGCCGCCGTAAGCGGACGCCCTAACGCAAACTGGGTCAACTTCCAAGTCATGGATTCCTGCACACGTTCACTGCGCGCCAGCACGTCCATGAGCTGATGCGTTGAGTGGTAGACAGTCGTCTTGGCGTCACCGGGAAATAGAATCTGACCGTCCTCACGTAACGCGTTTCCGTGTTCATCTTTTTCATGATAGCCGCCAACTCCATCGAACTTTTCCAGCCCGTATGCAAGTGGCTCAAACCGGGCGTGACAACCTGCACAGGTTTTGTTGGCAATACGGATTTCGGCAATCCCGCGTTGGGAGAGACCAGGCTTACTCGGCACCGGAGTGGTATCGACACAAGGTGGTGGATCTTTAACAACACCGCGCAGCAACTCGTGCATCACCAGGAGGCCTCGCGTCACCATTGACGCTTCATCACCGCCCACGGTCAGCAGACTACCCTGTGTCAACAGACCACCTCGCGACTGCACATTCGACAAATCATAGCGAGCCAGCTTCTCCGCATTCTGGACTTCGTCACTGCTCCTGAGGGGCAAACCGTAGTGTGCTGCGAGGCGTGGTGTCACGAATGTGACCTGGGCATTCAACAAGTCGGAGAGCGGCCGGTTTTGCCGCCAGATAACCTCGCGGACAAATGCGATTGTTTCTCGTTGCATATCGTCCGCCAGGCGTGGATTCCAGTGAGGAAATTTCTCGGGACTTGGCTGCAAATAATCGAGCCGAGAAAGGTGCAGCCAGTCCACAAAAAACCGCTCTGCCTGGATCACCGCGCGACCGTCCTGAAGCATACGATCGGCCTCGCGAAGAATCGACACTTCGTCGTAGAGTTCACCCCTCGACGCGGCTTGAAATAACTTTGCATCGGGAGGCCCACCCCAGATCATATAACTCATACGCGCAGCCAGTTCGAAGTCATCAACAGGCTGCACCGATTCATCACCTTGCTGACGTTCAATGCGGTACAAGAAACGAGGGGACTGCAACATTGCTTCAATGATCGCTGAAGTCGCTTCCCGAATACTACTATCCTCGGTCGCAGCCAACGTCGTCGCGATACCACGATAGGCAATCACTTCGCGGTTCTCCAACGGACCACGAAGAATCGTCTGCCCCATCTTCTTGATCAAGTCACCCATCTCTTTATCGGTGAAAGTAACACGCTTCTTAAAACGACTCCGAAAAGCATCGATGTCGACACGCTGGACGATGATCCCGGCAAGTCGCTGATACGCTTCGATATGTTTGAGCTCGACATTCAAGTTGTAAGCGGTGTTACTAAAACCATCCGCCCGCACTTCTTGTGGCAACAATGCGCGGGCTTCTTTGGTGACATCAATTCCAAACAGAGACCGCACCGTCTCGATATATTCAAACGTTGTAAGTCTGCGCAACCAATTTACGTCCGGCCGACCACCATGCACGTAGACCGCCGGGTCCAGCCTCTGGAGTGTCCATACCCCACCATCATTGAGCCACTTCTCGATCACTCGCTTGTCTCGCTGGGAGAGTGGAGAACGTTTATGGGGCATCACGTCTTGTTCAATCAACTGCCAGAGCAGGCTGTCTTTTGCATTACCAGGAATGAACGCGCGGCCCGTATCGCCCCCCGTGCTGGCCGTCATTTTCTTGGACAGGTCGAGGCCACCTTTCCGGCTAAACGTGTCATGGCATTCGAGGCATTGATTGGCAAAGATCGGGGCCACTTCCAGTTCGAAGTACGTCTCTCGTGGATCCTGCGCCTTGCCGACAGCCAGTGGTGGCGCGGTGGCACCAGCACCGGCAGCATAATTTTGCTGTACTTCTTTCTCGGAAAGGGCACGGTGATAAACGGCGACAAGGTGATAAGTTCCCAACCAGGGACGCGACTTGTTGATCTCATTACCTAGCGCCAGGCGCATCGCTCGATGCCAATTGGAAAGCCGCCCGGTCATCTTTCGCGACGCGCTGATTTTTCCGTTCAACCAGATCCTGGCCTGGCCTTCGCGATCTCTGGTGTAAATCAGGTGGGTCAACTGCGTGTTGAAACTGCCAGCTTGCGCTGCCAGTGAAGGTAGGCCATTGCTGCTGGTCTCGAGCGAACGCAACCGCACGTCGACCTTATTGCCGTCCTGCCCTAGCGTAAAATTCCGATTTGTTGAATCCTTTGAAAGCGTAACGATCCGCGCCGGGCCCGACTGTTTTTCTCGACTCGGCTGCACCCAGGCTTCGATCGTTACGGCATTCGATCGCTTAATCTTCTGGGTCAGGTGTCGGGCCGGATGTAAGCTGGAAATCAGGGTACTGCCGCGCACTTCCAGCGTACCCGGCCTGCGTTGGACCATGCCGAGATCTTCAATCTTGAGGTCGATCGGGGTACCAACTCCCGCTCGATCGCGCACGATGTCACCTGAACAATCGCCAAAGTCATAGAGCACAACAAGATCCCTGGAAACACGCGCGACGCCAGCCGCGGACGGTGCTGCTTGAGACGGTGCTGCTTGAGACGGTGCGGCTTGAGACGGTGCGGCTTGAGACGGTGCGGCTTGAGACGGTGCGGCTTGAGACGGTGCAGCGCACCACCACAGCAAACAAGCAGCCAGCGTGGAACCGCGCAGCAATAACGTACCTGGTGCGTTCACAGCATCTCCCGAATCATTCGTAGCGCAGCGTTCGTCTTAGTCGCGCCCCACGCGTGCTCACCTCACAACTGTCTTCTGTAGCGAACATCCCCGACAACCTGGCGCCAGCACGCGTAAGCCGGTCTTCACGCATCACTCGGTCACTTCAGTTGACTCAGATAATCGAGCAAATCGGCCAGTTGCTGCGCAGTCAAATCGCGCGCTAACAACTCCGGCATCATCGACTTCGCTTGTGAGGCAAGCGATTCGATCTGATCATGAGGAACGATGTAAACCTTACCTTTTGCGTCTTGCAACGAAATTGCATGCTCGGTTTTCTTGATGATCACACCGGACAGAATCTGCCCCTCAGTTGTTTCGCAAAGGTACTGCAAATACTTGGTATCAATGGTCTTCGAAGGCTCGAGAATACTCTCCAGAATCTTGCCCCGTGTCAGACGCGTGCCTACTTTGTCTAGATCAGGCCCGACGTCTTGTCCCTTACCCGCAATACGATGGCAATTGCGGCACTGCAAACCCGTCTGGGAAAAAAACAGCTGCTCACCATTCCGCGGGTCACCCGACAGGTTGAGAATGTCTGCAGCGTTCACGAACGTCCCCAGTCTCTTAACGCGTCGCTGCTCCGGTAAGTAACGCTCGAACAGGTCGCGAATGTGAGGACGTTCGTGCTGTGTTGCCTGGGCAACCGCAACTTCACGGGCCCGCCCAACAAGCTGTCCTCGATCGATCGCATGCGCCAGATGGGTGGCACCCAATGTTGAAGCGAGCAACTGACCGAGTTGATCTGCAAGTTGTTCTTGGGATAAAGATTCTTTCTGCAGTGCAGCTATCTTGTCCGTAAAGACAGAAGCGTTTGAAGTGGATGTCGCCGCCAACCCGGCACCTTTTGCAATCCACTCGTAAACCAGATCAAGCCCTTGTTGATCCACGACTCGAGAACCGAGTCGTGGCATCCGACCCGACCCCAGCGTCGACATCCGATAGTAAATAAGCGAACGGTATGGATCGTGTTGAGAAACGATCCGAGCTTGTGGAATGTAGAAGGATCCGTGTTTCGCTGGCGCGTTGACCATTTGTGTCGCTGGCATATCAATCGATGCCATCACAAAGAAATCGGCGTTTCCACCACCGCCATTGCGGTGACAATGCGCGCAGTTGGCGTGCAAGTAAGAACGCGCCCGATCGTGAAGCGACCCGTTTGGATCGCGATAATCCACCAGCCTCGGCAACGCTTCAGGCGGCTGGGGCAAGTCCGCAGCAAACAAACCCAGGTTCTGGAAGTGGGACAACTGATTTCGGTCACCCTGTTTTCCCAACGCTCGATTCACTTGCAGTGTTTGCAGACCCAGGACATATTTTGCTGCCATGGTATGGCAAACCATACACTCCGTGCGACCCGGAAAATGCCAGGTTTGCTGGCGCACGCCATTGGCTGCCGACTTATCCTTGATCATAAACGTGCGATCCAAGCCTCCCGCATTCTCCAGCAATACTGCATCCGTCTGCTGATCGTTCCAGACATAGGTATAACCACGCCAATACTGATCCCCATTGGCTTCGCTGCCAGGAATGCGTTCTTGATGTAAGATCCGTGTCTCTAAGCGACGGCCGCTGCTCGTATCCGCGGTATCCATGGCGAGTGTGTGGGTCTCAACAAGAACAGTTCCGTCGGGGAACTTCCAGCCATCTCGACCACCTCGATACGGGAACCGAACCGCTTCAAACTCAATCACCGCATTGCCTGGCAACGCCACAAAGCGTTGTTTCGTACTCCCATCTGTCCACTGCGGTGCCAGCACTTGATACGGCAAAACACCAGGGGCCGGCGTATGATCGCTTGTGGAGGCAAACAGCCCTGTTTCACTGAGTTTTCGCGGAAACGTATTGGACGTGTCCGTCACCTCGTTCGGTATCATTGCGTGAATCTGACCACCAACATGGTCAACCAGGTAGAGTTCACCCGAACGGTCTTCTGCAAAACCGGCTATGCGCAAGTTGGAATCACACAACTCACGATGTTCCACAATGCGTTCCTCGTCCAAACCCAACGCCCAAATCTTGCCGGTATCGTAATCGCCGTAAATGTAACGACCCTGCAACATCTCTTGTTGTCGACCACGGTAAACAAAGCCACCTGTAATTGACCGAAACATCGAATGGTCATGCGCCACAACCGGCTTCAGCATTGGGGTTGGGCCACGGCGACGTTGGGGACGAAATGGTCGGCCACCCTCATTCACGCTCCAGCCATAGTTCCCCGCGCGCTGGACCCGATAGACGCTCTCCCACAAGTCTTCACCCACATCCGCAGTCCAGAGATCACCCGTTTCTCGATCGAAACTTAGTTTCCACGGCTGCCGAAATCCGTAAGCCCAAATCTCGGGTCGCGCGCCGGGAGTATCACGAAACGGATTCTCCGGGGGAATGCGATAGCCCAGCTGCTCTTGGCGGCGATCGACATCGATGCGGAGGATGGATGAGTTGAGATAGCTAAGATCCTGACCTCGCTGTACCGGGTCATGCAAACCGCCCCCGTCGCCAATGCCGATGTACAAGTAGCCATCCGGGCCAAACTTCAAACAACCGCCATCATGGCCAGCCGAGTGCCAATCGATAAGCACTTCATGGCTGGCAGGGTCGAGTTGCCAGGGCTGACTTTGAGAAAGACGAAATCTAGCAACCTTGGTACCACGTTTTTCCCCCGATCGGCGATAGCTGATATACACAAAACCGTTGTCAACAAATTTCGGGTGGAACGCGACGCCCAGCGTACTGATTCGCTTCACCTCAAGCACTTTGGCCAGATCAAGAAACAACTCTTTCTGAAGAACATCGCGTCTCTGTTCAAACGTGTAGACTTTCCCGAAATGTTCAACAACGGCCAATCGAGTGCTTCCGGGAACAAAGGTCATTGCCAGCGGCTCATCAAATTGGAGCTGCGGGAATGCCAATTGGGTTCGATAAGGCGCAGGTGGATCCGGAGAGCCCACGACCCTTGAAGTTGTCCATAGCTGCCGCTTTGGCGCCTGCTTGCCGGTACGTAAATCCTCAGCGCTCGCCAAGCCAGTCGAAAACGCGGAAAGAATGGACCAAAAGATGGCGAATCGCCAGTTGTGCATCGATCTTATCACTTGGTTGTGTTACTGAATTCGTACTGATACCACCAAGATCCAGTAGTGGAAACAACAAGCTTCTCGTCCCGCACTAGAGTGCCGCGGGACTCATAATTGCCAGCGGTTCTGACCACGATACCATAATGGATGTCTACCAACGTCCACGCTCCCTCCAACCGTATCGCGTTGCAGAACTCCAGCGTCTACAAGGAGTTGCAGAACTCCAGCGTCTACAAGGAATAGAATGTGTAACGAATCGACCATCGATCGGCGTGACCTGCGCCGATCTTCAGATCGATAAAGGGCTCCGGACAAATCGTGGTACGCGGCGACCAGAGCTGTAATTTGCTAAGAGGGCGATCGGTGACCATCCGCACACCCGCCTTGATCTTGCGGTTTTCTAGCCAGAACGCATGATGCCGTGGGGCGTCGGTTTCAAAACCACGGAAGGTCGAGATCAGATAGTCGCCAGCGGGAATCTCCCTCAGGTAGACCAGGTTCTTGCCTTGTACGGCGCCAAAACCACCAAGGTCACGTTCAGCGGTCAATTCAAAGGGAAACCCCACCACGAAATCAGGCCCCGTCGGTTGCTGATCGATCACAAAAAAATTGTGGTTGTAGACTTGCGTCTCAATCGGCACGGCTCCCGTATTGTGCAAGAAATGGTCAATCACCAACTCTGGACGATCCGGTGTTAGCGTGAGTCGTTTGACATAGTGATAGCCCGTTTTGCCATATTTCACGACGTGCTGCATCGCGATCCAGTTGCCACCTTTTTGCACTTCCCACTGGCCATGATCCACCACACGAAACGGGTGTCGGGCTGTCGACTCAGCCTTATCGCAAACACCAACTCCAATCCGCAAAAAGGCATCACCCATCTTTTGGTGTGGCCCCACGCTGTAAGATTCCACGGGCCCCGTGATGCGGTCGTGCAAATACGGATCATCCGATTTCTGCCACTCACCAAAATACTCGTGACCGCCGCACTGCAAACTATAGATCACACCCGACCAGTCAAACCGCGTACCGCGGTAGTAACCTGCGGCCTCTTGGGGCAAGTAGATTTTGGCCGTCACGCGACCATTGTCGATCGTCGCTTGCGGGTGTTGGGCACGTACCGGCAAGGATGCCCAAACGGCGAGAAACGCAATTCCCAGTCTGATTACCATAGTCACTCTCACGGGCTTGGAAACGATCGCTCACCGACGTGCGCCAACTGCAAGTGAAACCTCACTATTCCAGCTGGATGGACGTTACCCCAGCACATCGATGTACCTCAGTGCATCCACTGTCTTTTCAAATTGTAGCCCAACAACGTAGCCACGTACCACATCGGGAAACCGCTACGTCCGCAGCGAAACGGCTAGTTTCAACGCGGTTCCTGGCTCTGTAAGTTCACAGATGTACCAATACCGATTAATCCTCTCTGTTCTGTGTGCAAAACCGCCTCGAACCAACTACCTCGGCTACGGCGATTGGGGAAAAACTTGGCCATTGTATAACCCCGGGCCCGCGCACCCCCAATTTTATGGTGTTCCCAGGATGTCGCTGCAGCCAGGTGACCAACTCGGTCGGTTTCGTCTGGATTCCGCCAGCGGTTCGGGGGGCCTGGGCACCGTCTACCGGGCCTATGACGAGCGTCTGCACCGCGACGTCGCCATCAAATTGCTCAACACGGACGCGCTGTCTGACCGGACCATCATTGCCCGTTTCAAACGAGAGGCTAAGGCAGTTGCCGGACTGTCACGCAGTAACATCGTGGCGCTCTATGACTTCGAAGAGTCCGCTGGTGTCGCCTATGCCGTGATGGAGCTGTTACATGGGGAGACACTCGATGCCCGGTTAGAACATGGACCACTCAACCATGAGGAGGTCATCGCAGTCTCCCAATCGGTCGTGAGCGGGCTGCCCGCCGCCCACCGCAGTGGTGTAATCCACCGCGATATCAAGCCAAGCAATATCTTCTTGACCACTGAAGGCCAAGTCAAACTGCTTGACTTTGGATTGGCGACGGCACGAGGGCCCACATGGGACGGCAATGAAGGAGAAACCGTCTCCTCGGAAGATCTGCGTACCAACGTTGGCGCCATCATGGGCACCGTTGGCTACATGTCACCGGAACAGGTACGTGGCGCACCCACCGATCAGACCACAGACATTTTCTCTTTTGGTGCAGTGTTATTCGAGATGGTCACCGGCACACGGGCCTTCAAACGCGACACTTCAGTGGAGACGATGACGGCGATTCTCAACGATGCAGTACCGGAAATCACTCAGTCGGCTCTCCCCACGGCGCACCCCCTGTACGCGATCATCGAGCGCTGCCGAGCCAAGGACCCAGCTGCGCGTTTCACTCATAGTAATCAGTTACTCGCGGAATTACGGCAGACCAACACCACCTCTGAACCCGGCCAATCACAACCCGCCCCTACATTCTCCCGAGTGGTGGTGGCAGGAATTGCGGCGCTGGTGATCGTAGGATGCGTCGCGACCGCTCCCACCTGGTTCCGCCCTGCCGACCAAGGGGCTCTCACAGGACCGAACGCCCACACCGAGAGTGCCGCCGTATCAATCCCCTCGAGGGCGAGTAGCGACACAGCAAGACCACCACGGACAAATGAAATCGAAAAGTCACGCCAGGAAATTCTGCCGCAACTACTCGAGCTGGTCCGTCAGGGGCGTGATACGGAAGCTTGTGTTCTAGCCGAAACCGTACAGGAACAGCTAGCCGCTGATCCGGTCTTCCGATCGATGTGGGAGCAAATCACTCTTCCTTTGTCGATCAGCACCGAACCGGAGGGTGCATCTGTTTCAGTCCGAGATTATCTGGCACCCGTTAGTGACCTGCGTGATTTGGGCACAACTCCTATTAAAGAGGTGCGCGTATCGCGGACCGCTAAGGTGTTGCGGATCTCGAAAACGGGTTTTCGTGAACGGGTTATTGCCGGAGACTCCGGGATCATTGGCGGGTTGATCCAGCGACCGATCACGCTGGAAGCAGAAAACGCGTTCCCACCAGAAATGGTTCGCATTCCGGCCGGTAACGAGTTTCCCTTAGCGGGCATGAGCTTTGGTATCAAACACCAGGCTGGTCAAGAACCACCATCACGAGTGCTGTCATTCTTGATGGACCGCTACGAAGTCTCCAATCGTGAATTCGCTGAATTCGTGAAAGCAGACGGCTATAAGAATCCATACTACTGGCCCGACCCGATGATCATTGATGGCCAACCACTTCAAATCTCAGAAATCCGCAAACTGTTTGTCGATGCCACAGGTCGACCCGGCCCAGCGACGTGGGAAGTAGGAACTTTTCCGGGGGGAACCGACAACGGGCCCGTGCGCGGTGTCAACTGGTATGAAGCTCGCGCGTACGCCCAATTCGTCGGCAAGGATTTACCAACCGTGTATCACTGGTCACGGGCGACGCCAACACTTTTTAGCGGTCCATGGCTGGGAAATCTGACGTCAAAGAGCAACATCGATAGCGGTAAGTTTGCCCCGGTCGGTAGCGATCACGGACTGTCTGTCGACGGCGTCTTCGATGTGGCCGGGAAAATCTCGGAATGGGTCTTCAATGGCGTCGGTCAGCAGCGTCTCTCACTCGGTGATTCGGCGATGGAGAAGGCCTATTTTTTTCACCACGCCAACGCGGTCGACCCTCTCAATGGGGCCCCACAACGTGGTTTCCGTTGCGTCCAATACTTACCTGACGCAGCGCCCACTGAGGTCCAGTTGGAAGATGTCCAATTAGAGATTCGAGACTACCAAACTATGCCCGAGATTTCAGACGAGGTGTTCGCAGCCTACCGCAACCAGTTTCGGTACGATGACACACCGTTGAACGCGGAGATCATTTACCGCAAAACCGAAGAGTATCCCGACTTCAGCAAAGAGCGTATTGAAATTGATGCGGCTTACGACGAAGAACGAATCATTCTCTATCTCTACCTTCCCAAGAACGCCAAACCCCCGTATCGAACACTTGTCTATTTTCGCAACGCGAGCTCGATCCGTCCGGCTTCAAGCGAACAATTTGCCCACGCCCCCATTCATTCATCATGAAGAGTGGCCGGCCGCTGGTGCACCCCGTCGTCAAAGGGACATTCGAACGCTGCGACAGGCTGGAAAGCTGGACCTCCAAACCGACTCAGAAGTACGCGGAGTTGCTCAAGAAATGGGGCAAAGACTACCTGCGTATCATCGATTACGTCGAAACTCGCGCCAAACTCGATGCCTCCAACATCGGTTATATCGGGGACAGTTGGGGAGGTTTCAACGGGCTGATTATCCCGGCCGTCGAACCACGTCTGATATTGAGCGTCTGTTACGTAGGTGGCCTGTCGATGCAGCGGGCGCCTCCCGAGGTCGACCAGATCAGCTACATCGCCCGGGTCACCCTCCCGGTACTCTGGCTGTCGGGGCGCTTTGATCCGCTCTTTCCGCTGCATGATTCCGCCGAACCAGCTTTCCGACATCTCGGCACGCCGGCGGAAAACAAGCGTCACGTCATCTACGACACGGGGCATACGTTGCCTCGCCAAGAGCAAATCCGTGAGACACTGGACTGGCTCGACAAGCACTTCGAGACCGCCAACTAAGCCATAGCAGGAGTCCTTTTCACGGTTGCCGTGCGATGCTCTTTAACTCGTTGACCTTCATCATTTTCATTGCGACCGTGATGGGGGTGTTCTCGCTGCGCCTCTCATGGACTGTACGCAAGTCGTTCCTGTTAGTTGCCATATCTGTTCTATGCCGCCTGGAGCCCCGTGTTCGTGCTCCTGCTGTGGCTCTCAACAATCGTCGGGCTGGTCGCGGCCCGCCTGTTTCGCGAGCGAAGAGTCGGATGGCGACGGTTGCTGTTGGGTACCAGTCTCCTAGTCAACCTGGGAATGTTGGGGCTTTTCAAGTACGGTGGGTTCCTCCTGCCGGAGTGTTCCCGGCTGTTACTCTTGCTGGACATCCGCTACCAGCCTCCTGAAATGGGATGGGTGCTACCGGTCGGAAGCTCTTTCTACAGATTCCAGACCTTGTCCTATACGCTGGACATCTATCTGCGTCGCACCGACCCCGATCGCTCATTCATTGATTTCGCTCTGTTTGTGACGTTTTTTCCGCAATTGGTCGCCGGACCAATTGTCAGACCAAGTCAGTTGCTGCCCCAATTCAAACAATCGGTATGGGCCACCCGCCAGCAATGCACTTGGGGACTACTGTTGCTGACGATGGGTCTGTTCGAGAAGGTGGTTTTGGCTGATTCCATTCTGTCACCCATTGCCGACAAAGTCTTCAGCTCGTCGCGCCCCGTTGCCTGCCTCGACGGCTGGATGGCCACGTTGGTGTTTTCCGGTCAGATCTTCTTCGATTTCGCAGGCTATTCGCTATACGCTATCGGAGTCGCCATGATGCTCGGGTTTTCCCTGCCAGACAATTTTCGTCGTCCTTACGCAGCGGTAGGTTTTTCAGATTCTTGGCAACGCTGGCACATTTCGCTGTCAGCATGGTTGAGAGATTATCTCTACATACCTCTCGGTGGAAATCNTCGTGGTCCCCGGCGCACGTACGTCAATTTCATGTTGNCGATGCTACNAGGCGGCTTATGGCACGGTGCCGACCGTCGGTTCCTAGTCNGGGGCGGTGTCCACGGCCTCTACCTCATGATTGAGCGCCTCCTCCGACATCGTTTCCACAATCGACGGTGGACGGCGCACCCGCTGGNCGTCGGCCTCGCCGGTCTNGCGACCTTTGCCGCCGTTTCAGTCACCTGGGTCCTNTTTCGTGCAGCGACCTTTACGGAAGCGGTCCACCTACTCACCTCATTGGTGGGCGGCCAGACGGATGGCGTCCGCTGGCTGGAGAACTTTGACTTGCTGTTATGTAGCTTGGTCATAGCAGGCATGCTGGCAAGTCCATGGTGCATGCGCAATTTGAGAATCGAGGATCTCGTCTCCCGTACTCCATGGTGGCTACTCGCAATCGTCTGGTCGGTGATGCTCATCTTGATCCTTCTCACCCGTGGAGAATCCAATGCCTTGTTCTACTTCCAGTCTTGAGCACACTGGGGCACCTAGTGCTGCCGAACTGCGCAAATTGCCCGCTCTGAGTCACTGTGATTTCACTCTGTTGATTGTGACCGCCTTGACAACCTGCGCCGTCACTGCGCGAGAATGGCAGCTGGCCCGTAAAGGTTACATGCCAACACTGTCACTACATCAAGGACTATGGGCACGCCAGCGCAATCTGCTTTCGAAAGGATCACCTGGTCAAACCGTGGTGATCGGCTCCTCTCGGATCAAGTTCGGATTCGATCTTGAGGAATGGACTCGTCAATCTGACAACAGCAAACCGTTTATGCTCGCCTGGCCCGGCGGTTGTCCGCGGCCGTCATTACACGACCTGGCAGAAGACGACGCTTTTGCGGGCAAGGTCATCTGTGGATATACACCGGGACTGTTCTTCTGTTCCAACGACGATCACTTTGCACTGAAAACCAAACCGCTCGCTGAATACGCGCAACGCTGGGGTCCCGCGGAAAAAGCCGGCCAAATGCTACGGCTGCTGCTCGAACCGCGTCTGCGCATGTTGCTTCAAACCGAAGTGTCTCCACTAGAAGTAGCACGGTCCTGGCTAGCATTGGGCCGCCGCGCTGAAACGATGCCGACACCGCGATTACCGGACTTCGCGTTTATCACACAAGATAATCGGACCCGGATCCACAATTGGTGCCTGACCGATGTTCCTACCCGCAAGCAGGTCACGGACGCGTGGCAAGCAGCCACCAGCCAAGCAGCGTTTTATGCACCGGCCAATACGGACGCCATACTCGAGTCCACACGGAAAGATATCGCTAAGATCCGTGCACGAGGCGGCGATGTCGTCTTTATCCGCTTTCCGTCGACCAATTGGTTTCGCGAACTGGAACGGCAGAACTTTCCCCGCCAGCTGTACTGGAAACGGTTACTGGAAGCAACCGGTTGCCAGGGAATCCACTTTGAGGACTATCCCGAACTCGCAAGATTTGGCTGCCCCGAGTGGTCCCATCTCAGTCAGGACGACGCACTCCTGTTTACGCGCGGGCTCTACAAGATCTTGCATCACCCATAGAGAATCCTGTGCACCAGAAGAATCGTGGAACAATCTCGTCTAGCTACACAGCTACGATGACAGACTCGCTGGACAGGCGACTCGCACTCTTTGTCGACCTCTCCTTGAGATCGCCTCAATAACCGCGTTTATGGCGTAGGTGTCCGGCGTATTGCAGCCTGGTCGTTTCCATGGTGTCAACCGAGCACACAACGCACTGTCGCAGGTCTCCCGTCTCGTCACCTCAAGACCTGGCGGAAGTTGCCTGGCAGAGGCCGAGACTGCAGCGGAAACCGGTTATGATGCATTCTCCGCAACAATGCGGCTGGTGTGCTTCACGCTCTAACCAACCGCGCGGACATAACTCTCCACACACTTGGGATTAAAGCGATGACCAGGATGCGCGTTACCACACCTGCAATGTTGCTGCTGTTATCCACGTTTGTCGCGCGCCCTGTATCGGCGACCGAATTGCCGCTGAAGATCATCGTCGCGGCTGGCACGCATTCTCGGGTCGACGTACCCGTTTCCATTTCAATTTCGGAAAACACACCACTGCCTGCCCGGATTCGACTTTGGGAACTGCGGAACGGTGTCAAGGTGGCCGTCCCAGCACAACGAGACCGTGGGAAAACAGCGCATCTGTGGTGGATCCTGACTGGTGAAACACCAGCCGACACGCAACGAACCTACCTGCTCGAAGCGGGCGCCCCTGCCGCGCATACCGCTCCCCTAATTCACGTGCGCGAATCCAATGATCACTTGGAAATCGTGCGTGGCACGGCGCGACTGCTGCGTTACAACACGACGGCCACACCATTGCCCCCAGGTGCCGATCCCAAATACAAACGCAGCGGCTACATCAACCCTGTCTGGACACCCAGCGGCCAGGTGGTCACCGATCGTGCGGAGAATTACCTGCATCAGTTGGGCGTCTGGCTCGCCTACGTGGGAACCCGGTTTGAAGGTCGCGCACCCAACTTCTGGGACCTACTCAACGGCAAGGCAACTGTGCAGTACACCGGAACACAGCATAAGACAAGTGGTCCGGTGTTTGCCTCATTTACGATACGTCAGAACCACATCGATCTGGGACTGCCCAAGCGACCCAAGGTGGCCCTCCAGGAGACCTGGCGGGTACGTGCCTGGAACGTCGGTACGGAAGAGGGATATTGGATTTACGACCTCGAAACGACCCTCCGCTGTGCCGGGCCCAGCCCACTCACAGTCAAGAAGCATTCGTGGGGCGGTATGGCTATTCGCGGCGCGCCTCAGTGGTATGGAGACCAGTGCAACGTTCTCACCTCAGAAGGCAAAACCCGCGCCCAAGCCAATCACTCGCGCGTGCGCTGGTGTGACATTTCAGGAGCAACAGACGCCGTCTGGTCCGGTCTGACCACGATGAGCCATCCCGGCAACCTGCGCCATCCGGAACCGGTCCGTGTCAACCAGACGATTCCCTACTTCTGCTTTGTCGATGCGTACCTGGGCGACTTTACGATCACCCCCGCAGAACCGCTGGTGCTGAAATACCGTTTCTACGTACACGACGACAAAGTCGAGGCCAGTCGGGCAGAACGCGTATGGCGAGATTTTGCCGAACCGCCGCAGACCACGGTCACCAAAGTTACGCCAGCAGACCGTTAACGACGCGGGCTCCTTCAACACCTGTCAAGCGTACCTGCAGTCCCCGGTATTTCACACTGAACCGCTGATGGTCGATCCCCAGGTTGTGCAAGATCATGGCATTCAGATCGTTAATGTGAACCGGGTCCTGGCCCACGTTGTAGGCAAAGTCGTCGGTCTTTCCGTAATCGACACCTGGCTGAAATCCGCCACCTGCAATCCAAGTATTGAAATAACGGCCATGGTGATCTCGACCATGGTTGTTTACTGTAACCTTGCCTTGGCTGTAAATCGTCCGACCAAATTCACCACCAAAGATGACAATCGTGTCCTCGAGCAGGCCCCGCCGCTTGAAATCCTGGAGCAAAGCCGCCGCAGGTTGGTCTGTACCGATGCCATTCTTCTTGATTATGGCAGGCAAACTACCGTGCTGATCCCAGCCCCGGTGGAACAACTGCACAAAAAGCAGTCCGCGTTCAGCCAGGCGTCTGGCTAACAGGCAATTGGCGGCGAAGGTACCCGGTTTCTGGCGTTGGGACCGTACAGATCCAACGTCGATCCGGTTTCGTCCGACACTTCCATCAACTCAGGAATCGATGTTTGCATGCGGAACGCCAGCTCGTACTGGAAAATCCGTGTCTGGATCTCAGAATCACCGCTGCGCCGAAAATTCTGCGCGTTCAAACGGGCAATACCAGCCAGCATCTTTCGTCGCGCGCCCTGGTCAATCCCGGGCGGATTCGAAAGGTAGAGTACCGGGTCACGACCTCCACGGAATTGCACGCCCTGGTGCCTGGAGGGCAAGAAACCACTGCCCCACAAGCGGGAGAATAACGCCTGGCCAGGCATCGCTCCCACCGAGACAAAAACCACGTAGGCTGGCAAATTCTGGTTGACCGAACCCAGGCCGTAACTAATCCAGGACCCGAAACGGGGACGTCCCGGCTGCTGCCGGCCGGTATTGATGTAGGTAATCGCTGGGTCATGATGGATCGCCTCTGTGTTCATCGAGCGGATGATGGCAATCTCGTCCGCAATTTTCGCCGTGTGAGGCAACACTTCCGGATTGATCCAGGTTCCACGTTCTCCCATTCGCTTGAACTTGAACATCGGCGCCACAAGTGAATCTAGTCTGCCCGCTGGTCATCGTCGTCAAACGCTGGCCATGTCGAACCGACTCCGGCAGTTCGATCCCGCTAAATTTCTCCATCTTCGGTTTGTCATCGAAGAGGTCGATATGACTCGGCCCCTCCCCGCCATCAACAGCGAAATCACACGTGTCGCTCGTGGTTTGAAGTGTGGTAACCCTGCAATTCCCTGGCCGATCCTGGGCGCCACGCGCTGGGCCAACGTCCCACCGTCGAGCGCGGCCAGCGCCGCCGCACCAAGACACCCACGTAAAGGTGAGAGCCACTGTCGCCAGGTCATCTGCTGCTGTCGTTCCTGCAGAGGATTCATCCGTCGTCAATTCCTTGTCAGTGTTTCACCCAAATTGAAAACCACGTTGCAAAGTAATGTCCAGGCAGCATGTGTCGCCGCAGCGCGAGACTCATCTGGCTGTGACTCACCAAATCCAAGCAACACCCGCGCACTTGCAGGATCCGCTGTGAACCGATTCAAAGCATCTGCAAGTACATCCTGCAGTACTTCGATCTCTGGTTTCCGTACCGGCCGTACCAGTACCCTCAGATAGAGATCCTGCAATCGCTGTAGATCCGATCGTGCAGCCTCCTGGAGGAGTCGTTCAGCCAGGTTGCGTGACGCCTCGACAAACTGTACGTCATTCAGCAGCACCAGGGCCTGCAAGGGCGTATTGGTCCGTGACCTCTGAAGGATGCGCTTTTCCCGGGTGGGCGCATCAACAATCTACATGTTGGGTGGCGGCGAACTTCGTTTCCAATAGGTTTACAGACTACGGCGGTAGAGTGTTTTCCCGTGATCCTGGACAAATTCAGGGACACCGCCGCGGCCCACTTCTGCCCACAAGCCAGCTGGTTGGTAAACGCGGCCACCCGGACCACCCTGATCTGGCACAAGCAGTCCGCTTACGGCCAGTGCGTTGTCCCGAATGAACTCGGCTTGCAGACGGAATCGCAGACCGCGCGACACTAAGCGGTTATCCGGGTCGCGTCCCATTGCTTCGCGTGTCACATTGGAGCTCTGCCGATACGTCGACGACATGACAATCAACTTGAGCATGCGTTTGATATCCCAGCCGCTTGCGCGAAAATCGACAGCCAGCCAATCGAGCAGATCGGGGTGACTGGGAAACGCACCCTGTGAACCAAAGTCTTCCGAACACAATAGAGGCAGAGCGACAGGTCGCTTGAGCTGTTCACCATACTCTTCCTGGAAAGGGCCACGCACTTCACGCAGCGCAGCCGGTTGCATGTCAAACGTATCCGACGGCGTCAAGACACCCGGAAGGTACACCATAATGAAGGTACACCATAATGAAGGTACACCATAATGAAGGTACACCATAATGACTGAATGCCGCGTTTTTCCGCTAGTCACATTGGCGTTTGCTGCCAGCCAACCGGCCGGTGAAAGGCCCCAAATTGACGGCCCAACCCAAGCGTACCGAGACGAAGAAAACCACGGCGTGACAGCGCGTCGCAAGATACTCCCTGATGGCGACCGAGAATTCTCAACACCGCTGCGGTCCTGCCAGCACGGAACCAATCACACCACCGGGAGAGGACCTATTCAATTACGCCACAACCAGCGCAGCGAATCAGGCAAAATGGCACCACCATGGATACCGTTGTGGCCACCAACACCATAGACAAACTTGTAATCGTAATCTTTAAACGCCAGCGACTTGGCCATTTGCTGATTTGCCAATGGCCAGTTTCCGTGCGAGTTATCCAAGTCCTCGCTACCATCCTGGAGAAAGACACGAATCGGCTTGCGATCTGTTTTACGAATCAGCGCCGCATAGTGGTGTCCACCGCGAATGTTCACAAAGCTGCCGACATGGCTCATTACCTTGCCGAACACATCGGGCCGCTCCCAGGCAACTGTCCAGGCGCAGATGCCACCGGAACTAATTCCGCAAATCGCACGCTGGCTGGCATTCTTGGTTAGCCGATAACTTTTCCCGACTTCAGGCAGGACTTCTTCGATCAGGAATCGCGCATATTGATCCGACAGCGTATCGTATTCAAAACTGCGATTGGCCGGACGTGGTCGCCAGCCCCGCTCTTCGGGAAGTGTCTTGCTGGTGTGTCCAGGATCGACGAAAATTCCGATCGTTACCGGTATTTCACCTCGATGAATGAGATTATCCATCACCGCAGTCGCTCGAAACTGCCCCGCAGGGTCAACATAGGCATGTCCGTCCTGGAAGACCATGACCGCCGCTGGCCTGGCGGCATCGTATTGGGCCGGAACATAAATCGAGTAGCGGCGGAGGGTATCGGCAAAAACCTTGCTCTTCCACACGTGCTCCGTGATTTTGCCCTGCGGCACATTCGGTTGGACAAGCGAATCACCACGCAACACAGACTGGCTGTCGTCCGCTCGCAAAACCGTCGTCGTAATCACCAGGCAGGCAATCAGGGAAAACCGCTTACACACGAGAAGCCTCTTCGATCGCGTGATTCTATTGACAACAGTCCGCATTCTTACGACTCTGGCGCCCACCAGCTATCTATTCGTGTTGCGCCCGCGTTCTCACCGCGGCCGACATGGCAGCCACTGGTCCGGGCCTGTGACCTGCCCACGCTCTGTAGACTGGCGCCACGAGAAACATCAGAGCTTGCCCCAGCAGACACAGCAACGACAGCAGCACTTCTACGGGGCATTGAACCGGGTCGCACTCGCTTCACGAAACACGACGGTCACATCGGTCTCGGAAACCGCCAGCCACTTACCGTCCTCAAGCGCGGTCGCGCGGATCTTGAGCTTCTGCTCCGGATAGAGCCGCGGGTCTGCCATCGTCTCAACTTGAATC
>PAQH01000038.1 GCA_002709225.1 Planctomycetaceae bacterium
GGTCAAGACAAGGTACTCACCGAACCTCAGCAGAACGTCCTCAGCTTCATGCGCAAGATCCCCGGTTTTGCGATGGATATGAATAAGGACTACACCGAGTCATTGGCAGTCAAGGTCCGCTAACAAACCACAAACCAGATCAGCGGCCACCGATGTGCGACGTACCGAAGAGGGCATTGGCGAAGTGTGAAAACTAACACGGTTCCCTTCCCTCCGCAGCGCGTGCGGGTCGCAAACCTGGCTTGCGCGGCCATTTCGCCCATTTCACCCACCCAGCGGTCCTGCCCGGTCTCTATATTGGTAGGCTCTGGTGATGCCTACCTAAGGAGCGATACATGAGACGTCCGCTAAATTGGCAGATCTTGGTCCACTGCTACCTGGCCTCTCTGCTCGCCCACGCAAGCGACCTCTCGCAGAATCCCTTGGTACCTGCCAAAGCAGCAAACGTCCAAAGCGTGTCCCCTGACGATTGGTCTCAATTTCGAGGGCCAGGCGGACAGGGGCATTCGACTGCAACGGGGTTGCCACTGACGTGGAGTGAAACGACCAACGTATCGTGGAAATGCAAGATAGAAGGGACAGGATGGTCTTCGCCGGTGACCCGCGGTAAACAACTCTGGGTAACGACCTCGCTCGATTCAAGAAAATCGCTGCTGGCGATTGCGCTGGATCTCACGACCGGTGAGCAGCTGCAGCGTATCGAAGTCTTTACCCCACAAACGATTCGTAGCCGCCATGCCCAAAATAGCTATGCTTCACCGACGCCGATTCTTGACGGCGACCGCGTGTATGTACATTTCGGCCCGTACGGAACCGCCTGCTTGACGACGGCTGGAGAAATCGTCTGGAAAACCAAACTGGCGCACAAGACCTTGTATGGCCCGTCGAGCAGCCCTGTTCTGTTCAAGGGTCTATTGATCGTTCAATGCCATGGCACCGACGTTCGTTACGTGACTGCGTTGGACAAGGCTACGGGGCAGGCTGTCTGGCAAACAACGCACGACGACAAGAGTCCACGATTGGAGCTCCACAACGCAGAATCGACACCGCTGATCATCCAGACGGACGCCGGGGCGCAGCTTATTTGCAACGTAGCCGGCCATATACTGGCCTATGATCCCAAGACCGGTGACAGACTGTGGTCGGTACAGCAGGCAGAAAATTACGCCCAAGTCCCACGGCCCGTCTACGGGAACGGACTGCTCTTCACCGCCGGGGGATATTACAGCCCAGTCATATTCGCCGTCCGACCCGACGGCCGAGGTGACGTTACGGCTTCTCACGTCAAGTGGAGCCTGCGCGAGGCGGTCCCCCACAATCCATCACCCCTGCTGATTAATCAGGAACTCTATGTTGTCAGCGACAACGGCGTGGCCAGTTGTCTCGATGCGCGCACCGGACAAGCGCACTGGCGCAAACGGTTGGCAGGCAATTTTTTCACGTCACCTATCTTTGCCGATGGGAAGATCTACTTTTTCAATGAACAGGGCGTTACAACCGTCCTCGCGCCGGGCACTCGGTTCCAGGACCTGGCGACGAATAAACTCGCCGGCCGCATCATGGCCTCACCAGCGGTCTCCGGGAAGGCCATCTACTTGCGGACGGATCGCCACCTGTACTGCCTTGCACGAGAGTCAGATTGAGCAGCATTCAACACGCCCTATCCAACTCATCCGTGCACCGGCAGAGAGCAAACGAGTCCAAACGTCAGAAGATGAAATTTCACAGTGATTTGCACTCGTAAGGGCGTCCGCCAGCTACGCGGACACCGTCATACTGAAACAGCTATGCTGGTACTCTGAAGTATTTGGTGATTGCACGAGAGAACACAGTGCTCCCACCTGCAGCGGCCCCAGTCGCGAGACAACACCCGCAATGAAAAACCACTGACACACCTTGGTCATATTTGGCTGCACCGGGTTGTTGTGGGGTCCCGTCACCAAATCGTTTGACGGAGATTCTCCCACAAGCCGTGGCAGGGAGTGAATTCCCTCCGGAACTGAGTGGAGACGGAAGCGTTCCAGGCCCGCGATGAAAATCGACCCGCGGAGGCGTGTATCCTGCGATCCACCCGACGCGTCATTCGCGCAATTCAGGCCGGTGTCAAAGGGCACTCCCTTCATCCAATCAGAACCGATAAAAAACATGCCCGAAGAGAAAATTCCCATCGAGATTGGTGGGGACGCCGGGGGTTGTGTCGTAGAACGACCCCGCCCAGAAGTGGGAATAGCCGACTCGCAACTGTGTCTGTTCGGTCACATCGTACGTCGCCAACAAATCCAGCTCGGTTCCTAACGTCTGGCTACGCGCCGAACCGGCGGTCAAACCGGCATAGGGCCGCATGTTCAAGTTGTACGGGACATCGTTTCCATTTGCCAACGAAAAGAAATGGCACCAGGCCACCAAAGTCAATTGCTGTATGGGGCGTACTGTCAAGCGAATATTGAGATCCTCGAGATTACGACGACCAAAGAGGTCCATAAAGCCCAGGTAATAGTGGGCTCTGGGTACGTAGTGATGGAACCCTTTACCCACCGTATTGTCGCCAGATGCCCAATCAAAGAAGACCCACAGTTCGGGCTGCCACAGAATTGAAGCAAACTTGCGACCCCCACCTCCGGTAAAAAAACCCGCATCATGGCTTGTATCGTCGGAATTTTCCCCCAGTTGAACGCCACCCTCAAACTCATAAACCCAGTTATCAAAGCCTCCGTAGTAACGACTGCCCAGGGTGTCGTAGCGCGAACCACCCTCCGACGTCGAAAGGTCATACGCAAGCCAGTACAGATCTAGCTTGTCATTTTCAAGTTTCTTGTAGGTCGAGAAAATACCATACAGCTGCTGGTTCGGGTTGGAATTGTCGAAAGTACTGAAATGCGCTCGGTCTCGAAAGACCGGCCGAATCCAGAAAGGGTTAACCTCCCAATCATCACTTTCGTAGATGAAGCGGACACCGTCGTGCGTTCTCCGCCGGTTAGCCCACCCCGGCGCCATCATCAGCCGCGACGACCCATAACGAACTTCCTGGCGCCCGACGCGCGCCGTAAGGGTACCTTCACCTTCGTACAGTAGCGCGTTCACATGTGCCTGATACAGGTCGTGCCGGTTCACCTCTCGACTTCTTGAGGGATGCTTTTCACCGGAACTGGCGGCGTCGATAAAGCCAACCCGAAACCGCAAGCGTGAATTCAACTCGCCATCAAACCAGAGCCGCGTCTGATGCAACCAGAAAGAGTCGTCGACTCCTGACAATCCGCCGGTCGTGCCCGGGCGCATGTTGGTTTCCCGATGGTGCCGCGCCCGATAGCTGCCACCAACGTCCAGCCACTTGCTATGACCAAACGTAAACCCTTTCAGCGGATTTTCTGACAACCAATGTCTCAGCGGACCACTGTCACAAGACGTTGGCTCCAGACAATCGACGCAATCCGTACAACCGGTGAGAACGGGATCACCGACAACGGAACGTTCTTCAACATGTACCGGTTGTGGCTCATCACACCAGGCAACAGCGCCAGTGAACAAACAGGCAACAAACGCAGCGATTCCTGTACGCCTCACGGCTCTTCCTCTTTTCCATCGACCTGAACAACCGAATCCGTCACTTGCTATCTACGTCGTCACGATTGCAAGGCCCTTTCAAGAGAAGTTCTCACTTGTGGAATATCCTCTACATCCGGCGCAAAATCCGCCGGGACGGTTCTTATTGCGATTTCCAGCCACGCGATCCTCCCGCGCGGATGAACCGGACATGCCTTGGTAAGCACGAGCAAAAGCGGACGCCTACGACTGCAATGCCAGTCCGACAACCCACGGCCACCGCATGCCAGCCCCGAGTAGCGGATAGCCCCTGCCGTTCCGCATACCTGGTTCCGTCACCAGAATCGTACTGCGGAAATCGATTACCGACTCAATCAGGCTCACGGAACTGTGCTGCGGCCTGGGCGGTGCGAATGATCTCGCTGCGAAGCTGTTGGTAGTGGTCCAGCGGAGCGGCGAAGAAGCTCTCCGGCATTTGCCCGTAATAGCGCATCGACTTGTGGACCTGATCCCAGCCGACACGATCGGCCAGGTCGTAGGCTCGCATCCCCTTGGAAATGCGTTCTTCCGTATTAGAGAAATCGCGAAATAACAGGTAACGCAGTTTTGGAAAGTACGCAAAGCGCACGATGGGATGGAGACACAGGACGCGCATGATGGGGCAGTCGAATTCAGCCACTGCCGCGGCGACACCGGGAGCAACGGTGATCTCTTGTTCACAGTGGAAGGAACATTCGAAGATCTGTCGCTTCTCTGGGGGCGTCAGGTCCGTGTTCCGGGCGCGCGCATGATGCACACGATTCAAAGCGTCCAGCAGGTCTACTGGAATGACGGTATCCGCTCCGGATATATGTCCGTAGGTTTTGGAAAAATGGTAATTGGTGTAGGTGTCAACACAAACCAACCGGTTAACACGGCGAAACGACTCTGAAAACTCACGCAGGATACCCAGCCGATAGCCGCGTTCTTCCGCGTTATAAAAGTAACGTCGCGCCACCAGCCGGCCCAGGCTGCCACCGGCTTCAAAATAGCCCATGGCCCACAAGGCACCGTGAGCTGCGATTTGGGAAAAAACGTGATTGCGTCCGGAGTCGAGATAGAGGCTGGTGAGAATCGCGACACGGCGTTGAATGTCGCCCAGACCCCCCGCCAATAGTTCGGCCTGAGCCTTCAAGTTCGTATAGGCGATTTGCAGTTCGGAGTCTGGCATGATGAAAAGCAGACCGATCCAAAAACAAACTACCGTCACAGAACGCCTGGTGTTCAAACCTCATTGTCACCAACTCACTGAGGCAAGACAACTACTGTCCCCAACGCTCTCACCAGCAGCGCCTCGGACGCCTGCTTTTGCCAGCAACTCACAAATAGCTCGACATCCGCTCGATCAACCACGGCCCGCCGGCAACTCGGGCCACGAGATCACCAGCGCCACGCGTGCGTCCAGTTGACGACCTGATTGAATATCCGTTCGTCCGTGGGGTATACCATTAGAGTGAGCGTGCGGCGCCTCATGCTTGACGATTTGCACCTGACAACTCAAGGCCAGCCGCTCGCTTACCGACGTGAACACGCGCCGTTACATTACCTCTTCGCCGGGCGCCTCGGGCCACTGACAATGTCAACAACACCCCAACCTGGAAGACCACGTTGTTTGGCAATCCGGGCCATGCGCTGTGCCACCCTGGTCCTCTTTCTGGGTCCCGGGGGAATGCCAAACACGAGTGCCCAGCATCGCCTGAGAAAGCAGCCTCTTGTCGGTGTCTACGGTGGAACCGGAGACAACACGCAACAGAAAGCTATCGCAAGTGGCGTCGATGTATTGTTCCCATCGATCGCCTGGTACAAGCCCAATCGATTCATGAACAACATCGTGAAGAGAGTACGTGCTCATGGAATCAAGGTGTATCCATCGCTGGCGGTGGCCTACGACGGGTATCAGGAGAAGCACCACGAATTCGCAAAGCTACACCCGGAATATTGGGAAAAGCGGAAAGACGGCCGGCTCATTAATCGTGGCACAGAGGTCGGCTTGAGCTGGGGTCATTCAGAAGTTCGCGCCTACAAAGCGCAGACCATTGCTCGCCTAGTCAAGACAAGCGATGTGGACGGGGTTCTCCTGGACTACTGCAGGTACTTTGGGCAAAACGCCGGCTACGCCGATGTCATTGTTTCCGCCTTCCGCACTCAATTTGGTAAGGATCCCCACAAGCTGGCTCCGGACGATCCTCAGTGGATTCGTTTCCGCGCCAATTATGTGACGCAATTTGTCGCCGAACTTCGCAGCGCCCTGGACCAGATCGACAAAAGTCTGGCGATCATTGCCTGTGTGAACCCCGATCCGCAAGATTGCCTGAATCGCGCCATGCAAGATTGGGCAACCTGGCTCGACCGAGGTCTGATCTCCGGCGTCGTTACGATGATCTACGAACGGGATACCAACAACTCGCTCCAGCAGGTGATGCTTGCCAACGAGGCGATTCAGGGACGAGTTCCTCACATGCCTCTGATTGCACCTTACGGCGGCAATCTAATGACCCCCGCCATGCTGCGCGACGGCAGCCTGAAATGCCTGGCAACGGGAACGAGGGCTGTCGGCTTTTATCGCAGCGATTCGCTTTTCAAATACCACCTGTGGGATACCGTCGCCGAGGTCGCGCAATGGAGTCTGGCCGGCCTCAACAAATCGCGCGTGAATTACCTGCTGAACCCCGATTTCGAAAACAACTTGGAAAACTGGGCGGTTGGCAATGGCCATGGTATTGGTACCACCCAGGAAAGGGCGAAGACCAACATGCAGTCGTTGCGGATGCGATTCCCGGGACATCGCAGCATCAGGCAACTGATCGACCGTGGCTTCCTGCAGGGTAAGCAGGCGTTAGAATTTTCGGCTTGGCTGGATAGTTCGAATCTCTCCCCGGAAGCTTCCGTCTCCATCGAAATTAGCACCAATACGCGGAACGGCAAGGAAGCGTTCTTCCGCATTCCTATAGAAACATCAAATCAAATCGGCTGGCAGCGTGTGAACGCGCAAGTGCCGGTCGGTGATTCGCAGCAGCTGAACTCAATTGTTGCTGGCATTACAGCGTCGGCGCAGAAGGGCGAACTGTTGGTTGACGGACTGATACTGAACCTGATCGCATCGAAGCGGGCGGCAAAAAACCTTTTCAGAGTTGACGCGCCCAGCGCGATCACCACCGACCAGAACAGGAATCGCAACCTGGCCCGTGGGCAGATCGTTAGGGGATCGTCTTTTTGGGACAACGGCTACGGCTACGACAATGCTGTGGATGGAGATCTGGGCAATGCGAATTACGGCAAAGGCGCTGCCTGGCACTCACAGCGCCCGGCCGTGAAGCAGTGGATCAAAATCTACCTACCGACGGTCGAGCAGATTGGCAGGCTGCGGATGCTCAACGCGTCCTCTGAGTCCGCCTACCGGACACGGGAGTATCGGGTCGAAGTTTCTACGAATGATCACGATTACACCGAAGTGGCCCGCGGCGTGCTGCCCGACAACGGTCACACATGGACCGTCGTAAACGTCCGCCCCATCGCAGCCAAGTACATCAAGTTCACGGGCCTAACCGGGTATAATCGCGACTACGCCATCGGTTTGAAAGAGATTGAAGTCTACGCCCCGTAACCGGGCGGCTCCTGGCTGCCCGCCCAACGAGGAGCCGCCAAGTCAACCGTCAGCAACAGCTCGCGGAGGATCGGCTGCAGCAGTACTCGCACCCCGTACCTCATGCCATAGGTGCTGTTCCTGCACACAACTCGCACCACTTGCGTGCGTCTGGTCATCCGCATGTGTAAATCTTGCGGTTGTTATTGCAGATCCCAACTCCGGGTAACGGGCTCCGGGTATGTTGGGAGTGGCCGAATACGTCTACGCGAGCAGCTGCAGGTGACACCCCTGCGCGGTGTAGCGCGACTCTACTGGAGAGAGTCGAGTGTGCGAAAACCGAGCTGAGTCGAATCTGACCCGACCAACAGCAACTACGTGACGGGGCGGCACAGAACAAGCAGCTACAAACAACTCATAGATCCAGTCGCCGTGCCTGACGTATCGTCCCCCAATACGCTGACAACAAAGAGTCTGATGATGAAAAAGTGTGCAATCGCGTTCTTCTTGATCACCTTTTTGCCCGCATCAGCAACAGTGGAGAGCCGACCACCGCTCTCCAGAATCCTCAGGCAGAACGTGGGGATTTCAAGCCTTACATTACGACCCGGACACCCCTCACACTGCCTAGCGCGAACGATGGAGATGTGGACTTTCTCTGGCGGAAAACTCGAGAAGGGCGAAGAGATCGCGAAGTCAAAACCCAGGATTCCATCACTGTGATCCACTTGGGTCCGGATCATCCTCCGATCACCAAGACTGTCTACGGAACCGTACCCTCGACCATTCTTGGAACGCCCACCATGGCAATGTCCGCAGATGGGCGGTAGGGGATTATTGCCAACCATGGTTTCCGAGGAAGCACTGATTTTGCCGGCTTGATCTGCCCAAGTGGAGTACCACTCACCAATGAGGATATTCCCCCTGCTGACCTGGCCCGGCAGGACCTTACGCCCCCGCTCTCGAATATGTTGTCCCTAATCGATCTGGCTGCACCGAATCTAAAGGTGGTTGAGCGTGCGTTATTGGATGACGGCCCGATCCATGTCCCGCCCCATCCAGACGGCCAACGTTTTGTGGTCGGTGCGGTCAAGAGGGTTTACCTATTCGAAATTCGGGGCGGCAAGCTGGTGCAAATTAGCCGCAGTCCGCAAGAGCACGGACTGCCTTGCTTTTGGGTCACCCCCAAAGGTGATCGTATCATTGCAACCCAAGGTCGTCTGGACGGTAAATCCGCCACCATCCATTGGTATGCGATTGTCAATAATCAGGTACACCACCTGAGTGAAGTCCAAGTAAGAATGGGTGTTGACACAAAACTCGTCGCGGCGTCCTACATCCTTCGTGTCAGCCTAGACGGGAAACGAGCGCTGGTGTGTCACGATTCTGGTTTGTTGCCACCCCTTTGCGACATACCGATCGTCGATTTGACCCTGCGAGAACCGGCGATCACCAGGTCATCAAGCAGGCAGGTCCGGGACTTGAGAGCTTTGCCTTTCATCCCAACGGAAAACTGGCGGTGGCCACATGTCTGGCCCAACACAAGAATAGCATTGCGGTACTGGATATCGCCTCAAAAGCAGCGCGTTTGCTATATCATCTCGATGCCAGCGGCAGTGGCCAAGGCATCGAATTCACACCTGAAGAAAACAAATTGTTTGTCGGTTCGGCAGCCGCCAACCGCAGCGAAGTTTACGATGTCGTGGGCGAATACGAACTGCGCACAAATCACAAGTTCCTCAAAAACAGACGGAGCCATTGCAGTCTGACAATCGGGCCGCGTTACTTGCCCAAACAAAATGTCACTCGGAGTGCATGGCAACCCGGCCAAGAGTTTCCAATCATATGGTTGGGCGCCACCAAAATGGAGGTTCGTTTTTTTTGCAATCGTATTTGCACCAATATGCTTATCCCTGCTGTCCGCCGCACCGCTGTAATCTTTCAACATGGTGTTGATCAGCGAACCCGCGGGCCTGGTCACCCGCGTGTGTACATGTTGCGGGTTCCTACACGCGTCAACAGCCTGCGATGGGCTCCAGATCGGTTGTGGTGGCTGGCAATGCCTACCGCAGGGGCTAGAGCTGAAACGCCGATTGCGTTTACTACTGACTGTGCTGACGTGACTGCTAGTGCTGCCGGTGATCGGAGCGATCGGTCGGGCAATAGTGTCGAGGCCTACCGATGGATCAGAGGTTAAGAGGTCATGCGTTCCTGCCGCTGCTCTCTCCACCTGCCGACCGGACCCCGCATGGGCTCAACGAGGCCTGCTACCCCAGCAAAAGATACGGAGTAGTCAGAGCAGCGTTTCGCCTGTTCGTCGAATGGCGGACACGAGCCCCTCGAGATGCGCGGCCTGCGTGAGTGGATTGATAATGGTCAGCCGCAACGCCTGCCGGTCGGCGATCTTTGCCTGCACGATGTAGAACTCGCCGGAACGAATCAGCTCGCGGCGAAGCGCGAGTAGAAACCGACCAACCTCCTCCTCTGGAGCGCGTCGCAATGCGGGAGGCACGTAGCGGAAGGCTAGAATGTTGCACTGCGGTTCGTGGAGGGGCTCGAAATCGGACTCCGACTGCAACCGCTCATAGAGTCGCCAGGTCATGTCGAAGGTAACGTCGACCATGTCTTCAAAGAGTTGCTCGCCAAACAGCGACCACGTGCCCCACAGACCGTACGTGGCTGCCCGCTTGGTGCACTCAACGGTCGCCGTACCACTGTCGAAATCGGCCAGCTCGGGAACCGACGGATCGAACAAGTAACCGGCTTCCTGCCGGAAAGTCGCCTGACGATGCTCAGCATCGCGGTAAAAGACGAAGGCGCACAGGGCCGGAACGAAGAGCATCTTATGCGCGTCCCAGACCAGTGAGTCAACCTGATCGATGCCACGGAGTCGATGTCGATGTTGTCGGCTGAGCAAAACCGCTCCGCCGTGCGCCGCGTCGACGTGCAACCACACATCGTGTTTCTGGCAGACCTCGGCAATCTGATCTAGCGGATCGAACGCGCCGATCGGCGTTGCGCAGGCGGCTGCGGAAACGGCGACGATCGGGACACCTCGAGCACGCAGATCGGTGATCGCCTCATCCAGTCTCTGCGGGTCCATCCGACGGCGTTCGTCGAGCCCCACTCGCACCACCTGCTCGGTCCCGATGCCAAGGACCCCTGCCGCTCTGGCCACGCAGTAGTGTGAGTCCTGCTGAACCAGAATGACCGGTGGCGGCGTGCGTCCTGACAACCCGCGTTCCCAGGCATCTCCCAGCGACACGTTGCGGGCCGTCAGTAGCGCCGTCAAATTTCCCAGCGAGCCGCCGTGCGTCACCAGCCCTGCAAACGCTCCCTCAGCCCAGCCGAGCCGCGCGCCGAGCCGGGCAATCATCGCCCGCTCCACTGACGTCGCCCACGGCCCCATTTCGTAAATGGCCATGACCTGGTTGGTGATCGCTCCCAACGCGTCGAAGAGCCCCGCTAGCGGAACGGGCGCAGGAACCTGGTGGCCAATGTAGCGTGGGTCGTGCAGGTTGTGGCCGCGGGCGAGCATCTCTCCCGCCAGCTTCTCGAACCGCTCGACAAGTGCCTCCGGCGACGGCGGATCCTGGGGCGCTGCGGCGAGTATCTGCGAAGCCCGAGCAATATTTTCCGCGGGCTCATTCCAGTTGAGCACCCGCGTGCCAGACGCCTCAATCTCCGCCAGGTGGCTGCTCAGCAAATCGATCAGGCGATGGCCGAGGGCTCGCAGGTTGGTCGGTGAAAACGCCTGGGCAATACGCTCAGACGGCAACGTGGTTTCGGGTGTGGACATCGTTACGCAAGCAGACTACCGAGTGGAAAACCGCGGCACATTACCGTGTCGAACATCACCGCGATCGGGCGGACAATTCGGGCGGACAATTCGGGCGGACAAACTGCCATCATACTACTTCCCGGTTAGGCTGCCGATGCGCAGCCGCCGCCGCGCGACGAAACGCTCTGGAAAATGGTCGGCAGCCGCCATTACGCTGCGCAAAGCGACCCTGACAAAGCACTACGCATTCTTGAGTTGCGCCAGCGCGCTGTTCGGTTGCCAGGATCTGGCAGCGAACGCAATACAATGTACCGGTCGTGTATCCGCCAATCGTAACGGTGCGCCCTCGCAGTTCGACCGCCGCTGCCGACCCGCCTGATCAGTGCCCCGCCAGGCAGCTTCGTGCCAGCGGCGAGCGACGCGATCGTATGGTTGAAGAATTGCACGGTCTATACCTGGAAGCGTGTTGGATCGTACTCCACCGAAACGCCTGTTCCTTACCAGCGCGGCTGCGCCGCTCACCATTGCAGGCCATAACCAGTTGGCCCGCTTCCGAACAACCGACTTGATGCCCAAGTAGATGTTCGGTTCGTGAAGATCCGTAGCCAGGATAGCCAAAAGACGTTCTTTTTTTACTCGCGGTTGGTGCAGAAGAGCTCGGACCATTCCAGAGCCCGCTCCCGGGCCAGGTCACTGAGATGCTCCGCGTCGCGGAGCTGTGCCCGCAGATTCTCGAGCGACTCGAGCTGCCGTCGGTACCTTCTCAATGCGTTGCGTGCCTGGGCCTGGGTCAGCAACTCCGGTGTCCACAGCCGGGCATCCCAGATCTTCACCGTGCCGTCGTCGCTCGCCGAGACCTGGCGCTGCCCATCCGGGCTGAAGGCCACCTCCATGTTTAGCGCACCTGTGTGGTTGGGTAGCGTAAACAGCTCCCGCCACCGGTCGCCTTCGCTGTAATGCTGCTGATAGAAAGCCGTCCCACTGCTTGATTCTGGGTCCATTGGGTTTCATGACGCAAGCGGAACTGCTGTTCGCTGCCACCTTCGTAGCCAAACGGCGCCGAGGCCACGAAGATCGCTGTCACCGGACTCTGGTCGCTCATCCCCATCACGGCCCAACTGTTATTGGCCTCAGTTTTCCCATCGACCGCCTGGTCGATCCCAAACGCAGGCCACCCCCCCTGTGCCGGCTGGGAACGCTGCGCTTGCGCCCGTTGGAACTTGACCACCTGCGATTGTTCCGGGTCTTGTTGCGAGACAACAGTCAATTCGAATTCGCTCAGATGGAAATTCGAGTTCTTTCCACGTCCTGGGCCGCCACCCGGCAGGGAAGGGTCGTTCCGAGCCTCCAACCGCACGGCGGTCATTCCCAGCTTGTCCGTCCGCGCACAAATGTCGTAGACATCCTGATGCGGATCCACGCCACCAACAAGTAGCGAATGGTCGTCCAGATGGGTAAAAGTCGAACCACCGCTGGACTCCATCGAGGTTGGCTCTAAAACACTCCAGCTATGCGCACCAGCGGCAAGGGTCCCCGCCCATCGTTCCAGGTTCACAGCGTGGTCAACCTGGCTGGAGACATCCCACGCCATAACAACCCCGCTGCTATCCGCCGCCGCCAGCCGTGTTCCGTGGGGACTGCAGGCGAGGGTCACGACCTCGTTCTTGTGGCCGGCCAGCGTGAGTATCTCCTCACCGGTAGCCGCATCCCAGAGCTTGACTGTCTTGTCCCAACTCGCCGACGCCAGCCGCTGTGCGGACACGTTACCCGCTGCCTCAGAGTCTGGAGATGCGAGCTCGTTCACGGCCAGACTTCCGTCGACGGCTGCCAGAGGATTCGTCGAGGAACTGTCAGGGACGACGGGGGGCACTGCGACGACAGTCACATCGCCAGGACCAGGCTGGGGACCAGGGCCCTGTTCCTGGGGCAACACCTACCGCACTTCTTTCCAGGGCCCCGCTTCAGCGCGGCCGACCAAGTCACCCTGCTTGATCTTCTCTGACCTGATACCACTCTTGATTTGCTTCGATGTAAAAGGGCCGCGCACGCGCTCGCCGCGTTTGATGGCGTACTGCTGACCCATCTACCTACCCTTGATGAAAATAATTCGGCGTATCACATCAATATCGTTGGACTGCCTTGGGTGGGCAAGTCTTTAGGGCAGAATACTGATGTTCCAGGCCGTTATTACAGATATTGGTGACAGCTGTTGTTGGCTGGCGACATCCATCAGTATCATTAGCTGAGGACAGGGAGCCTAAGCCACTAATTGCAGATTCAGCGGTGACTCAAGCAGCAAGTGCAGTATGGCGAAGAAGCGGCGATTGGACATCAACTGCCCCGGCAGGAACAGCACCACGCCAAGGATTCAGCTCAACTCACGTGGGCAATCCGAGAGCACTTGAACCGCCCCACCAGAGGAAACCCGCAACGCAACTGGCCAAGAGGTGAGACCCTACCTGGGAAGGACGGCTAACAGAGAGGCCCCGTCGCTGCGGCGTTTTGTATCGCCTACCGCGTGGTGTGCGACCGCCGCATCCAACGACCGACGCAAACCATCTCCAGATGAACGATAATGCCGTATGCCTGAAGACGGCGCAGGCTCATCAGACTAGCAACGTGGAGCACACACCCGCTGAGATAGCAAATCACCTCGGCCAGCCGGCCGCTGCCTTGCAGTACAATCTGTTCGCCAAGAAAGCAATTGAAGCCGACCCGACAACGCCTTGATTGGAGTCTCCACGGTCAACGGTGGCAGCATCGATGGGATAGATGAGAAAGCAACAAGTGACTCGACAACCGAAAACACGTTTCCATGTTTTGGCATGCTGGTGTGTGTTGGCCGCAGGCAACCTGCCCGCCAAGGACGCGAAAGTGGAGTTCGTCAGAGATATCGAACCGATTCTGAAACAACACTGCGTTGGCTGTCACGGGCCGGACGAGCAGGAAAGCCGATTTCGTCTCGACCGCCTGGCCATTATGCTTTCCGGCGGGAATTCCGGTGAACCGGCGATTGTGCCAGGCGATCCCAAGTCCAGCTACCTGGTCACATTGATCCGACACCAAGAGCCCGGAAAAGAAATGCCTCCGGACGCGACGCTTTCTGAAGATCAGATTGGGCTCATCGAAAAGTGGATCGCGGCGGGCGCGCAGACTCCGCGAAGTTACGGCCCGGCAAAGGCGGCAGCGGACCTTTCGCATTGGTCCTTCCAGCCGGTTGCGCGGATTGGCGCGATGGGTCCTGATGAGTTCATTCGTCGCAAACTCGAAGACCACGGGCTGCAACCATCTCCCGCTGCCGACCGCCGCGTATTGATACGGCGGCTTTACCTGGTCATGCTCGGTTTGCCCCCTACTCCGCGTCAGGTTGAACGTTTTCTCAACGACGATCGCAAAGCGGCCTGGAACGATCTGGTTGCCGACGTACTGGCTAGTCCACACTACGGCGAACGCTGGGCGAGTTACTGGCTGGACCTGGTGCGATTTGGCGAGACGCACGGCTTTGAAACCAATCGAGAACGCGTCAATGCATGGCACTACCGCGACTGGGTCATCCAGTCGTTGAACAATGACAAACCTTACGACCAGTTTGTGCGGGAACAAATCGCCGGTGACGCGTTGGGTGCCGCTATCGGTACAGGATTTCTGGTTGCCGGCCCGTATGACCTCGTCAAGGGTCAGGACCCACTATTGCGATTGCAGCAGCGGATGAATGAACTCGACGACATGATCAACACAACCGGTACGGCATTCCTGGGCCTGACAACGGGTTGTGCACGATGCCACAACCACAAATTTGACCCCATCAGTCAGCGAGACTACTACGCGCTGCAGGCGGTATTCGCCGGGGTGCAGCACGGAGACCGGACGCTGCCGTTGTCGGTAGAAACGAAGACGCAGATCGCGACGACTGACGAAGAAATCGCAAACCGGATGTTGCTCCTCCGCAAGTTCATCCCGAAAGAAACAGCAGCATCGCTCGTTCTTGATGAGTCCGCCGCCGAGCATTCCTATACACCCCAGGGTAGGTCGACAAAACATGGCCAAACACCGAACGATTTCGGCGGTGCCAGGTACACCTGGTGGAAAAATGCACCAGGCGAGACGATTGTCTCCTACCAACCGCATGCCAGAGGAACCTATCGCGTCTGGTTGAGTTGGGGCAGCGGCCATGAGACGCATAGCGCGAACGTGCGTTATGCGATCAGGAGACGTGCGGCCACAGAGTCCATCGCTGTTGTCAATCAGCAGTTGTCGGCTCAACGTACGGGAAATGTCGACGGTGTGAGCCGCTGGAGCGGTTTCTACAACGCGGGTGTGCACGCATTCACGCCGCATGATGCGATCGTACTGATTGGAGGCGACAGTGGCACGGCCGTCACCGCGGATGCGATTGTTCTACAACCGGTGGATCCAGCTCGCGACATCAGCCAGTCGGCCCGTGATACTCTCCCACTGGTGGAACCAACGCAGCGGCCTCCCGTGAGCGCAAAACGCAACGTGGAAACTTTTCCGCCGCGTCTGGCAAGGTTCGTCCGATTCACCATTGAAAAAACTTCGGCTTCAGAAGCCTGTATCGACGAATTGGAGGTCTATTCGCGTGAGCGTAATGTCGCACTGGACAGCACCGGCGCAAAGGCAACCTCCTCCGGAGACTTTGTGCATCCCAAACACAAACTGCGGCACATCAACGACGGACACCACGGCAATGGCCACAGCTGGATCGTTGCTTCCAAGGATGGTGGTTGGGTGCAGATCGAATTTCCCGAACCGGTCGTCATTGACCGAATTACCTGGGGGCGTGACCGCACCGAAGAGTACCACGACCGCGTGGCAGTCGGTTACCGCATCGAAGCGGCGAATGAAGTCGGCCAATGGGAACTGCTGACCTCGTCCTCCGATCGCCAAGCGGGGGTTGGCTCTGCCTCGGTAACCTACCAGTTCAGAGGATTTCCTCAGCCAGAAGCAGCGCAGGGACGCCAATGGCTCAACGAACTCGAGGGATTGCGGAAACAGAAGGCCCACCTTGAGATGTCGAGCGTCGTCTACGCTGGGACTTTTGCGCAGCCCGGCCCTACGCACCGTCTTTACCGAGGTGAACCGGACGCCAAACGCGAACAAGTCGCGCCAGATGCCATCGCGGCATTCGCATCCCTGAAACTGCCGGTCGACGCGCCGGAACAAACACGACGCAAGGCGCTCGCGAACTGGATTTCCAGCCAAGAGAATCCGCTAACGGCTCGGGTGATCGTCAATCGCATCTGGCAGTTTCATTTTGGCAGCGGCATCGTCAACACGCCCAGCGATTTCGGCCGTAACGGTGCGCCCCCCAGTCATCCGCATCTACTCGATTATCTGGCGACGGAACTCATGGACAATGGCTGGTCACTGAAGCACATCCATCGGTTGATCCTGAGCTCGAAGACCTGGCAGCAGAGCAGTCGGCCCGATCACGATGCGTTACAAATCGATGCGGATTCACGATTGTTGTGGCGTTTCCCCCCACGTCGACTCGACGCAGAACCGATTCGTGATTCAATCCTCGCGGTCACAGGAGCCCTTGATCTCGAGGGCAGCGGCGGTCCGGGCTTCAATCCCTTTGACGTCGAACTGGAAAACGTACGACACTACCACGCCAAGACGTCTTATGGTCCGGAAGATTGGCGGCGCATGATTTACATGACCAAAGTGAGGCAGGAACGCGAGCAGGTCTTCGGAGCGTTTGACTGCCCGGACTCGAGCATGGTCGTGCCCAAACGCAGCAGGTCCACCACCCCGCTACAAGCTTTGAATCTGCTCAACAGCAGCTTCGTGCAACAACAGGCCGATCTGTTCGCCACCCGGCTGGAAAAAGAAAACAGGAACGTCACCAAATGGATCAACCGCGCCTGGCGACTGTGCTTTCAACGAAAGCCAACCATGTCCGAACTGACCGAGAGCCGCATCTTTATCGAACAGGAAGGACTCCGGCAATTTACCCGTGCATTACTGAACACCAACGAGTTTATCTTCATCCCCTGAAACAGCGCGGACCAGGAGCGTCTTCCCGCACCCCGCCAGCATAGATGCGTTGGCCGCAACCCAGTCGAACACCTACGAGCAGCAGAAACTCGATCCACAATCAGCCTCATGAATTCACTCCTCAACAGACGGCACTTTCTGTCACATACAACCACGGGGCTCAGCGGTATCGCACTTGCGAGTCTGTTACAAGAACAGCGCCTGCTGGCGGATGAGCCTGCACCCCTCCGCCCGCGAATTGAGCCCGGCCGGCCGTTTGCCGCGCGTGATTCCCACCACGAACCAGCGGCCCAAAACGTCCTGGTGATTTTCTGTTCCGGAGCATGCAGCCAGATTGACACTTTCGATTACAAGCCGGAGCTGGTAAAGCGGCACGGCAAACCCATGCCGGGTGCGAAGGACCTGCTGACATTCCAGGGTCAACAGGGCATGCTCACAAAAAGCCCCTGGAAATTCACACCGCGCGGCGAATCAGGCAAAATGGTCTCCGCACTGTTTCCACAGCTTGGTGAACTTGCGGACGAAATGTGTTTCATCCATTCATTGACCGGGAAAACAAATACGCACGGACCTGGTGAGAATTTCATGTCGACCGGGTACACACTCGACGGATTCCCCAGCATGGGAGCGTGGACGACGTGGGCGCTCGGCACAGAAAACGAGACGCTGCCCGCATATGTCGCAATCTCTGACCCGCGCGGTACTCCGCAATCCAGCGTGAACAATTGGGGACCGGGCTTTCTGCCGGCAGCGTTTCAGGGAACTGAATTCAACACCACCAAACCGCTGAGCAACCTGGATATCCCCGCCGGCATTACCTCCAAAACGGACCAGGCCACCCGTGGCTTCCTGAATCGACTCAACGCGAGACATCTACGACGATTCCCCGGCGACAGCGAATTGGCGGCGCGCATCTCAAGCTATGAATTAGCGGCCCGCATGCAGTTGAGCGTCCCAGAAGTTACCGATCTGTCCAGCGAACCGCAGAGCATACTGCGTGAATACGGCGCCGACGACGCCGACAACAAACTAAAGGCGCAATTCGCACGCAACTGCATTCTAGCGCGGCGCCTGGTCGAGAAAGGGGTCCGCTTCGTACAACTCTTCAATGGCGCATATCAAACTGGTGGTGAAGGAGTCAGCAACTGGGATGGCCACAAGAAACTTGAAGAGCAGTACAGCAAACATGGGCCAGTCCTCGATCAGCCCTGCGCGACGCTGCTCAAGGACATGAAGCGGCGTGGCCTGCTGAAACACACGCTGGTTGTCTGGATGACGGAGTTCGGACGCATGCCGACGTTTCAAAAGGGTGCCAGCGGACGAGATCACAATCCGTCCGGCTTCACGGCTTGGATGATGGGTGCGGGTGTCAAAGCGCCGTTCACGTACGGTGCCACGGACGCATTCGGCTACAAGGCTGTTGAAAACATCGCCACCGTCTACGACTTCCATGCCACAATTTTGCACCTCCTCGGCCTCGATCATAAACGGCTGAGCTACTACCACAACGGCTTTGAACGCCGCCTGACGGACGTGCATGGCCACGTCATTAAAGCGGTACTGGAGTCGTAAACAACGCCTCTTGCCAACGTCTCGATGCGCGTAGCCCAGCGGCATTTGCCTGGGGCATCGCAGTGGCATAATCTTCCCAGAGACACGCAAGCTGCCGCCATGACTTTGCCCAATCGTAGCCGCACCTATACGTCAATGGGACGCCATGCTGCCCAACCGATCCGGAAACTTCACTTTTGTCGGGATCACTATTACCGTCGTAGCACGTCAGCCCTATCCCAGTGAAACCACTCCGGGGGTAGCCGACCAAAATTGGTTTTCAGCCGATCGGCGTCGTTCCAGATTGGACCAAACGCGGCATCATCATCCGGAAAGAAATTCTTCCTGAACTCCGGGTCGACCTTATCGAGTTTGACAATCTCATCCACCCAGGCGTAGTAAGCGCCGGCTCGCTTTCGTACCGCCTCGGGCGTTTGACCCTCGTGGTGCATTCGTGCCACCAAAGCACATTGTTCGTACTGGATCTGAGCCAACCGAATCCAGCCTAGCGCTCTTTGATCATCGCCGGCCCGCTTCCGGGCCCGCTCCAGGTACCGCTGCAAATCAATCAGTGTCTCCTCAGGGTAGACAGCCTTAACCGTCGCCCGGTGGGAGCCGCCATGCTTGTATGCCCCGTCAGGTCCGCTGCCGATGAGATGCCTGTCATTGGTTGGATCACGAAATCGCGCCAGCCGCTCGTAAAGGGTATCGTAATACTGTTTCATCGGCGGCGCGGCCTGACGGAATGTCAGTTTCAAATATTCCTGGTAGACCTGCTGCCAATCAAGCGTTGGATCGGTGGCCAACCGAGCGAGGACGTAATAGGTAGGCCCTTCCGTACCCCATCTCAGCCCACCGGCGGACCAGTAAATACCTTTGACTCCGTGGGCAATCCAACGCTTGATCTTCGCCGCCGCCATGACAGGAGGAAATGCCGGTGTGTAGCCATTATCGAAAGTTGGCTCCATATAATACGCATATAGGGTCAAACCTCCGGCCGTCGCTTTGTTCCAATAGGTCAGTGCTTCTTCTCGGGTATCGGTCAGCTCCACGAGCGTGTTCGGCGGATACGATTCGAACCGAGTCGGCGGCGTCCGAGTCGGACCATAGATCAACACCTGCACAACCCGATCTGGATACTCCGCGCCAATCATCTCGATGATCCGCCGGTTCGCGTTGTGTACCTGGTCTCCCGGCGTGAGTTTCGCACAGAGTTCGCATTCGCAGGGAATAAAGCTGTCCTGCTGGGCGAGCTGGATCATTTCGTGGCCCTGCTTGAGAACATCCATAGTCCAGCGGGCCACCCGGCGGCGCGTCTCCGGATTTGAAGAACAGTATTGCGGAAGTGTTTTGTTGAGTCGCCGTTTGCCACCCCGCATCACGAAGCATTCTGGATGTTCCTCGAAGAGAGACGTGGGAAGCGCTGCTGGCCAAGTGTGCCCACCGCGGCCAAACGCCTTGATGGAGACACGAAAACTGTTCGCCAGGGACCAATCCCCCCAATTAAACATGCGGCCCTGCATGTACATGAATGGGGGCTCGTAGGAGACGTCCAAGTCATCGGGAACGGAAACCGTGTACAACTCCGGCACGTAAATTCCCATCGGCGTCGGCTGGAGCCAGCGAAAACCGAGCCGATCCAGCAGACCGAATGCGGCCCGGATCGAACCCTGTGCCCCACCCTTGAGCGGAGCTCTGAAGATACGCTGCGCCACGATCATGCGCGTATCTCGCCCCAACAGGAAAAGCGCCCTGTCTTTGACGATCAGACGATAGCCGTCAAACTTCAACCCCGCATCGGTGACACCGGCCTGTTTGGCCAAATCGGTTTTGCCCACTGACACTAGGCCCCCACTTTCGGGCGCCGCAGCTTCTCGGACAATGGGCAACTCCGCGCCGGACGCCATCTTCAGGTACTTCACCAGTCGCTTCGCTGCCCCCCACTCTGTCTCCGTCGCCTGGTCGGGAACGACAATCGTGGCAACCGCCTTCCGGGCGTGAACCAAGTCGAGCGCGTCGACGTCCAGCGTAAACAAACAAACCGTGACCCCCACGCACATCCTCAGGAGCGTCTTCATGGCATTCCTCTAGGTAAATCCTGAGCGGTGAGAACGTCACGGCGGTTCGGCAAAAACGGTGTGCGTTTCGGCAAAGGCATTGCTTACCTAACAAAGAACCCGTTCTTTTTCTCTCGAAAGGGCCGTGAAAAACGTCAACGAGAAACTCACCGATCCAGCACGAACTCGCCCTTACCGATCAACTGAGATCGCCTCTGCGTATGCGAGTTCTCCGGTGCGACCATTGTAGTATTGAAATACGACCTGCGGGTGCGGATAGGCAACCCACCGATCCTGACCGCCCAGTTTCTTCGGCATGTTGAAAACATTATTGATCTGCACAACGCAAAAGTATGGGTACAGCCTTTCCAGACGTGGCAAGTCCGGAAGAATGTAACTGCTCCAGCGGATGTCGCACTCGCGGGGACCGAACTTCCATTTACCGGTTGCCGGCCGATCGCTCTCGTCCAGTTTCGGAACATGGTTGACGCTATTGTGAGGTCCGCAACAAAACTCCCAGACATTGTCGGTAACTTTGATGGCGAAACTGTTATGCAGATCACCCGTCATGACGAACACTTTCTTACCGAGCTTCTCCCATTCGCGGATCAGCAATTCGCGTTCGTCGAAAAACCCTGTCCACGCTTCTTCTTTGTTTGCGGCATCGAATTCGAAACCGCCCGCGCCGCTGTGTGGGATCATGAAGGGAACCGTGGAAACCACAAAAAAGAAATCGGCGTCGCTTTCCCGCATCGACTTCAATAACCAGTCGCGTTGCGGTTCGCCGATCATCGATACGCCGGGCTTGTCTCGCCGACGAATGTCGTGCATATCTCGGTCGCCTCGCGTGTCCAGCAAAAAAAATTCGCAATTCGACGCGCGAAATTTCGAGTAACTGCGACGTCCAATTGAATAGCTCAACTCCACGTCGTCCACCTTGGCCGGCATGTGCAACTTCAACGTATGTTTGTCGACGACCGACTTGATGTCATAAACGTACGAGTTTTTGTTACCCGCATCGTTGTCGTAGCGAATATCGTTGGTACCAGCTTCGGGTGTTCCCCAGTGAACGTGCAGATTGGTCATCTCTTTCAAAGGCAATTTTGTGAAGTCGACGTTCTTGTCAACAAGCAGGTCACTACCGGCTTTCATACCGCCGCGCCCGTAATGAATCGGGGTGTTGTGAACCATCGGGTTCGCCCAACCGAGATAGTCGTACCAGGCGTGCGTGCCGATATCGCGAAAGACGGTACGGCGATGTCGTTTGCCGGCTTCGGATGATCCCCAGATGTCGTTGACCAATTCGTGATCATCAAATGTGAAAAAGCTCGGTACATTACGGTGCCATTTCGAGAGCGCGGACCCGCGGCTCAGGTAAAGTTTGTAATTCTCCCAGCAACCCACAATGGTCGGCATCACTTGCACCGACATGGGATATTTCTTGACCCCCTGGGTTAGCCTCCAGGCTTCCGGCGGATACTCACGCAATTCTTCATAGCTCCAATCGCCATTCATGATGTGAAAATGGACCTTCTGGGCCCAGTCACGATTGAGGAACTCGTACGTCGTCGTACGATGACCACCGCCATGCAGAGGATTTTGGTTGGCACACGAACCAATCTGAAATCGAAAATTAAACAGCCCTTTCGGATTATATTTCTGGTGACGCGTGTCATCCGCATGTGGCAAGGTACGAAACACGCCCGGCAAGCCATGTGGCCGGCCGTTGACCCAGACCTGATAGTGATATCGCGTATCCGACTTGAGATTCTTCAGCAGCGCAACGCCGGTATTGTCGTGTCCAATTCGAGTCGTTGCCGGGTCGCTGGTGTGGTTCAGGCGGGTCGCCGTCAATCCATACTTCACAAGGAACTTTCCCGCATCGGACGTGCGCCCCCAGACCGACATTGAATGTGCCGTCGGGTTCCCCAGCATCGGACCGTGAGTGAGTCGGATCGGATCACGCTCGGCCCGTACGACCGAGAATGGTGTCGTTAACAGGAGTGTGAACGCACAGAACCCAACAACCGCGTGAATCGAGAAGAATGATCGCATGAATGGCCTTTCACTCGGCATACTCGGGACCTTCCGCTGAAATACAGCGAGCTACACAAATCGGCGCGACATCTGCGGCCAACCGGATTGTCACTCTGCCAATGACAAAAGGCAACCAGCACTCGGCGGCGGGTCGCAGATCCCAGTCTCGTGAACGGCCTCGCTCCGTCGGGGTCCCGGAGTGAATGACTTACGCTCTCTCGCTGGGATCGTGCAGCGGGTCGCGTTAAAAAACACAGAATGTCCTGGCCAACGCTGCTCCGCGCGCCGGCAGTTGAACTCAACGCGTGTGTGTCACTTCAGTGGCAATGCAGCAGAAAGACACCTTGATCAATGATTGCCAGCATGCGGGCAACTGATCTCCGCACCCGATTGCAACGTGCTGGACCGCTGCACTGCTCCAGCACATTGCCATCAATAATCATATTTTGCCTTGAGACGGACTGGCGATTTGGCGTACATTCACCGCGATTCGCTTGGTGCTGGTCGAAATGGGACCAGGAACGACAGTGGTTTTTCCAAGGATGGAACCGGTGCGATTTGCAGTTATCGGTGGTTCAGGATTCGTTGGCCGACTTATCACGGACGAGGCTCGAGGCCGGGGGAATGTCGTGGAGGTGATGAGCCGCAGCGATTGCGATCTCTACGACGCTTACTCGCTGGCCAGGCATCTCGAAGCGATCGGGCCTGATGCGGTGATCAATGCGGCCGGATACACCGGGCGCCCGAATGTAGATGCCTGTGAATCGCACAAAGCCGAGTGCCTCCGGGCTAATGCTGTATTGCCCGGGGTGATTGCGTCGGCTTGCGAGCGACTTGGTTTACCCTGGGGACACGTCTCTTCCGGTTGTATCTTTTCCGGTTCACCTCCAGATGGTGAAGAGTTCACTGAATCTCATGAACCTAACTTCACCTTCCGTTGGAGACCGTGCAGCTTCTATTCGGGAACCAAAGCGCTCGGTGAGGAGATTCTTCAGCAGGCGAGCCAGTGCTACATCTGGCGGATTCGCATTCCCTTTTCGCATCATGACTCGAGCAAGAACTATCTGAGTAAATTGATGCGGTATGATCGTTTACTCGAGGTGACCAACAGTCTCTCGGACATTCATGAATTCGTGGCCGCTGCCCTGGACTGTTTCGACAAACGCGTTCCTTTCGGTACTTATCATCTGACAAACCCAGGGGCGGTGAGTACTACGGAAGTGGTCAGCATGATTCGACAGTCGGGCATAATGGATCGCGATGTTCGATTTTTTGACTCCGAGGATGAATTCATGAAACTCGCGGCGAGGGCGCCGCGTTCAAATTGTATTCTCAGTAGTCAAAAAGCATTGGATGCTGGATTGACTTTGAGCCCGATTCGAGAAGCACTCCGGCGCGCCTTGGCCTCTTGGATTCCTGAGCAGGACGAACGACTGAGACTCGCTGCTTAGGGTCGACGTCTGGTCGTTTCACCTGGTAACCAACTCCGCGAATGATCACAGCTTACTCGACACCCTCGAGTCCGATGTTCCGCCAGCGTTTTTCCTGGAACATTCTGGGCTTTTCAACACCGTGAAGATCGTTGAAATCCACCTGCATTATCGACACTTACAATCACGATCGTTTTGTTTGTGAAGCGGTCGAGAGCGCGCTCGCGCAGAGCGTGGCTTTTGATGAAATTCTCGTCGTTGATGATGCTTCGACCGACCAGTCCCAATCTATTTTGGTGGAGCGATTCGGCGACGACGAAAGAGTCCGACTCATTTTTCGATCCTGCAATGGTGGTCAACTTGCCTGCATCGAAACCGGTGTCCTTAACGCCTCAGGGGATGTCTGCTGTTTTCTCGACGGTGACGATCAGCTTGACGAAAGTTATTTGAGAAAGGTGCTGCAGCATTATCAGGAAAACCCCACTTCGCAATCCGCCTATGTGACTTGCAACGCGTTTGATCGGTCTGTGCGCAGAACATTTGCTAGAACCGGTACGAAAAGTACCGGGCTCTCGGTTGGCATCACCTTTCGTGGAAACACGCTAATCGGCGCGCCGACATCATGCTTATCGTTTCGTGCCGATCTTCTCCGTGAGATGTTTCCCTACCCGATGGTTAGTGACTGGGTGATTCGGGCGGATGATTATCTAAACGGTGTTTCTTCGATGCTAGGCGTGCAGAAGACGTTTATTGATCAAGAACTGGTGCAGTTCCGGTGGCACGATCGAAACAACAGTTGGACCTGCACGCAGCGACTCGCCACCTACCGTCGGCGTCTCTCCCTGAATCGTTTGCGCCGCTATTACGAAACCTATCTGCGATTCGACGCTTCGTCGCTCGATAGCGAACTGCATCGAGAATTCGCAACCTGGCGGGATCCTAGCTGGAAGCTGTTTTGCTGGTATCTGCGAACGATTCTTAGAGGGCGGCACTCGATCCCGCGCAAGCTCGCGCAGGCGGCTTCTCTCTTACAGCATCAACTTATTACCCACTGGCAATCGACTCCAGACGATTCCGCGTCGCTTCACTACTGCAAACCGCTTACGCCTGCTGCAACAGTTGTCAATCATTCCCACTCGCGTTGCGGTGTGTCGGTTGATACAGGGGCGGCGTTGGACTCGCGAGACTGACACTGCCCCTTGTCGCGGTGCTACGGGACAGGGGCGTGGGGAAGTACAGAACACTACCACAAAACGGTTGTCACCCCACCGGGGCTAGACAGCGGCAACCAAGAATCGGTTATTCTGTTTCGATCCCTGCAATACGACGATCCCCAGCCTAAGCCGTCCTCAGTATTGGCTGTCTTGGGAGCTGGCCACGGCGGGGCCACTTCTTATTCGGCCTGTGCACCGCACGGCTTATTCGGCCCGTGCACCGCACGGCACAGGCCCGTCATTTCAGTGACGCATTGCTCATCAAGAAAGAGCGTTTTGCTCACTCCACGCCCTGAAAGTTCGGCCTGCGTCGAAAAATTAGTATGGCGGACGACAACAGGACTGAGTTGGCTGTTAACAGCGCAGGAAACGGTTTGGGGTGATCCTCCGATTCCACGGACCCTCATGGATCATTCGCCTGTTGTGAATTGGAACGAGTACAGGTCGGCATCCTTCAACTCGAAGAACAATCGCACAGGTTTCCCCGCAAGCGCCGAGAGCTCGGCGTCGTTCTTCCATGCCACGTTTCTGGCGTTGGAGTCACCGAAGATCTCCGGGCAGTCGGCCAGTGAAAAACCGTTGATCGGCTTACCACCTTCGTCTTGTATTTCGACGCGCACGCTACCGGCGGCGGACGTCGAGAAATTAAGTCCCAAACGATCGCCAACGAATACCAACGGCCTGGTTTGCAGGCTACCGCCGCTCAAACCAGCAGAAGCGGAGACGAAACCATCGACGCGCAACGTGTGGCGTCGTACTCGGCAACTGTCGCCTTGATAATACCCCTCGACGAGGTAGAGCGAAATTTCATCCCCCGCACCGGCCAGATGCGAGACCGTCTCAACCAGTCCCCACGCGACCAGGTTGTTACGGCAGACCCAACGATCGGGTTGAGGTCCGGGACGCACGAAAGCTTCGCGCCAGCGATGGAAAGTCTCGCCATCGCGACTACTCATCAGTACGGTGTCGGAAACGCCCGGCAACGAATGACCGATCGGCGACTTGCGGCTCGGCACGAAGCGTTTTGGAAAGCCGAGATAGATGTGAGGCGCGCGAAAGTAGGGTTGAATCTGATTGACGTACAGGTGCTCGGCCGGCGCACCAGGGTACTCGAGAAACTTCGGCTTTGTCCAATTGAGAAAGTCCGGCGAAGTACACGTCATGATGTCCCGCTTGCCGTTCCGTCCCTGGCGGTGGTAATCGACGTACAGCCCGCGTTGCTCGTCCCAAAACGCAAGATTCTGTGAGTCGAACGCGCCTTCGGTGACCACTGGCTTGTCGCTCATCAGCGACCAGTGAATTGCATCCGACGATTGAAAGACGAACAGCCCACCCTCGTGCTTGCTGCCCCCGATCGCTTTGTACTTGGCGCCCGGCTTGCAATCCGGATTCGAATCTTTGAACGGCACGAAGTTGTGCCGCCCCACGCCGTCCCAAATGATATTGTTCTTCTTCGAGCCGTTGAACTCGACAATGCCCAGCTTCGGCTTGGTCCATTTCACGCCGTCTTTGCTCTCGGCGTAACACACGGTCTGATGAGACGCACGCTTTCCCGGCACATGATGCGAACCACGATAATACATGCGATAGATGTCGCCATCGTGAAACACGGAGTGATAAAAACACGTACTCCCTTCCCACGGTTGATCATGGACGATGGCTACTTCACGCGGCTGTGGCCGATGCAGCTCAAGGCGCACTCCGGCGATTTTTTCGATCAAGTGCCGGTCGACAAACAGCTCGCGACGCGAGCCGATCTCAATCAATTCGGCAGCCTGGGTCATGGCCGTGCAGATGAACAAGCCGATCCCTGCGGCAATCGTCGCATGGTAAAGTTGTCTCATCACTGATCCTTTCGCAAGAACCTCACCAGTTTCGGAGTATCGAGCGTACGCGTTAGACGGAACACCCCCGCTGGTCCGTGGGGGTGGCCACTGTAGATAAAGACGTGTTGGATTCGGCGTTGTTCATCGATGACCGCGCCAGCGGGGTGGAAGCCATCGGCGTCCGCGTAGAATTTTCCTCGACGTCCGAAGAGGCGGCACTCGCGACGCCACTCGCCTTGAGACCAGTCCGCGGGCGCGATACTCCACAGCCATAACTCCATGCGATGACGTTCGCTACGCACGATCTCAAGGCGCCGGGTGACCGGATTGAACGACAAGTCGACGGTGTCCACCAGACGCGGATCTTGCAGGTTTGTCTGCGTGACCTTTGGCTTCTGACCAGGTAGCCAGACCATCTGCCGGTGGGCTCGCACTTGATTCTGGTCGCGGGTGACGATGTGATATTGCCCGTCGAGAGAGACCGCAGCCGGCTCGTACTGCTTGAACCCCGCTGGATATTCTGCGGCCCGCCATGTTGCACCGCCATCGGGTGACCGGAGGACCACGAGTTTCTCAGAGTACCTATGGTATTCATCTACTTCACCGAACCAATTGCCGAAGATGAGCAAACCACGTCTGGGATCATCAAGGATGCGCGGGCCAATGTTGATGATGGGATGCTTGAAGGTGTCCTCACGCAGCGCCTGCGAAAAATGCTTCCAGGTACGGCCGGCGTCTTCACTGCGGAAGACGCCGTGGTTGTTCACAGCGATCACCGCACCGCCGCGGGTCGTCCCAATGGCATGTAGATGGACCTTATAGCCACGCGGCGACTGATTGGTCTTGTCGAACTTCGCCCGATGAGAAAGGGGTACGATGCCGCCACGGTTACGATCTTCCGGCGCCATGCAGTCCCGCAAGTCGTAAGGCTCGGACCAGATCTTGCCACCATCGTCGCTCCAAAGCACCACGCCGTAGGACATCTTGGGATGAGGCTGGCCAGCGCCTTTGGCCCGATGGCCAGGAATCCGGCGATGCATCACGACGATCGTGTCTCCCGACATCGTCGCGACGGGCCAGCCGTAGTGATTACAGTCTCCCGGCGGATTGATTGGCAGATTGACCGGAGCCCATTCAAGCAAGCCGGACTGCTTACCGACGTCAAGTGTCTCGATTTGCAGGGCGGACGCGCCGAGGAGTTGTAATGCGAAGTCATCCTCCGCGTTTGCAGGCCTCTTTGTGGCAAGGAAGAGTCCTGCAAACGCTATCAGTATTTTCCCTAGCCATCCGAACGATTTCCAATGCGAACATCCTGCGTACTCTCGTCTGAAACAACCTAAATTACCGTTGCGGACCCGCGTCATACCAGCAGCTCCTTCACAACCTGACCGTGCACATCGGTCAGGCGAAAGTCGCGGCCGCTGTAGCGATAGGTCAAACGCTCGTGGTCGAGCCCGACCAGATGCAAAATCGTGGCGTGCAGGTCGTGGATGTGCACCTGGTTCCTGGTGACATAAAAGCCAAACTCATCCGTAGCGCCATAAGTTGTCCCCGGCTTCACCCCTCCCCCAGCCAGCCACATGGTAAACGCGTGCGGATGATGATCTCGGCCAGCTCCTTGCGCGGTTGGCGTGCGGCCAAACTCGCCTCCCCAAACGACTAGTGTTTCATCGAGCAGCCCGCGTTGCTTGAGATCGCTCAGCAACGCCGCTACCGGTTGGTCACAACTGGCGGCCACTTTTTCATGATCTCGCACGTTGGCGTGGCTATCCCACTTGCCACTAACGTTCGCGACGACGTAACGCACTCCACGTTCAACTAGCCGCCGCGCTAACAAGCATTGTTGCGCGTAGTCCCTGGTCGTCTTCTGATCCGTGCCATACATTTTGTGAGTGGCTGGTGACTCGCGTGACAAGTCGAAAGCTTCCGGAGCCTGCGTCTGCATGCGGAAAGCTAATTCAAAGGCGGCAATGCGCGCGTCTAGCCTGCTGTCATCTTCACGCCCTTGGCGGTGAAGCTCACTGAAGTGACGTATCGCTGCCAATCGTTGAGCCTGAACCGGTCGCGTCACGGGCATTTCCAGGTTGTCGATCGGGTTGTCAACATCGGCGATCGCCACACCTTCGTATGCCGCAGGCAGAAACGAAGAACTATACGGAACTTTTCCAGGCAAATCGTTCTGGGTTCCAATGGAAACAAAGCCGGGCAAATTATCCGCTGCGGAGCCAAGTCCATACAACAACCACGAACCCAGACTCGGGCGCGGCAGCACGCCATCCCCCGTCGTCAGCTGGCGGATCGCTCCACTGTGCTCGATCTGGTCGCAGTTCATCGATCGAATTACGCACAAATCGTCTGCACAACGACTGAGATGAGGCAGTAACTCACTGATGACGATGCCAGATTCCCCATGCCGTCGGAACTTATACGGCGAAGGACGACAATTAGGGGTTGAATCTCGCGTGATCCGCGGCAACTTGATAGGGATTTGCTTGTTCGCGTGTTTGACCAGCGTCGGCTTGGGATCAAACAGATCCACCTGTGATGGCCCGCCCCCCATAAACAAGAAGATCACGCTCCGGGCACGAGGCGGGTGATGCGTCTGCTTGGATGCCAGCGGGTTCGCTGAGGCGGTCGATTCTTGAGCCAACAGCGCGGCAAAAGTAAGCAGCGGAAAACCGGCGGATGCCTTGCGCAACACGTCGCGACGAGTTAACTGTCGGTAGCTCGACGCGTTAACCAGGAAATGCTTGGAGCGTTCGTTTGAAAATCTGCTTGGAAGTATGGTCATAAGACATGCGGTCATAAGTAGTGCGAAAGCTCGAAGCGAGGTGGCCCCGTTCATGGGAACAGTCCTGCGTTCGGCGGTTTCTTAGTTTGCCGGCGGCGTCTCACGCCGTCGCCTACATCAATCGACGTACAAAAACTCATTGCTGCAAATCATTGCCATACACAAGTCGTTCCAAACACCCTTCTCGATCTGCGTATTGTTGGTTGCAAACTTCCGGCGCGTCTTCCGTGCCCGGCTGACGACACTCGACGCCAGTTTCCTCTCTTGCGGCGAAGGCATGCGGCCAAACAGTTCGAGATACAACAAGTTCACGCGTTGTACCTCGGCTGGCAGACGCATCGCCCGCTGAGCGAGCATTGCCGCCGCACCAGTCACTTTGTCATTGTTCAGCATGTACAGCGCTTGCGGCGCTGAAGTGGAATCGGGCCTGGCTGGTACCAATAGGTCTGGATTCGCGCCGTCGAACAGGTCGAGGGTCGTTGGCGGCTTGTCGCGACTAAACTCGCCGAACAAGGCTCGGCCATTGACGACGAGCTCCCCTGGGGGCATCGACTTGGTGCTTCGCTTAACGCGACCGGCGTGCCAACCAAGTGTGTCCATCAGTGTTTCGGCATCGAGCCGTTTGCGGTTCATGCGACCGAACCAGCGGTTGTCAGGATCCCGCGCCAGGTTCCCGGCATTCACTCGACTCGATTGCTGATAAGCCCGCGACAGCATAATCTCGCGAATCAGGGCCTTGATTGACCATCCATTCTGGACAAAACGCGTGGCCAGATAGTCGAGCAGTTTTGGGTGCGTTGGTGGTCGCCCAAGTTTGCCGAAGTTGCTTGGCGTGGCGACGATGCCCCTACCAAACAAGTGTTGCCAGACTCGATTCGCCATCACTCTGGCGGTCAACGGGTGTTCCGGTTGCGTTAACCAGTCGGCGAGTGCTCGCCGTCCGCTGCCCCTGATCTCCATCTTGCCTCGTGCGCCAAACACACCAGGCACATCTCGGGCTACTTCCTGGCCCAGCGAGAGGTGGTTGCCTCGAATAAACAAACGAATATCACCAGAGGCTTTGTGTCGTGTGCCCGGGACCGGACCTTCTCGAATCACCATCCGCACGGGAAACGCTCCCAGTTTCTTCCGCATACCATTACGCTGAACAACCAACTCGGCGTGCGTCTTCAGTTGCGGAGGATCAATCTCCCAGCCACTTTTCGCTTGATCCGCCAGCAAATTCGTTTCCTTGTCACGCAACAGTTTGATGCGCCGAGCCACTCGCGACTTTTGGTTCGCTGTCTGCGGCTGCTCCTTTAGTTTCGCCTGGAGTTCATCACGTATCTTCTTCAACTCCAATGGATTGTCGTATTTATCCTCGAGAGTCGCGATCTCCTGCTCCACTTTGACCAGCTGTTTCTCCAATGGAGCAAACTCACGCTGCTTTGCTTTAGATGGGTATGCTCGCTCCTGAGTGCGAACTCGTTTACGAGCACTCTCGCCATCAAACTTGAAACTGTGGCTGCTGTAAAAGATCCCGGCCAAGGCGTAGTAATCGGTCTGTCGAATTGGATCGAACTTGTGGTCGTGGCACCTTGCACAAGAAATGGTCAACCCCAAGAAGGTTCGCCCCAGGACATCCAACTGTTCGTCGACAAAGTCGGCAACAACCTTTTCTCGGTCGTTACCTTCCACCACATGTGCCAGGCCCCACATACCAGTTGCCGTTAAAGCATCGACGTTGAAAAGATTATCGTCTTTCGGCCGCATTAAATCACCCGCGACCTGCAAGCGGACAAAGCGATCGTAAGGTAAGTCGCAGTTCAAAGACTTCACCACCCAATCACGATAGGGGCCGGCGGAGAATGCTCCGTTGCTGTTGGCCGCGCAGGTCGGATCGTCTTGTGCGTAGCGGACATTATCCAGCCAAAAGCGGGCCCAGCGGATACCAAAATCGGCGGAGTCCAGCAGGCGATCGATGACTCGAGAAAAATCACCTTCGCCTCTGTCTTCCAGGAACGCAGTTACTTGATCGGCGGTCGGCGGAAGACCAAGCAGGTCATAAGTCGCCCGACGAATGAGCGTTCGCTTGTCGGATGAGGAAGCAGGAGTTATCCCATTGGCTTCCAGCTGCGCCAGCAAGAGTCGGTCGATGTCGGAGGTAGCCCATTTCGTGTTGGCAACTTTCGGCAGCCTGGGCCTTTCTGGAGCCTGGAACGCCCAACGTTTGCGCGCTTCCTGCAGACTGCTGCCAGCGAGTGCGTTTACACTTCCGGTTCGTGGATCTGGAGCGCCCAACTTGATCCATTTGACGAAGTCAGCGATGGCCTCTGCGGAGAGTTTGCTCTGGGGCGGCATCTTGAACGTTTCGTGACGAATGGCCGCGATCAGCAAACTGTCTGTCGGCTTTCCCGGGACAATCGCCGGTCCACTGTCTCCACCTTCGCGAGTGCCTTGGCGAGTGTCCAACAGCAAGCCACCCCGCAATGTTTTCTTGGCGGCAGCTTGAGCCGAGTGGCAAGCGTAACAACGCCCGACAAGGACCGGTCGGATTTTTCGCTCGAAAAACTCAATATCTCTGTCGGCGGCGTCAGCGCGAACCGACCCGAGGAAAATGGTCGATAGCCAGCACACCGCGGTAATTCGAATGCTGGAGTAACGAGGCATTGGTAAACAATCGGTCGAGGTCGGGGGGAGGACTATTGCTGATAACTCGGAAATGAAGGAGGTGCAATTCTGGGCCACCCCGTGACGGAATAGGCGTCTCGTAATTTTAGACCCTACTCGCGACGAGACCAAACGCATACTCGCTTCCCATTTGATCCCCGTGGTTACCGATGGGGCAAATTCCGCCCAGTGATGCCGAGGGGCGATTGCAGTCAACCGCGTTCTTTCTCCCAGCCCAACATCCGAACACGATGGTCGTGTCTTTGGGGGCTAGATTGCGGACCACAGCTGACGCCATGTCCGAACACTGGATTCTGAATTCAATGCGCAGTCTCTTTAACTTGTAACTTGTGTGTGAGTTACGTGCGATCCAAGAACTCGCCAGAGTCAACTAGCGTGACCAAAACACTGAAAATGAAAACCTCCGAGAAACGCGACTCACTTCACGCACTCGACCTCCTTGTCAGCCTGCTGACTCAACCACTTTGGGCTCGAATCACTGACCGTTGGGATCAATGGTGGAGCGTGACCAAGTGAAACTAGCCGCCTCGGTTCCAATGCGTAATGAAAACGCTGGCGGACCAGTTAGCGCCCCTGCTTAACGTAGGCCCATTTTCAACAGCGACCGTCCCGCTCACCTGTTCTCCACGCTCTCGGCAGCTAACGCGCGCGACAGTCTAACTGCTGCTTGCACCATCATTTCACCACCACACGTTTTCACGCGGGAGTTCACGGTTTCACAACTTTCCTCAGCGAAAGCCTTCCTTGTTGGAATGTAACCAGGCGCGTCATTGGTCAACTCGATGACCAACGTAGTCTGAAACGGCGAATCGGCTTTGATGGCAATGCCAAGATCCACGAATACTTCGCCAGGCAAGGCAACAACGGTAACGTCATGGCTCAGTCGAAAAGCTTGCACTTCGAGCGGCAGTGTCTTGCCTGAGCGCATTCCAACAGCTGTTACCTAGTACGCGCGAACACGCTCTAGAAATGACAACTCGCTGCTGTCGACTAATTCCATGTTTTCACGAGCTTCCGCCATTTCCTCATCGGAAAAAGACTGCAACGGAGCTTTGACCGTGGCGCTCCTCACGGCCAGAGATGGCTGATTGACACTCGAAAGGACTGACAGTCGTTTCTCGACGGTCTCACCCAGCATCACACCAATCTCTTCGGCGCTTCCCTGACCACGAATCGCCACATCAACATGATTAATATCACCGCATGTACCCACACCGCACATCGCCACAAAGTCAGGCCCGGTGTTGTTGCGAATATGATGTTGCAACAATTGAGGGTAGTCAGCAGAGTACTCCGTCCCGCCGACCGTGTCCAAGTGACACGCGAATGCGATGGTCGCGGCGAACAGTTCTTTTTCGTTGTTCTTTTTTCAAAGCAATGATTCCAACTTGCGGATCGAGCGGTCCCGCAGCTCGTAATATTTTCGGGTTGAGCTGGCGAGTTCCGCGAGTTGAACAACTTTCCGCAAGTCTTGCGGATCAACCGCTCCGAAGAGCGCCGCCTTGGAAATGCGTTCCGCAACCACGGGGTTCTTCGTCGCTGCAAATCGCAATAGCATCTGGCGAATATAAACGCGGTGATCTTTTTGTTCCCGCCCTTTCATTAGTTGTACGGCCGCTCCGTCCATCCAGGCAATCGTACACTCGTTGCTTTCACTGGTTGAATCCGCATCCAATCCCGCAAACTCTTGAACGTCACGGGCGGCTTCGGCGGCTCGATTGCGGTTCGCAAACAGTTTTCCCCGCGCGGCGAATAGCCTGGCATTTGTCGGATGCGATTCGATTGCTCGATCGCGCAACCTTTCCGCCTCTTACGTGTGCTTGCCACTTCGCACTTTGTAAAGGGCGTAGTGTTTTCTCTTACCGACCAGGTCACGCACTTGCTGCTGGAGTGAGTCCGTCCTGCTGTATCTCCCTTTGAATTCTCCAACTTCACCGGTATCTAGATTCCGCGTTTTGTATAAGATCTCGCGGTGTTACTGCCTAACTTATTGAGTACATATCTTGAGTACATATTCACCCTCAGAGGTCGTTCCCTGAGGAGTCCTGTACGTCATGGTACCCGCCAGCTTGCTACCTGTTACTTCGGTGAATCTGATAATCCAATACCCGTTATTGGTACCAAACCCGGTTGAAACAATCTGTTTCTTGTTTGCATCCCAACTCATAAGCTCCGTAAATTTGCTGCCCTCATCGTCTTCCCAAATGTCAGTTGCCCCTTGTCCGACTGCCAGCTTCTTCCAAACAACCCTCGACTTAAAACCATAGTCTTCCTGGATCTGCCAGGTTCCCACCAACCATTGCCAGGGACAATTCGGAGCGTCGGCGAACGCTGGCGCAACAAGGCCGGTTACCATCCATAACACCACCGCAGAATACACACCTACCATTGGATAAACCCTCTTCTCTCGCAGTCTGTTTTTTCGTTTAGCTATTTGTTTGGCGATCTCGATTAACATCATCCGCTTTACACACATGACAAGGATGCTCGTCGGGCTACCGTGCGAGACGAGTCGTCGCGTTTCGCGTTGCCCGCAAACGTCACACAATGTAAAGGACGTCTGGGCCCTCGACTTTCCTCGTCCCTGCCGCCGCCGACGAGGATTCGGCTGCCCGCCACACGCCAACTGCGCTCGAAAGGCCGGGAAAGCTGCAAACCACAAGCCGCGGCCCCTTCCTCTACTCTGCGTTGGCGACGTCTCCGGCAAAACGGAACGAGTACAAGTCGGCATCGTGCATGATGATTCGTAGCCGAATCATGCGGCCCTGAAATCGCCCGACATCGCTGCCAGATTTCCAACGGACCGTGTGAGAAATCGCATCGCCGACATGGCGCACCGCGTCATCGGACGTGTAGCCGGGCAGCGGATTTCCGCCCTGGTCCTGGAGCTCGACGCGGAGGCTACCCGCACCGGATGTGGAGAAATTGATCACAAGTCGATTGCCGGTAAATTTCAACGGACGCGTCAGCAGTTCTCCACCCGCCAGCGGGGCGTTGACCGACGCAAACCCATCGGTGCGCAGCGAATACCGCTGCACATAAGAATAGGAACCGCGCCCATGCCGTGCGAACTGGGACATTTCCGCATCGCCCGTCGACACGAACCGCATGTAAGGATAACTGGACCGGTTGCCCCAGTGAAGCGGATTTGGTCCTGGCCGAAAATACGCTTCGGCGAACGGTTGAAGATACGACAACTCACCGGGTCTCGTCGTCAGCAAAACCGCATCGGAATAACCGACGCTGTGTTCTCGCTGGTGATTCTGGATCTCGGCGGGCATCCTGGCTAAGTCTCCCTGCGAAAACACCGTTCCGGTAAAGAAACGTACAGGGGAGGCGATCAGCAACTGCCGATTGCGGAAATAAGGATGAGTCTCGTTCGTATAAAAGTGGACTTTCCGTCCCGAGATCTTGCCTGGATCCAGTTCGGTCACCAGTGGCTTCATCGGAGTCACCCGGGACCAGTGGATAAAGTCCTTCGACGTGACGCGCCCGATCCAGCGCAACCCGCCGACCCGGCCCTCAGTGGGACGGTTCGGATTGACTCGGATGCGGATGTACGCCACGTATTGCGCTTCGGTCTCTGACCAGTGGGTGCAGGCGGGCGTCGAATCCGAGCCGTGCGGCCAATGGGATCGATCGATCACCCATTCCTTGCGTAACTTGCGCCAGTGAATTCCGTCGCCACTCGCCAACGCCCAGAACCCGGCTGGCCGACGGCTGGAGTTGAACCCACCGGCGAGCGCCTTGTAGCGTTCCGACTTCGGTACGCCAGGGCGCAGATCGATAAACGGGCGCATATTGTGTGAAATACATGGCAAATGATCGGGATCGTCATCGCCTGGCTCCGCCTTGTTCTCTTCCGTGATCGCGTTGCCATCGTCGCTACCTGGAATGGCAAACAGCTTCAGGTTGGGTTTGGTCCAGTGGATGGCGTCACGGCTCTCGGCGTAACAAAAGAACTCGTGGCCGTCTGGATCGCTGCTCGGACGCGCATCGCGGTAGTACATGCGATACAAGTCACCGTCTTTCAGCACGGACACGTAGCCGAACATCGATTCCCAGGAACGCCGCTTGGGATCGACCACGCCTGGGGGACTCGACAACACAACTTCCCGCGGCACCGGTCTGTGTTGCACCAATCTCAAGCCATCGAGGGAGGTAATCCAACGCGGATCGACTGCCAACTCCAAACGGGCACCCACATCCAGGGGTGTCAGGACCGGGATCGCTTCCTCGGCGTCGAGGCAAGGACCTTGAAGAACCGCAACAGCCCCCCAACAGACCGTTGCTAGTATCAACTTACGGTGCGTGACAAACCTTGCCATGGTGATTACTCACAGTGGAGTGGAGGAACATGTACCGGAGAACGGTCGCCATACCCAGAACAAAGTCACCGACGACGAGGTCAGTATAAACGTGTCTCAACCTCGCTACGTAGACCCGTTACTGGAAAGACCGCGTCAGATAATGCCGATATATTCGCGTTCGCCAGCCGCCAAACCGAACTGGCGGGTAGCTTCCCTTTGCGTGTCTTCTGCCAATGGATCAGCAACACGGTATTAAGTGCCGAGACGCACTATCAGCGGGTGACCGGCGACCACTGTCAGCACATCGTTACGGACACCACTGAGCTGCTTAGTGAAGTCGGGCAGGGCAACAAGTTGTTGCGCTGCTACTGCACACGGATGCTTGGTGTGCCACCAAATCACCAGCTCGCGGCCAAAGGCGTCCTCACTTTCCTCGTGACTCAAACTCCGCAACGACCCGTTTTTCACCGACCAACGGCCAAAATCATTTGTTTGTACCACGCGAGGGTGTTTACCAAGCTGATCAATGATCGCTGCCGGATCACATCCAACCTTGCCCTGCCCCCGTCCGACGACCACAATATCGGCCTACTCGCTCATGCACCTTAACGGCCCTGAGTGTCGCCAGCGGGGCGAAGTGTGGTGTTGGCCAGCGTTCCCGACGAGCGGGGCTGGGGTGGTCGTCCTCCAGTGTGATTGTTTTTGAAGCGTACCGAAAAACGTGGGGTGATGATGAATTGGATTGTTCATTTATCTGGCGAAATACATACGGATTGGCGGCAGCAGATCATCGCCGGTTCACAAGCGGCGGGCTTGGCCCTCACTTTTACTTCCGCGGTGACGGATCATCAGGCCAGTGATGCCGCAGGTGATGTGCTGGGGGAGCAAGTTCAGTCATTTTGGCGGGATCATCAGTCGGCAAAGGTCAACGCGATCCGAACACGGACCCACATTCACAAGTGCGATCTCGCGGTGATCCGCTTTGGTGAACAATACAAGCAATGGAACGCCGCTTTTGATGCGGGATACTGTGCAGCCCTGGGGAAGCCGTACATTACGTTGCACAGCGAAGACATCATTCATCCACTCAAAGAGGTGGACGCTGCGGCGATGGCCTGGGCCACGACCAGCGAGCAAGTGGTGGAAATCTTGAAGTACGTAGTGGCCAAATAGTGTTCACATGAAACGAGCGGTATGGGACTGGCGAAGGGTCACGGACCGGCTCCTCCACTAGCGGTATCACACATCATTCTGTTGAACGGCAGGATGCGTATCCCGCGTCGTGCGTTAACCACACCCTAGAGAGTTCGAGATCCGAGAGAGCTGGCAAACGGTTCGCGTCCGGAGCGCGGTGCGACACCCAACCCTCACGTTCCGAAGCGGGGCCTAACTTGGACGATTTATGGAAAGTGCGCGCGTGGTCAACAGCCTCGTCACCCTCAGGTCTTTTCCTGCCGCCACTCAACAAGACCAACCGAGACGCGTGAGACACTGGGCTGGCCAGAGAATCAGAGAGCGGGCAATTCCGCTTCAAGACCGCAGAGCTCCCCTTGCTTGATACGCTTCGAACTTTTCTCCGCGCGCCGCCCTTGGATTGCCGGCTTCAGCACCGAGCGTTTCAGGAAGTATTCAAAGATCTCTGAGACGTGTCTGAGAACAGCAGCCGTCTGCCATCTCAAATACAACCTTGCTACACCCGGAACTTCCCGGGGCTGACCAACCCGCAGACACTTAGCCTCTCCTACACCAAAGTCACCGACACGGGCGTCGCCGAACTGCAGCAGGCGTGCCCAACTGCGAGATCATAGCGTAGCACGCCAGCGGCTTCAGTGGGCGGTCAATTCCGTATGGTTTTGCACCTCCCTATCTGGTCACTTCGATTCCCAGGGGTCATAACCGCCGAAGTTCCAGAGATTGCCCTCCGGATCCCGACAGCAATAAAACCGCCCGCCGTGGTCTTGGTCTGCTGGAGGCATGACGATCCGCGCGCCGGCGGCCTGCGCGCGCATGATGCGCATCGAGATCGGAGACGGTGATGTATGGACTTTGCGAAACCGTCATGTCGGCGTTGCCGAGTGGTGCTTGGAGCGTTCCAAACGCAGCATCGCGCGCCGAACTGAGCATGCTCATGCCGTTTCCGAAAAACAGTTGCGCATGAGCCACTCCGCCGTGGTCGGTGGGCACCGCCAGATGCCTCTCGAAACCGAACGCCGTGCAGAGCCACTGGATCGCGGCATCAGCGTCTCGGTATCGCAATGGCGGAATCGTATTCGCAGTCGTCTATTCGGCGCGGTGGTTCACGCGCCTCTCCTTGGATTCGTCCTCGGTGAGCCCCGGTGGGATTCTAGCCTCGACGGCTCGTACTCCGAAATCGCGCGGCCCCGTGGCACAGTCAGCGAGCGGGTGATCCCGGAGAACTTGTTCTATGTCGGATACCCAGCGACGGGTCTGTGCATCCTTTCGAGCGCGACATTCGTGGGGGAGGAGTGATTTGTGATTCACCAGCCCCACGCCGGTGACTTTGGTCTTCATGAGGTTGAGACTCTGTAAGTGCGCACGTGCCGAGAGATGTACCAAGCCCGCGTCGGTTATCTGGGTATTGCCGGTCGGCAGTGTCTGTAGATTGATCAGTCGTTCGCGGTGGCTTTCACACCGTCGATATCGCCTTCAATCACGCTGCCATCTCCGCGAAGCTTCGTCGCGGCAACGTTCGACAGCACCGGATTTGTGGCCTGGGATCTTGAATGATTATCGACTTCGCCTGGATGTTTGCCAGCTTGATGTGCCGGACGTTTTCCGTATGGAGAAGCAATCTTGCCAGGTCATCGCGATTTGAAGACTGGTCATACAGATGCCCAGCAGCCGCGGCTGACGAGTGATTACCGAATCCCTGAGGACTCCTCATCGGGCCGTCCAGCAACACGCCATTCGGCTTTCCATGACTGAAAACTGTGCTCCAAGAACAGCCAGACGTGCTGGCCGTGAGGTTGGCTGATCATGACTTCTGGCTGTTCCCACAGTGCCGCCCCTGTCTCAACAGAACGAATGGTCGCCGTCCCACCGCGGTCGTGAGTAAGCACCCAGCCGTCCTTTCCGAAACCTGCGAAGCAGCCAGCGGCAGTCCAAAGCGGTTTCAGCCGTCCGACTTTCCAGCACACACTTCGCCCGACCCGACCACGCCGGATGGTGGCGACGACGTGCTGGCCGCCGGGAGCGATGCCATAGTGGTCTATGTCGGGGTGCCACTGCGTGACCTTCGCCGCCTCGTTCTGCAGCGAAACGACCAACAGCGGATAAGTGTTGTACCAGTTCGTCTCAAGTTGGCGCCCCGCCTGGACCAGCAGGTGATCCGCATCGATCCAACTGGCCTGATAGGCATGCACTGGAAGCTCGAACGAGACCGGCTCTGACTTGCCTTTCAACGAGCGAACGACTGCCTCGCAACTCAGGTTGGCATCCCTCCCCTCGTTTTGAAAACAGACGATGCGTTCCGTGCCTGGCTCGTACGCGGCGCGAGGACGCGGGCGTTCATAGCCGATACCGGGGGAATAAGGGTAGTATCGGAACGGGCCCGTTTGGAACGGGCCCGCGACTCTCTCGCCAGTTCTCGGATGCAGGATGCTCAGACGATCCCCCGCATAGACCCGAAAGTACTTGCCGTCCGACGAAAAGCTGATTCGAGAGACTCGGCCGGGCTGTTGGAGCGGGTCGCTNAATGGCTTTAGAGTCTTGAGGTCCCAAAACTGCAACTCGTTGATNNTTGGCCTCGTTGCGAGAATGTCGCCACGAGGACTGACAACCGGATCGATCCAGTCGCCCTCTTCCATTTCGTGCGGCAGCGCCGCCAATTGGTTNATGGCNGCCTTACGAGGAGCATTCACCATCACGTAGTCCCACGTCTTGGTGACAACTTTCGCGCTGTGCGGAATCAGTATCGGACGGCTCCAGCCGCGGACAGGAATGGGCTGAATCCGCTCCACGTCGGGAGTCAATGGGATGAAGATGTTTCCGCCATTCCACTGATCCACCAGGACGGCGGTCTGGTCGTCGCTGACAGAGATTTCCGCCTTCGTGTCGATGCGAACTTGTCCTTGGATGGGAAGGTGGTTTGTCTTTTTCAAGACCAGTTTCCGGCCATCGATGGCTTGGGGCGCAGCCTCATCGACCGCGCCGATCGGCAAAGTCAGGGTCGCAGAAAGCGTCAGCATGAAGACCAGCATGGACGTGCGCATCGTGAGGTACCTGCTTTCAGGAGTTTTCCGTCTGCTACTGACTTCAAGAGGACTTTTCACCCAACGGTGGATTGCCGACGGGGCAATGTGTCATTCTAAGGTATAGCGTTTCATCGCCTCCTGGCGTAGCCAGGAGGCGATAGAACGAGTTGCACCAAGACGCGGAGTTGAGGGCGTCTTCTACTTGGCGGTCGTATCGTCGGGGAAGTGCGGCTGGAAGGTTTAGGGAGTCCGGTTGTGGGGAGAGACAGTGGTCTGATCGCGGATCAGATGTCGCAGGCGTGTGCGCGGTGTTGGTTACTTGCAGAAGGGAGTTTTCCAGCAGCTAGACGCGGGTAATCACCAGTCCAAACCTGTGGACATCGAGCTGCTACGTTTTTAGCAGGATGGAATGCTGATTTAGTTGACTCGCCGGTAGATGGTGTGGGAACGATCAGCGGGGGGAGGAGCCGGATGTCGCTGCGCTGCAAACTCTAGGAGCCAATATCGAACGGAACGAACAGGACGTCGTCGTTGGAATCGATCTCCGCTCCGCGACGGTTACCGACGCGGAGCTAATTCATCGAAACACGCTAACCAAACTACAAACACTGAACCTCGACTACACCGAGATTACTGGCGCGGGGATGGTACCTCTCAAGGGGCTGACCAACCTGAAAAGCCTCAACGTCCAGGGCACCCAGGTTACCGATACTGGCTCCGCCAACCTGCAAAAGACGCTGACAGCTGCAAGATTACCAAGCAGCCTTCCACCGCCTCTATTTTTCGGCGCTGGCGCCATCGATTGCCTGGACCAATTCCGCGGCCTCTCTGCTGCCAGCCGATCGTTGCAGGAGGGCGGAGCCGCATTGGAAACGCAGACCCTGGACACGAAACACGCCCTACACAGAAAACCAGCTGACCTCAGTGGGAGTCGCGGACGCGGTCCTGCGCGCATCACCACTGACTGGGTGAGCTGACCGACCGTCGCATTTCAGTCTTGTCATCAAAACTCGCTGGTGTACGATCACGTGAATGAAACGTAGTTCATCACAAGGACTTACCAATGATGGAACCGAATCCGTGCCCGACGCGGCGATTTCCGCGACGACAGCTGCTGCAGGGAGTAAAGCTGGCGATCGGCGGACTGCCGCTGTTTCGCCTGCTCCAGTCAGAGGCCGAGGCCGGCACTGGTTCGAGTCCAAAGTCGGTCGTGATGGTCTTTTTGGAAGGGGGACCATCGCATATCGATACGTGGGATATGAAGCCCGACGCGCCGGTCGAGATTCGCGGTGAATTCCGTCCAATCCCGACGAACGTGCCGGGCATCAACGTGAGTGAGCATCTGCCCCAGCTTGCGACACAGATGAATCGGTTCGCTGTGTTGCGATCGATCGTCGACAGCATCGGCGTGCACACGTCGTACCAATGCGAAACTGGGCGTCGGAACCGTCCCACTGAACCGGCTGGCGGATGGCCTTCGATGGGAGCCGTCATCCAGAAGTTTGCCGGGCGGGGCCGGGTCGGCGTTCCAACCTCGATAACTCTTTCGCCCTACACGAGGACCGGCGGCGGATTTTTCGGGCCGGCATACCAGCTCTTCAAGCCGGAACGGGGCGCTCTCGCCGACATGACGCCCAACGAGTCGCTGCCGTTGTCCCGGCTAGATCAACGACTGCAGCTGGCCAGCAGCTTTTGCAATGCAGGCACTTCCGCCCGTGCCCTGACCAACGTTACCGCCGCGAATGAGTTCCATCGCAAAGCCTATGACGTGCTGTCATCGCCTGCCCTGGCAACTGCCCTGGACAGAGATTCTGCCGTCCAGGCGGACCGTGAGCGGTTTCGAACAGGCGTGGCTCCCCGTTACTGGCAGCATGTCGAGAAGTTTCTGTCGGCCCGGCGGCTGATCGAAGCCGGGGCTCGCTATGTGATGGTTTCGATCGGCGGCTTCGACACGCATAAGTACAACTTTCGACGTCAGAGAAACGAGCTGCTGCCGATCCTCGATAGCGGGCTAACTAATCTCGTGGTTGACCTTCACAACCGAGGATTGCAGAACGACGTGTCGGTCCTCGCCTGGGGCGAGTTCGGTCGCTCACCGACGCTCCAGGGGGTCGATGGCCGCGATCACTGGCCGCGAGTCAACTCAGCCCTGCTTGCTGGCGGCGGAATGCAGACCGGCCAGATCATCGGTGGCACAGATCGCCTCGGTGGCGAAGTGATCTCACGCCCGACCTATACGGGTGAAGTTTTTGCAACGATCTACAAATGCTGCGGCCTGGACCCATCGCGTCTCACCGGCACGGACCTGTCAGGACGTCCATTGCACCTCGTCGACCGCGCGCACACGGCGCTTCCCGAACTGCTGTAATCGTCGTGGTGACGCGTCCTCTGTCACTCTCCCCGACTGCACAATCGCCACGATGGCCACCCTGCGATCGGAACAGAGCAGCGGCCAGGCAGTGATCCGTTCGCTCAGATCTTCGTAGCCGGGCAACCCGACCCGCACCGGCGGCAGGAGGGGCGGCGGGGAGTCACCGCAGGGCTAGTCGGTGACAGAGTGCTTCTCTTGTACCGCGGCCGGCTCAATCCGTGGTCAGCCTGGTGACCACCTGGGCGCCGGTGACCTCCGGATCGGTCAGCCGTTCATCGCGGCCGAGGTGCTGGTACGCGAGTTCGTGGTGATCGAGTCCCAGTTGCCGCAATAAGGTGGCGTGAAAATCGGCAATCGAGACGCGATCCTCAACCGAACGATAGCCGAAGTCGTCGGTTGCGCCGTAGGTAAACCCGGGTTTGAATCCACCTCCGGCCAGTAGGATCGTGAATGCGTTGCGGTTGTGGTCGCGACCCTTGGTCCTTTGACTCACGGGTAAGCGACCAAATTCTCCTCCCCAGATCACGATGGTTTCATCAAGTAGGCCGCGTTGTTTCAAGTCTTTGACCAGGCCCGCCGACGGTAAGTCTTCCTGTGGCGCGATTTTCTCGATATCGAGTTTGCTGTCGGAATGCGAGTCCCACGGCTGGTTGCTCGGTTTGGCCGGTGGGTGGATTTGCACGAACCGCACACCCGATTCGATCAGTCGGCGGGCCAACAGGCAGCGCATCCCGTAGCCGGCCGTCACGGGATTGTCCAGACCGTACAGCGCGTGTGTCGACGAGGACTCGCGCGATACGTCCAAAACGTCCCCGGCCTCCAACTGCATGCGGGCGGCGACCTCGTAGTTGATGATCCGCGCCTCGAGCTCCAGTTCACCCGGATGCCGCGACAGGTAATTTCGATTGAGTTCTGCCAGCAGACGCAAGTTGTCTCGCTGGACGCCCGCCGGCTGCGGGAGGGCAGGTCGCAGGTTGAGCACCGGATCCCCTGTCGAACGAAACTCAGTGCCGCCGTACAGCGCCGGCAGCCAGCCATTTTGCCACAGTTGGGTGCCGTTGGTGCTGTAGGCGTTCGGGTCGCGCAGCACGATGTACGCGGGCAGATTCTGGTTCTCGGTACCGAGCGCGTAGGTGGTCCAGGCCCCCAGCGTCGGCCGGCCCGGCAGGAATTTGCCAGTTGTGAAGATCACCATCGCCTCGGTGTGGTTGTTGTGATCGGTGTGCATTGAACGGACCATGCACCACTGATCGGCCAGGGATGCGATGTGTGGCAATGGTTCGGCAAAGTCCATTCCACATTCGCCGTGTTTGCGAAACCGAAACGGTGTGGCCAGCAGCGTGTTCGATTCGCTCCCCTGCTGAAACGTCTCGACCTTTTCGGAGTGGACCTGGCCGTCGCGTTTGGTCAGCTCGGGCTTGGGGTCAAACAGGTCCATCTGGGAGGGCGCGCCGTTCTGCATCAGTAAGATCACCGACTTGGCGCGGGCCGGCAAGCGGGGAGCCTTGGGCCGCAGATTGAATTGCCCCGCCCCGTGGACAGGAGCGATCTCGGCCTGCAATAGCGAAGTCAGCGCCAGACCGCCGATACCCAGACCGGCGTGGCGGAGCCAGCGTCGCCGCGAGGGTTGCTGTAGGGAAAGAGAATGCATATTGGTCTCGTCAGTCGAACGTAGCAGCTGCCTGGCAGGCGTTGCCCGCCAGCCGGGTTTTCACTCCACGTACAAGAACTCACTCGTGTTGAACAGCACGTGACACAGACACGCCAGCGCTTTTTGATCGACGTGTGCAGCGCCCGCGGCTTGAAACCGGTCGGTCTGCCGCGCGATCAGTTGTCGGCAGGACTCCAGTTCTCGCGCCGACGGCGCGCGGCCCAGCGCGATCGCAAAAGCCAGCCCGATGCGATCCTCGGTCGCAGGTCCCGCTTCGTGAAACACGCGTCGAGAAAAATCATCGGCCCGCTCCATCACGAACTGGTCATTTAGCATTGTCAACGCCTGCAGGACGATCGTGGAGCTTTCGCGGCGCGTGCAATGATCCCCCATGTTGGGCTGATCGAACACACCCAGGACCGTTGGAAACCAGCGGCGCCGCGCCAGCAGATAGACGCTCCGCCGCCAGCGACTGCCGGGGGTCGGCTGGTTGTCGCTGGTAATGCGGACGCTGCCGTCCGGTTGCGCCTCAGTATTGATCGACGGCCCACCGATCTGACGGTCCATTCGCCCACTGCAGGCCAGCATGGCATCCCGAATGATCTCAGATGGCAGCCGCCGCACCGGCATCCGGGCGAGCGGCGCATCCGCCACGGCGGCAGGGTGGCGATCGCGGCCAGACGGTGCGTCTGTCGAAGCCTGCCGGTAGACTGCCGAACCCATCAACCGTCGCAACAGCGGTTTCAGACGCCAGCCGGTGTTGACCCATTCCGTCGCGAGCCACTCGAGCAGGTTCGGGTGCGTCGGTCTGGCGCCCTGATGGCCAAAGTTATCCGAGCTGCTCACCAGCCCGACGCCGAACAGATGCTGCCAGACGCGGTTGACTTGCACACGGGCCATCAATGCGGCGGCTCGTCCTTCGCTGTCTGTGAGCCAGCGCGCTAGCGCCAGCCGGTGCCCACTGGTGGCACCGATCGGCTCAAGCGTGAGCTGGGTGGCCTGCTGTTCGTCATCGCAGAGTACGCTCAGGAATCCCGGCTGCACGGCGCGCCCGGGTTGGGTGTGGTCACCGCGGCGCAGCAGGTACGTTTCCGGTGGTGGCCCCACGTCGTACACTGCGTGAATTTTGACATTGCCCCGTGTGAGGTCGCGGTCGGCGGGCAGCACCCATGTCTGCGGGTTGTAGGCCGGTGTGAACAGCGCCAGCATGCGGTAGTAGTCGCGCTGGGGAACGGGGTCGAATTTATGGCTGTGGCATCGGGCGCATTTGAGCGACAAACCGAGCAGGTTACCCGCGACGGTCGCCACAGTCTGATGCAGCACGCGGAAACGCGTGAATGCGGTGTTGTCGGGTGGATCCCAGGTCAAGTCGACGGCCATTCGCAGAAAACTCGTCGCGACCAGGAGTTCGTTGACTCGCTCGGAATGGGGATCTGCGTTGCGCCAATCAAGCAACTCGTCCCCGGCGAGTTGTTCGGTGATGAAGCGAGTAAAAGGTTTGTCGCGGTTATGGGATTCGATAACGTACTGCCGGTACCGCCACATTCCGGACATGTAGTCGCCGTTGCGATTGAGGGCCGCGTCGAAGTCGGTCCCTCGGATCTCACTGTATCCGACAGCGTCCATCCAGTGCCTACCCCAACGTTCGCCGAAATGGGGTGACGCCAGCAACCGATCGAGCAGACGCTGGTAGGCGTCCGGCGATCGGTCGCCGACGAACCTCTCGATTTCCGTCGGTTCGGGCGGAAGTCCGACCAGATCCAGTTGCGCTCGCCGGATCAGGGTGGCTGGGGCTGCTGGGTGCGCCAGCCGCAGGCCGACCTTTGCCAACTTGGCTGAGACGAATCGGTCGATGGAAGTCGCCGGTCGATCGGTGCCGTCAATTGGGGGAACACCGACACGGCGCAGCTTCTGAAACGCCCAGAATTGACGGTCTCGATCCGACACCAGGAATCCATCGCGGCCGGACTCTGTCGCATCAGTTTGCTGCGGCGGCGCGCCAGCTTCGACCCAGCGACGTATCGTCTCGATCTGAGCAGTCGTGAGGTCGAGTTCACCATCGGGCGGCATGTTGCGGCTGACCACCTGGCGGTAGATCAGGCTCATTTTACCGTTATTGAGGTCCAGCGCGGGACCCTGGTCTCCACCGCGCAACAGCAAACGCCGCGTCCGCAGGTCGAGTCCGGCCTGGCGTGCTTCGAGCCCGTGGCACTTGCAGCAGTGCGCTATCAAGATCGGCTTGACATCGCGCGCGAACTGCGGCTCGTCGGGGCGCGCCGGCGCGGCTCCCAACAGCAACAGGCCCAACAGCAAGAAGCAGGTGCAGAAACGCAACACGTTCTATCCTCCCGGGTGTGTCAAGTTCGTCCGATGTCCGTCTTATGCCTGCGGCCACCAGTATAGAACATGTCCGGTGGCGGTGACGCCTTGGCAAAGCTTCAATTCGAGATTTCGCAGATTGGGTATTTTCTTTGAGATGCACCAGTCCGACGTCCGTAGTTTTCTTATTGCCCCGGAGGTTAACCTAGACAATTTCGCCTTGTTCATTCCGCTTGATCTTTGCTCCCAGCTTTTCCAACGCGGCAACAGGGTCCACGTCAGTAACTTGAGCAGGTGGCTGATCTGACGACGCCGTTTTCGTTTCATGTGAGTACCCACCCCCACACCGGACCAATCCCATCACCAGATCCAGCGGACGATGTCTGCGCAGTTTTTCCGGTTGGCGGTATCCGAACACCATCAATATAGAGGCTGGCGCGCCTTTTGCGCGTCAGCCGCACGCACAAGGTGAGTGTAAAACTTCTCGAAGTTTACACACCCTAACCAAGTCGATGGGCTCTAGACACGAGTGAAGATCCCCACGCAGCAGGAAGTTCGGAGAGCCGTCGTGTGCCGAAAAAATGGAGGCTTAGGTTCGCAACCAGATTGGGTGGTTGTTTTAGGTGTGTACTTGAAATTAGTGCTGGGACTCCCTGCAGCGTGTCTTGGAGGTTTTTTGGGGGTTTTCGTGTGTGTTGCTCTTCAGGGATCTTTTGCCAGAGGAACGACCGTCAACGACACAGGGGGTCTGCTTTTGATTGTGATAATGGCAACAGGTTTCTTTTTTCCTTGGGCTATTGGGCCTCTCGTCCGATCGGTATTTCTGTTTCCCTACTCACACGTGGCTTGCTACCCAAGCCCACGCGTCGAAAAATACGCGAGAATTCTTGCCTGCGCGTCTGTTTTTTTTTGTTGTCTATGTCTCCTGTATTTCCTGTGGGTAGGGATGGCTCACTAACCTCTCGGTGGCACCCTGACTGGATGTCTGCACCTCCTGATTTGTCTCCACACCTACAATTTCCAGCTTCTGGCACATGTGCTCTGGACCTGCGCCTATCACCAAACCACCGGAACTAAAGTAGTGCCAGTAGCCCCGCCGCCCCTCCTGCCGCCGGTGCGGGCCCGGTTGCTGGCCGCACGTCGCTGCGCAAGACGCGTACATCCCCCCTTTTGCGCACCCAACTGCCCTCGGTGGGCTCTAGGTGTGTTGAGTACATCTCGATACGCCAAGCGAAAGAGCTGAACATGAAACGTCTGCTGGGTCTGCTGCTGGTGATGGGAATCGTCGGGTGTTCGCAGGTTCCACACCTCGACAGTTTTGTAAAATATTTCACGGAGCGCGACGAAAGAAAGGCAAGGTCCGCGTTAAGAAACTTGGGGGCCGAGATCCGGGGGAATACACTTAGATTTCCCCAAGGGATCTCACATAATACCGAGAAGATCATCGACTCAGAGTTAGTGCATCTCCGAGAGCTCACCGATATTAGATGGCTTTACCTGTACAAAACTCCGATCACCGACAAGGGGCTGGTGCACCTCAAGGTGCTGACCAAACTAGAGACACTTAGCCTCTCCTATACCAAGGCAACCGACGTCGGGCTTGTGCACCTCAAGGGCATAACGAACCTGAAGCACCTCTGGCTCGAAGGTACCAACGTCACCGGTACCGGACTGGTCCACCTTAAACGACTGGCCAACTTGGAGTGGATCGTCCTCAAGGATACCCAGATCACCGACGCGGGCCTTGTGCATCTCAGGGGGCTAACCAAGTTGGAATGGCTTTACCTCGACGGAACCCAAATCACTGACGCAGGTTTAATACATCTCAAGGGTCTAACTCAGCTGGAGAGCCTCACCCTTTGCGACACCAAGGTCACCGACGCCGGGCTGGCGCATCTCAAAGACTTGACCGACCTGCAGACCCTCAACCTTCGATTCACCCAGGTCACTGACGCGGGACTGGTACATCTCAAGGAGATGGCCAACCTGAAGAACCTTCACCTTGATGGTTGTCGAAACATCACCGATACGGGACTGGTACGTCTAAAGCAATTAACCGAGCTGGAGGTACTCACACTCTCTCAAACCCAGATCACCGACGCGGGGCTGGTGCACCTTAAGGGCCTGACCAATCTGA